>ONPA01000100.1 GCA_900319575.1 uncultured Desulfovibrio sp. | reverse complement strand
TGACCTTCTCTGGGTTGAAGAAGTGCATGTCGGATGATCCTTGGGATTACTCGTCGTCCCGAATGTTTTTGACGCGCCTCCACCATTGCGAGAGCCGTGGCTCATCGCCGTTGGCGCTGGGTTTATAGAAACGTCTGTTCACGAGCCCGTCAGGCAGGTAGTCCTGCTCCACGTACCCGCCGCGGTAGGCGTGCGGGTATTTGTAGCCGCGGCCGTAGCCCCATTCCTTCTGGAGGGGCGTGACGGCAGTCCGTAAATGCAGGGGGACGGACAGGGGGCCCTGACTTCTCACCTCGCGGCGCGCGTTGAGATAGGCCGCGTAGGAGGAATTGCTCTTGCGGGCGAGAGCGAGATAAATTGTCGTTTCAGCGAGAGGCATATAGGCTTCGGGCATGCCCACGAAGTCCACGGCTCTCTGGCAGGAGACAGCCATGGTCAGGGCCGCAGGATCCGCGAGCCCGATGTCCTCGGAAGCCGAGAGAATGAGCCTGCGGCAGATGAAGCGGGGATCCTCGCCGTTTTCGAGGAGGCAGGCCAGGTAGTAGAGGGCCGCGTCCGGATCGCTTCCGCGTATGGACTTGATGAGGGCTGACGTGAGGTCGTAATGGCTGCCGCCGTTCGCCTCCTGGCTTCTCAGGATGTCCGGAAGCATTTCCTTCACGGATTCCGGATCGTCCCTGCAGGGGAGCCCCGCCACGTATTCCACGAGGTTCAGGAGGGCGCGGGCGTCACCGCGGGAAAGTTCAGCCAGCATTTTCAGCACGTCGCCGCTGATGTTCGCCTTCATTTCCTCCGCGCCCCGCTTCGCGAGGGTGAGGAGCTCGTCCTGTCCCAGGGGGCGCATGCGCAGGACGGTGAGCCTCGATAAAAGCTGGCGGGTAACGGCGAAGGATGGGTTTTCCGTAGTGGTGGCCAGGAGAGTGAGGCTGCCGTTTTCCACGAGAGGAAGGAAAAAATCCTGCTGGGCCTTCGAGAAGCGGTGCAGTTCGTCAGCCACGAGGACAGAAACGCCGCTTACGAGGCGGCGCAGCTGGGAGAGGCCTCCCTCGGGCGCGGAGATGCGCCTGAAGGGGCGTCCCGTTCCCTTTGCCAGAATGAGAGCGATGGTGGACTTGCCGCAGCCCGGAGGGCCGCAGAAGAGCAGGCTCGGCAGATGCTCCGCCGTGAGGAGCGCGCGGAGGCGCTTTTCGAGGTGGGACTGGCCGAGGAAGAGATCGAGGGCCGCCGGACGCATGCGTTCCGGAAGGGGAGGCACGACTCCGCCGCCTCCTTTCTCCTGTACGCCCGTATTTTCTGCCATTTCCGGCCTCCGCCCGCGCTGAAGAATCTGTTACTTTCCCGGACAGTCAGGCCTGCCCTGCTGTTGGGAGGCCCACCAGTGAAGCCCGAGGCAGAGTGTGGCCGCTGTTTCGCAGCGCAGGATGCGCTGGCCGAAGCTCACGGGCCTGTAGGCCGCTTCGTTCAGAAGGGCGATCTCGCGTTCGGAGAAACCGCCCTCGGGGCCTATGACGTAAATTGTGGTGCCGGGAAGGCCGATCGCGTCGATTCCGAGCATGGGCACGCCGGTCTGCACTTCCCAGGGCAGAATGTGGTGCTCAAAAGCGCCGGCTTCGCGGATGACGCCTGAAATTCCTTCGGGGAAGGAGCGCACGGCGGGAAGCCACGGATTGCCGGACTGCTTCACGCCGGCGATCATTCTGGCCTGCCAGGACTCACGCTCCTTTTCGGGGAGTTTTCCCTGGCTGTGATCCCCCTGCCAGAGCCAGACTTCCTTCGCGCCGAGTTCCACGGCCTTTTCCATGAAGAAGCCGCGCCGCACGGCGTGACTCAGAGCCAGGGCGATGACGGCCCTGGAGGCTGGCTCGGGCGTGAAAGTGGTCTGCTCGGCCCTGACGGCCGCCTGCCTCCTGTCCGCGCTTTCGATGACGCAGTCAGCGGTGTGTCCGGCGCCGTCGAGCACGCGGATTCTGTCCCCGGCCCTGAGGCGGAGCACCTGAAAGAGGTGCTTGTGCTCCGGGCCCGTGATGGTCATGGTTTCGCCGAAGGCGGCGGGCTCCACATAGAAAGAACGTATTTCACTCATGCTGCGGGACTTCCTTCTTTATCCGGATCGGGCGCGTCAGATGACTGCTTCGCCTTCCCGGCTGTTTTCTTCGGCTGCTTCGCCTCCGTTTCCTCAGCCGTCTTCTTTCTGAACTTCAGGGCCTGGCGCAGTTCGTCCGAGGCCTGGACCAGGGAGCCGTATGTCTTGCGTATGGCCTGGCCGCTCTTGCTCAGGCGCGTGCCTTCCGGCTGGCGGATGTAGGTGCGCACGAGATAGCGGTCCGAGAGAATATGGTCGAGGGAGAAGAGGGCCTTTTCCACGAGCTCGGGGAAGAAGTTAACAATCTCGAACTTCAGGTTGCTCGCGAGATCAAGGGCGATGGCGAGCGTGCGCTTCCAGGAGATGCGTTCCCCGTGGTAGCGGCGGTTCCTGAGATCCTCGAGCACGCGCACACGCCGTGCCTGCTGGATGTAGCTCAGCCTCGCGCAGACCTCGCGGTGCAGATCTCGCAGACCCGCGAAGTCCTCGTCGTGAGCGGGGGAATAGAGGTAGCCGGTGAGAACGTTGCTCACCTTGTCGTAAAATTCGTCGGAATAGTCGATGACGCGCCGCTGGTTCTTGGTGAGCCATGAATAGATGACCTTGAGGCGCTTCTCGTGGGTGTCCGTGGACTCGATGATTTCGTTACGCTTGTAGACCACGCGTCCCGTGTACTCGCCGCGCACCATGTCGTTGAGGCGCAGGTACATATTGGTGGCGTCCCTGATGATGTTGAGTCCCTTCAGTACCCGGCCCGTGATGGGGTGGATGATCTCCTGGGAGAGGACGGAGAGGGCGCGGTCCTGACGCACATTGGCGGGGTTGTAGCGGTGCTGGGTGTAGTGCACGCGCAGGATGACCACGCGGCGCTCGCTGTCGAGGAAGAAGCCCTCCCTGCCTATGGCGTCGAGCGCCTCCTCCTGATCCGCGTCCACGGAGACAAGGGCCGTCTTCTCGATGCTGGGATAGGAGGAATGCGAAGATCCGTCTGAAATGTAGGTGGTGATGGTTCTGTCCGTCTGGCCGAGCACGCGCAGGATGAAGGGTTCGCCGTGCTTGTAGAGGGAGCGGGCGAACATGGCGGCCGAGGTGCGGCGCTCGCTGACGATGGGAAAGCCGTAGAGCTCCATGAGGAACTGGTACACGAACATGCGGTTCTTCGCGTACATCTCGCTGTCACCGTGGCGGAACTTGCCGATGTGCAGGCCGAAGCGCTTGAGCACGGAGTCGATATTGTTGACGAAGGAGGCGAAGATGCCGGATAGGAAAAACGTTCCGTCAGGCCCGAGGCTGATGACATGGGCCCGGTCCAGGTTGGTGAGGTACGGCATGAGGGCCGGATAGTTCTCCATGAGCGAGAGATTCGTTTTGGAGAACTGCATGCGGAAAACGTCCTGATGCACGCGGGGAAGACGCGCCAGAAAAGTCTGCATGTTCTGCCCCATGGCCGCCTTTCCGTCGTCCGTTCCGCCCGGGGGAAGGAGCCTGTCGTACTGGAAACGCTCGTCGAAATACTTGAGCGGCCTGTGGAACACCACCATGGAGAAGCCGGGCAGGTTCTTGTACTCGTACATGGGGTTGTCGAACGTGGGCAGAAGCTCTCTCGGCTCAACCAGGGGATAGGAAGGGTTGTCCGCGTAGGGCTTGGCCAGGCACATACGGATATGCACGGAGTCAAGGAAGCGCAGCATGTCAGGCAGGGTGCGCAGGCCGGTGCCGAGGGCGGGTGTGTATTCGTCCTTCCAGGCCGTTTCCCCGCGGGTAAGTACATCCTGCCATTTGATCATCGCTGTTTCCCTGGTGAAAAATTTCCCATGCCGGGCGTCACTGTGCCCATCGTATGGTATTGGTGTAAGAGTTAAGTTTTTTTGACGAGATTTCAAGGCCCTTGCGCAAAAAATTC
>ONPA01000028.1 GCA_900319575.1 uncultured Desulfovibrio sp. | reverse complement strand
CGGACCGCAGTCCGACATGCTGAAGAAGACGTTCCTTGGCCAGAGTTTCGCGAAGGATCCCCACTTCAGCTTCTTCGTGTGGGATGTGCTTGTGGCCGCGGCCATTATCGATCCTTCGATCATCACCTCCGAGAAGCTGCTTCCCGTGGACATGAACACGCAGTTCGGGGTATCCTACGGTCAGTCCCTGGCCTTTGAGGGGCAGGCTCCCCTTGGCACGCAGAAGGCCCGCATCATCCTCGATGTGGATAAGAAGCGTTTCTGGGACATGGTCTGCGACGGAAAGTACTGGACCGGGAAGAAGAACTAGATTTTTTATGAATGCGCCAGGGGGAAGCGGACTGAAAGGCCCTGCTTCCCCCTTTGTGGTTTTTAAACAACAGGTTCCGATGAGGAGGACGCCATGACAGAATTACGCCGCGGCGCCGCGGCCCTTGTCCTAATCCTTGTTCTGCCGTTCATGATAAACGGCTGCGCCGGAAAACACGGCGCGCGGGGGCAGGAGGACGGTCTCGAACTGACCATACTTCATACCAATGACACGCATTCGCGCGTGGCGGGTTTTGACGACAAGGGCAACGCCTGTCTCTCGGATGAAAACTGCACGGGCGGTTCGGGCCGTATCGCCGCGGCCATACGCAGCGCGAAGGAGAAGAACGACAATGTCATCGCCCTGGACGCCGGTGATCAGTTCCAGGGCACGCTCTTCTTTACGGTCAACAAGTGGCCCATGCTCGCCGAAATTGACGCGCACATTCCCTACGACGCCATGACGCTCGGCAACCACGAGTTCGATGACGGGTGCCTGGAGCTCGAAAAGTTCACGGAAACCCTGAAGTTTCCGGTTCTCGCCGCCAACCTGGCTCCTGAAAAGGGCTGCCCGCTCTTAAAGAGTCCGGTGAAGCCGTATATCGTGCGTGAAGTGCGCGGCGTGAAGGTGGGCATCATCGGTCTCGCCAACGATGAGGTGCGTACGAATTCAAAGGCCTGTGAGCATACGCTCTTCACAAAGGCTCAGGAGACGCTCTCGAAGACGGCGAAGGAACTGAAGGCGCAGGGCGTCAATGTCATCGTGGCCGTGACCCATCTCGGACTGCCTGCGGATCGCGAGCTTGCGAGAAGCGTGGATGATGTTGACGTCATCGTGGGCGGCCACACCCATTCCTATATCGGCCCCGGTTCCGAAGAAGGGCCGTATCCCGTGGTGGAGCGCTCGCCTTCCGGCGCCCCCGTGCTTGTCATGACGGCGAAGTACCGCACCCAGTATCTCGGCGAGCTGGACGTGAAGTTCGACAGGAACGGCGTGCCGGTGAGCTGGAGCGGCGGTCCTATCGAGCTGAAGCCCTCTTATCCCTCAGATCCGGAAATCCGCGCCATCGTGAAGAAGTACGAGGCGAAGCTCACGGAATTCACGTCCGAGAAGATAACCACGCTCGAGCCCTTCTCCCTGCCCGGAGGCGATGATGCCTGCCGCAGGGGCGAGTGCCTCGAGGCCATGATCCTCGCCGACGCCATGCTTGACTATGGGCGCCCGGAGGGCGCCGTGGCCGCCATCACCAACGGCGGCGGCATCCGCGCGTCCCTGCCTGCCGGGGAAATCAACCGCGGCCAGCTCATGGCCATGCTGCCCTTCGGAACGGGCGTGAAGCTTGGAGAGGTCACGGGCGAGCAGCTCCTCGCCGCGCTCGAACACGGTGTCTCCGGCGGGAAGGGGCAGGGACCCGAGCTTTTGCAGGTCTCAGGCCTGCGCTACACTGTGGATCCCTCGCGCCCGGCAGGATCGCGCGTCTCAAAGGCGGAGTTCACCGAACCCTCCGGAAAGACCGTTCCTCTGAAGCTTAACCGCCGCTACAGGATCGTCATGAACAGTTTCATTGCAGGCGGCGGCGACGGCTATGGCATGCTGAAGGAGGCGAAGCCCCTCAGCCTGAAGCCCGTGACGGATGAGGAGCTTCTGGAAAACTATCTGAGGAAGCGCTCTACGGTGACGGCCCCGGCCGCAGGCCGCATCGTGTACCGCTAGAACGTATCCTTTGAACAAAGAAAGGCCCTCCCGGACAGCGTATATGCCCGGGAGGGCCTTATGTGTTTCTTTAGGTTAACTCTGACAGAGAGTGAGGAAGGGGCAGTTCATGCAGTGGAGGCCTCGCCGCTGCTCAAGGGTTTCGGCCATGCTCAGGGAGAGGAGGACGATTTCAGGCAGGAGGTGGGCGTGGGGAAGGGCGAACTCCCTGATTGCCCTGATCTCCGCATCGTTTCCCGCAGAGATGTCGCAGAAGGATTTTTCCTCGCCCCTGTCGCGGAGTTCCACGAAGCAGGCGTCCGTGACCTCCCCCGGGATTTTGAAGGTTTTTCTGTCTCCGGCGCTGATGAACCGGCGGCTGGCGCTCCGGGCTATGGTGATGTAGGCGGGCAGCTGGACGCTGGCCTTTTCCCTGCGGATTTCCTCCAGGAGCTCCGTCACTTCCTCAGGCTGCGGGGCGGATTTACCGAGGATGTTTTCCGCGCCGTCGAAGAATTCCGTGTTTTTCCAGAACTTCCCGGAGAAGGAATGAATGGTGCCTGTCTTGTAGTCGAGGATGGTAAGCCCGTTTCCCCGCTGATCCATCCTGTCGAAGCGCCCTCCCAGAGTGAAGGTCCTGCCGCAGACGGTGACGGGCGCCTGGAAGTCCGTTTCCAGCCTGATGGGGCAGGCGTCATCCGGCTGTCTGTCCAGGTAATCCCTGAGCCTGCGTCCCGCTGAGGCGGTCAGGGCGTACAGGCTTTCCGGAGGAAGGGTCGATGTGAGAAGGCAGGAGGGGGCGTGCAGCCGTTCTTCGAAAAGGGCGAGGAGCTCGTCTTTCAGGGGACCGCGCTCCGCAGCCGGAGGCAGTTTCTGTCCGAGCCTGCGCTCGTGGAATATCTGCAGCACCTCGTGAAGGAGCTTGCCCACTTCCGAGGGATTGTCGCCCTCGTTGACCTCGTCTGGTTCCGTGAAGTGGGAGAGGCGGTAGAAGCCGAACTGGGCCGGGCAGCGCACGTACATGTCGAGGGCGCTCGGGGAAATCTTCCTCTGGAGCAGGGCGTCCATTTCCGCGCGCACGCGCGGATTGAGGGAGAGATCGAGAATCCTGTCGGCCGGTCCCATGGGGGTAAGCTTTACGGCCGGCAGGCCGAGGGGAGGCTGGCCGCGCCTGAAGATCCTCTTCTCCTCCTTTTCGCGCTCCCAGATGTATTCCTCGACGAAGCGGCTCCTGGTGCGGCGCTCGTTGAACATGCCGGAGCGAACGCCTTCCTGCCAGTAGAAATGCACATGACGGGCGCTTCTGCAGAGGCGCATGATGGCGTAGCCCTTTTCCACGTTTCCGGCGTTGAGGTCGGGAAGGCCGAGCAGGCTGCGCAGGGAGTCGGGCAGAATGGGATCATGCTTCTTCACGCCGGGGAGGCGCTCGTCCGTGGCCTCGATGATGTAGACGCTGTCAAAGTCGAGGAGCAGGCTTTCCATAACGCCCATGATCTGCAGAAGAACGAGACGGGAGGCCGGCGGCTCGAAGAAGATAAGCTGGCGGTTCATGAGGCCGTCTATAATGAGGGCGAGCGTCTCGAGGGGAAGCTGGCTTTTGGCCATAAGGCTGTCCCTGAGTGCGGGAATGATGGTGTTCTGGAGCCGGTAGAGGCATTCCATGTCCATGGAACCGCGGGCTCTGGCCTCTTCGGTGATGTGGCGGCGCACATAGGTCATGAGGCCCGTCAGGGCGAGGCCGGCCTTTTCAGGGGTGTCTGCGTCCGAGAAGGCGGTGACGGTCACTTCAAGCACTTCCCTGAGGGCGGCGACCTCGGCTTCGCGTCCGCTGAAAAGGACGTGATCTTCCGTGGCCACATCCGTGAAGGGATCGGTGTAGCGGCGTCCCGTGCGCACGGCGCGGCAGGCCCGCTCAAGAACAGGCTGCAGGGGCTGGCCGCCGGAAGAGGTGAGACCTGAGAGCAGGGGGCTCGAGATCACGTCCAGAAGCTCTTTCCAGTGATAGCGCGTGCCGAGCCTCTTCAGCTGCAGGATGGTCAGCGCGTGGATGAGCTGGAAGACGGGCGCTTCGGCCAGGGGCACGCCGAGGGAGACGTTGACGTCCGGACGGTCCACATCGGGAAGATGGTGCAGGACAGGCATGAGGACGCGCGGGTAGGGGAGGATGATCGCGGAGGAGGTCCTGCGGTTTCTCTTTGAAAGGTCCTCCCCGAGCTGCCCGAGCTGCGAGTGCAGATCGAAGCCCGGGAAGAAAGTCTCTTTTGCTTTCGGGGAGGCTGCGGGTTCCCCGGCGGGCACGGCTTCGGCGTGCCACTCCTCCATCCATGTCCTGAAGCGGCGGCAGACCCAGTGCACGGGGCCGCCTCCGGCCAGCGCCGGATCCGCGTGCAGGCAGACGGCCGCGCCGGCCTGCCAGAGCGCCTTCAGCACGGCGTCTTTTCCGGCGCTCAGGGTATGGAAGCCGATGAGGTAGACGGGACGCTCCTCTGACGGCGCGAGAGGAGCGGGTATGCCCTCTCCGGCTTTTTCAGCCACGCGTTTCAGCATGATGCCGGGCGTGGTCATCCCGTGCTTTTCAAGCTCGCTGAGGTAAAAGGCTGAGATATTCCCGAGCTTTGCCAGAAGATCAGCGGCGTAGGGCAGGACTTCGCCTTCGAGGCCGGGGATGTCCGCCGGGGTCACGAGATTCGCGAACATCTCATCGAGGAGGTCGGCGAGGCGCAGGCCCCAGGGGAAGAAGCCCGCGAGATCGAGGTCGCGGAGACTGTGCCGGCCTTCTTCCCCTCCGGCGGCCTGCACGGCGCGGTAGAGGATTTTCACCTGATCGAGAGGGCCGGCGGGAAGCTCGGCCTTCCCGTGCGCCGCGGCGTACCAGCTCTCAACAGCCTCATCAAGCGTCATGAAGCGCGGCAGGAGCCGTGAGGGCTCGTCTCTGCCGCGTTCGGCCTCGCGCAGATACATGGACCGCAGGTACTGTCCGGGCCAGGTGGAGCGGCTGATGACGAGGGGAATGGCTCCCCTTTCAGCGTCCTTCAGCAGGAGTCCGCGGAAAGCGGGGAGGAAAGGTGCGTTCCAGGAAAAGATCAGAAAGGGGTTAGACATTGGCTCTCTCCCTCATGGCGGCTATGGCGGCGGTGAGTCCCTGCGCGTCGGTTTTGAGCGTGGCTCCCGCCGCGTTCACCACGCAGCATTCGCGGCGGGTAAGGTAGCAGAGCACGGCAAGGGGGCGTTTCAGCCCTGTGTCCCCGAGGCTCTTCAGGTAGAGGCGCATCTTGGCCTCGTATTTTCTCTCAATTTCCGGGCTCAGCACCTCCCTGGATCCGTGCTTGTAGTCGATGACGAGGGCGCCGTCAGGATCCGGCACAATCAGGTCGGCCCTGAGCATCTGAGGATTCGCGCCGCCCCTGAGGAGGTTCTGCTCGGCGAGTCCCCTGTCCATCCAGTCCCCGGCGCCGGGGAGGGAGAGGAACCAGGAGATTTCCTCTTCCGCCTGTCCGCGGAAAGGAACCGGAGCAGCGCCCCTGCCGGGCGAATACGGCACTTCGTTCAGCCAGGGCTTTTTGCGGAAGTTCCGGCTGAGCACAAGATCCACGTCTCTCGCCGCGGCCGGGAGCTTCGCGAGCTCCTCGAGGCAGGAGTGGATGAAGATACCCTGCTCGCGGGCCGGATTCAGGGGATGGCTTTCGTCCATGTAGTCGAGATGCACGTGGAGTTTCGGCACCCAGCTCATGGGAACCCAGGGCTTTTCTTCCGCGCCGCTCTCTTCCGGAAACGGTTCCGGAAGGGGCGGAATTTCGTTTTCCGGCGCGGCCGTTTCCCTTTCAGGGCTTTCTTCGGGCGGCCAGGCGTCTTCCGGAGGCACTTCATCATCGAACACGGTCATCTCATAGCCGTCCTCGTCGGGCACGGTTCTCCAGTCCGGATATCCGGGATCGTCAGGATACGCGGGGCCGCCGTCTTCCTCCTGTTCCCCGCCCCAGCGGGGGGTGTCCTTCAGGCAGCCCCGCATGACGCGCTCGCCGCTTTCTTCTTCCCCGTCTCCGCTCTCCGCCTCTCCGGCTGTATCGTCCGGCGTTTCGCCGTCATCTGTTCTGGGTTCCTGCTCTCCGGCTCCCTCTAACACAACTTCGGGCACGCCCGGAGCGCCGGCGCATGAGGTGAGCATGGCGGCCATCATGGGGCCGAGAAGGCTGTCCTTTTCCGAGTACAGAACCCAGAGATCCTTTTCGGCGCGCGTGAAGGCCACGTAAAAGGTGTTGAGGGTCTCAAAGCCGTCCATGGCGAGCGCCTGATACGCTCCCTGCGGGTACCGTGTTCCTGTCTCGCCCAGGCCGCGGAAGGTTCTGTTCAGATGGTCGGTGTATTCGATGAAGCCGAGTTTCCCGCGGTGGGTGCGCCTCTTTTCAAGCAGGGGGTAGATGACCACGGGGGCCTGGAGGCCTTTCGACTTGTGGACGGTCATGATGCTCACGGCCTGCATGCCTTCGGGCATGGGCACCTTTTCCTCGCCGCCGTGTTCCTTCCACTGGGTAAGAAAGTCGGAAAGGGAGATGATGCCCTGGGACGCGCAGGCGCTGATAATTTCAAGGAAGCGCTTCAGGAAGGGCGCGGATTCCTCAAAGCGGCTGAACACGTCCTCGTGCCTGTACCACTCGCAGAGGATGTCATAGACGGTCATGACCGGAAGGCTCCGGAGGAGGGGAGCGATGTGCTCCTCAAAAATCCGGGGATGGGCCGCGCGCCAGAGTTCGTACAGCGGAACGGGAGGCCTGGGATCATCCTGCTTTCTGGGATGTCTGCTGTTTTCGTCCGCGAGGAGGCTGATGATGTCATCGTCGAGATCGCGGCGGGAGACGCCTTCCCCGTCCGAGAGGCAGTGGGAAAAGATGCTGCCCGTGACCACGGTCCAGAAGGCTGTGTCGTTCTGGGGATTGAGCAGGAAGGTGAGGAGGGCCTCGGACTGCACGATGAGGGGGTGATCCCTGACGAGAAGGCTGTCTTCCGTGACAACGGGAATATTTTCCGCTGAGAGGCGCCGGGCCAGGGACTGGGCGCTTTTTCCCGTGCGCACGAGAACGAGCATATCCTCCCAGCCGTGCCCGGCTTCGTGTTCCGTGCGCAGGGCCTCAACCACGCCTTCCTCTATGGGATCCGCTTCTCCGGCATCTATGTCGCTGTTCTTCGGCCTGCTGGCGTAGTTCACGAGGTGGACGGAGCCGCCTTCCTTCGTGTCCGGCGTGCATTCCTGGGACGCGTCCTTATACGTGTCCGCGACCCTGGCCGCGAAGAAGTCCGTGAGGTTTTCGGCCGGAGCAGGGCCGTCCGGCTGATCACAGAGGCCCGGCACCTCGCCGCAGCTGAAAGACTGGATGTTTTCCTTCCCCTCGCCGCCGAAGCGGGAAAGAAGGACTTCCAACGCGTTTTCCCGCTTTCCGAGAGCGGAGAAGATGGCGTTGTTGAAGGCGATGATCTCTTTATAGCTTCTGTAGTTGCGGGGAAGGTTCTGGAGCACCGGGGTGCCGGACGGAGCCAGAAGCTCCGGATCCCTGGCCACCCTGCCGAAAAGTTCGGAATTGCCGCCGCGGAATCCGTAAATGGCCTGCTTCACGTCTCCCACCCAGGTGAGCGTGCCGCCTTCGGAGAGCGCCTCGATGACGAGAGGCCTCAGGGCCTGCCACTGGGAGTCGTTGGTGTCCTGGAACTCATCGATGAGAAAGTGCCTGAGACGGATCCCAAGCCGGCAGACGGCCTCGGGGACGCCCCCGTTTTCAAGGATGTCCCGCACGCGGCCGGGTATGCTGTCGTTGAGAACCGTGCCGTTCTTCTCGGCTTCCTTATAAAGATCGTACACGCGCCAGGCGAGATCGAGAAAGCAGCCGTATACGGCCGTGCTGCCCGCGAGACGATCCACGAGGTCGAAGTCGGCGGTGTTTTCCGAGAGCTCCCGCTGCAGGCCATCGCGGAGCTCGATGTCAGCGGGGCCGGCGGTTGCGCTCTTGTTGATTTTTGCTTCTTCGTATCTCAGGCTTTTGCTGCCGAGCCTTTTGTCTCCGGCCCTGATGCGGATTTTCGCGAAGTCCTCCGGTGACGCGGGCTCATTCTCTCCACCCAGGGCCTTCCATTCTTCAAGAAAGGCGTCAGCGGCCTTCCTGAGACCCTTGGTATATGTCTTGTTCATGGGAGCGGGGGGAGCGTCGAGCCTCAGGAGCTGTTTCGCGTTCGTATAGATGGCCTGTTTGTAGCCGGAGACGGCTTCTTCGAAATCCTTCGGCTCCGTGATGAGGAGAGCCTTTCCCTGACCGTCCCCGCCGTCTTCCTTCACGCGGGGATCCTGCAGCGTGCCGCTGAAGATGAGCGGCATGAGGTTCGTCAGTCTCTTCTCAATGGTGCCCCTCGCGAGGAAGCCCTTCTGCTGGTCCTCGATGATGAGCTGGTTCCAGGCCCTTTCGATGAGCTTCCTGAGCTCGGCGTCGCCCTGCCAGGCCTGATCCATGAGCGTGTCCAGACAGGGTGTGAGGATATCCTCGATGTTGAAGACGGGCGCGAAGTCGGGAGGCAGTCCCTCGGGCAGGGCGCACAGGCGCAGAATGAGGTTCAGGAGACTGTCGATGGTGGAAATGTTGAGGCTGTCCCTGTCACGGAGGATGCGGTCTATCCAGACCCTGGCCGCCTCCGGGGTGACGGGATCCCCGTCCTTCTGCCCGGAGCTGAGGGCTATCTTCTTGAGGACGGTGAGCACGCGGTCCTGCATTTCCGTGGCCGCTGCGTTGGTGAAGGTGATGGCCAGGATGCCCCGCCAGTCGTCGGGCTCTCCGGGACCGGCTTCCTGCTCCTCCCTGATCCTGGCGCGGCAGGCGTCCTGTTTCACGCCTCCGGGGGAACACTTCACGAGAAGCTTTAAGAATTCCCGCGTGAGGGTGTATGTCTTTCCCGCGCCGGCGGACGCTTTTATCTGGTGCATTCCTGACATGGGTATCCTCCGTCTGACAGCATGGCGGCGGAAAGCGTTCTGCCCGCCGCAGAGTATTTGTGAATACGTCCTGCCGGAAAGTGCGTCAACGGACCGGAAAACGGAAAGGGGGAACCGCGTGAGCGGTTCCCCCTGTAACAGACGGTCTGAAGAAGTCCCTTTATTTGCCGAGATCGGGCTGCATGCCCTTGAGGCAGCCCTGGCCCGTTGACTCAAGCACGGCGCGCCAGAAATCGGAAAGGATGTTGATGTGCCTGCGCTCCTTGGTCACGAGCTCGAGCGGCAGGTGCACGTAGCGGCCCTGCAGCTGGGCCACAACCATACCTGTGCGGCCGGCCATGGCGGCGTGCAGGGCGTACTGGCCGAGGAAGCCGCAGTAGACCTTGTCGCCGGCAGTGGCGGGCACGGAACGGATGATGTAGCTCGGGTCGATGTACTTGATGCTGGGATGCACGACCGGGTCATCCTTAAAGTAATTCTTGATGGCGTCCTTGAGGAAGGCGCCTATGTCGCCCAGCACGCGGTTGCCCGAAGCGTCGTGAGCCGTTGTCCGGGAGAGGAGGTGCTGTCCTGCGCCCTCGGCCACCACGATGACGGCGTGTCCGCGGTTTTCGAGACGCTCACGCAGGGCGGGGAGGAGGCCACCCTCGCCATCGAGGGTGAACTGGGCCTCGGGAATGAGCACAAAGTTCACTTCCTTCATGGCCAGGGCGGCGCGGGCGGCGATGAAGCCGGACTCGCGGCCCATGAGCTTGACGATGCCCACGCCGAAGGGACAGCCGAGAGCTTCGGTGTGCGCGCACTCAATGGCCTCCGCGGCCTTGGCCACGGCGGTCTGGAAGCCAAAGGACTCCTGGATGAAGCAGATGTCGTTGTCGATGGTCTTGGGGATGCCGATGATGGCGATTTTGAGGTTGCGCCTCGTCACTTCCTCGAAGATGGCGCGTCCGGCTTTCATGGTGCCGTCGCCGCCGATGATGAAGAGCATGTTGACGTTGCTGCGCTCCAGGGTGTCGACGATCTCGCCGGGATCCTGCGGCCCGCGGGAGGAGCCGAGCACCGTGCCGCCGAAAAGATGGATGTCCCTTACCTTGTCAGGGGTGAGCTCGATGTAGCGGTGCCCGTATTTCGGAATGAAGCCCTCGAGGCCGAAGGGAATGCCGAGGACGCCGGCCATGTGGTAATGATGGTAGGCTTCCATGACAATGGCGCGGATGACGTCGTTCAGTCCGGGGCACAGGCCGCCGCACGTGACGACGGCCGCCTTGGTGCGCAGGGGGTCAAAGTAAAGGTGCCTGCGCGGGCCTGCGGCTTCGAATTCCAGGGTCGTGGGTTCCTCCGCCTCTGCGTAGAGGCTCTGATCCACCACGAGGGGATAATGCATGTGGTCTTCCCACACGGAGAGGGGGAGGGGGGATTCGATTTTGCGGGGGCCGAGTACAGGGATGCTCGTGTCAATGCTCTGCTTCAGTTGTTCCTTATTCATGGAATGCTCCAGAAAAAAGTTTGGCCGCCCGGACCAGCGCCTTTGGGTGTCGGCTGCGGGGAAAGTCTGGCAAAAAGCGTGCCGATGTGCGTATAGTGGCCCAGGTCGGCGGAAAAGGCAATCTCTGGGAAGAAAGGTATATACCCATATGAAAGAGGCAAGCCTGTGCGCAGAATGTGACGGGAGCGTGGCGCCGCAAAGGGCCTGAAAGTTGACAGGGCCCTGCAGATGGGCGAAATTAGCCCGACTTACAACCGAGGAACTATCAGTTATATGCCCATATACGGTTTATCTTATCATAAGCTTGCCCAGACCAGCTATTTTCAGGCGGACGAGGAATTCGCCCGCGGAGACAGGGCCGTGGTCGGAATGGATCAGGGGCAGACCCTGGGACGCGTTGTCTCCGGTCCCCATGCCGATCTCGAGAATCTCGAGGAAGATTCCCTGCCGCACGTGGTGCGCAGGGCCACAGAAGCCGATCTGGAGCAGGAGAAGGCCAATGAGGTGCTGGCCGGCAGGGCCCGCAATTTCTGGCAGGACTGCGTGAACCGCAGGCATCTCGACATGAAGCTCGTGGACGTGGAAGTCTTCCTCGACCGCAGCAAGTTCATCTTCTACTTTACGGCGCCCGCCCGCATCGACTTCCGCGAACTCGTCAAGGATCTTGTGCACGAGTACCGCGTGCGCATCGAGCTCAGGCAGATCGGCGTGCGCCACGAAACCCAGATGGTCGGCGCCGTGGGCAACTGCGGCATGGTCTGCTGCTGCCGCAGGTACCTGAGGCAGTTCGCTCCCGTCACCATACGCATGGCCAAGGAGCAGAATCTCTTCCTCAATCCCACCAAGGTGTCCGGCATCTGCGGCCGTCTCCTCTGCTGCCTCGCCTACGAGCAGGAGAGCTACGACGCCTTCCACAGGGACAGTCCGCGCCTCGGCAAGCGCTATCAGACGAGCCGGGGCCCCCTGCGGGTCATCCGCACCAACATGTTCTGCAACGACGTGACCTGTCTCACCGACCAGAACGAGGAAGTTAAATTTTCGCTGGAAGAATGGAAGGCTCTCGGTCCCACGCGCCCCGAGCAGCCGCCGTGCAGCCAGGGGCAGGCCGGCCAGCCCGCGAAGCCCCAGCAGCCCCAGCACGATCTTATGGTTCTGCAGGCCACGGAAGAGAGCGTCACGGATCCCGACTTCTTTGACGACTATTTCCCCCCGGGCATGGAAAACGAGGCTCAGGGCCCGGCCATTCCCGACGGCCCGGTCATGGAGCCCGGCGAGGATGAGGCACGTCCCCGCAGGAAGCATCACCGTCATCCCGTGCGCGGGCGCATGGTGACGGGGCGCAGGGGATCATCCCTGCATCCCGGAGAACAGACGGCGAGCCCGGATCCGGCCGCGGGCGGCGGAACCCCCTTCCGCGAAAGCACCCGCCCGGAAGCGGGTCAGCCGAAAGGCGGGCGCAGGCGCGACCGTCAGGAAGGGGGAAAGCACCCCCAGGGTGACAGGGCTGAACGATCAGAAAAGCAGGACGCCTCATCCGCGTCCGCAAACATACAAGCGAGCAGGGAGAATGGAGACTAAGACTTTTTATATCACGACCCCGATTTATTACGTCAACGCCAACCCGCATCTCGGCCATGCCTATTCCACGGTCGTCTGCGACGCCCTTGCCCGTTTTCACAAGCTGAGGGGCGAGGATGTGCGCTTCCTCACCGGCACCGACGAGCACGGTGACAAGATTGCCAAGTCCGCGGCGAAGCAGGGCAGGAGCCCGCAGGAATTTGTCGACGAGATAAGCTCGCACTTCAGGAATCTCTGGCCGAAACTGGATATCCAGAACGACTACTTCATGCGCACCACCAACCCGGAGCACGTGCGCCTCGTCCAGAAGTTCCTCCAGAAAGTCTATGACAACGGCGACATCTATTTCGGCGAGTTCGGCGGCCATTACTGCACGGGCTGCGAACGCTTCTATACCGAAAAGGAACTTGTCAACGGCCTCTGCCCGCAGCATCTCACCAAGCCCGAGTACATCAAGGAGAAGAACTATTTCTTCCGCATGTCCAGGTACATGCCCTGGCTCAGGCAGTACGTGCTCGATCACCCGGACTTCGTGCGTCCTGACCGTTACCGCTCAGAACTTCTCGGCCTCATCGATTCCGGCGGTCTCGAGGACCTCTGCATTTCCCGTCCCAAGAGCCGTCTCTCCTGGGGCATCGAGCTTCCTTTCGACAGGGACTACGTCACCTACGTCTGGTTCGATGCGCTCCTCAACTATATCACCGCTCTCGGCTGGCCTGACGGACCTGACTACAAAAAGTACTGGCCCGGCGAGCACCTGGTAGCCAAGGACATCCTCAAGCCCCACGGCGTTTTCTGGCCCTGCATGCTCCATTCCGCCGGACTGCCCGTGTATCAGCACCTCAACGTGCACGGCTACTGGCTCATGCGCGACACCAAGATGTCCAAGAGCCTCGGCAACGTCGTCCATCCGGAGCGCATGATTGAGCTCTTCGGCTCCGATGCCTTCCGCTACTTCATGCTCGCCGAGATGCACTTCGGCTCCGACGCCAACTTCAATTACGATGCCCTCATCACCCGCATCAACTCCGACCTCGCCAATGATCTCGGCAACCTGTTCAGCCGCGTGCTGACCATGACCGCCAAGTACGAGGACAGCGTGGTGCCCCAGCCGAGGGACAAGACGGAAGAGGACAGGGCCATCACCGACCTCTGCAGCACGGCCCTGCGCAATTTCTCGGATCTCTTCGGCAACGTGCACTTCGCCCGCGCCATTGACGCCCTCTGGGAACTCGTCCGCGCGCTCAACAAGTACGTTGACACCCAGGCCCCCTGGGCCCTCGCCAAGGAGGGGAAGACCGAGCGCCTCAAGACCGTGCTCTACGTGCTCCTGGCTTCCATGCGCAAGGTGGCTCTGGCCCTGTGGCCCGTCATGCCCCACGCTGCCACCCTCATGCTGCAGCAGCTCGGCGAGGAGATTAAGGAAGGCGAGAAGCCCAATCTGACCATCGATGATGAGATCGCCTGCTTCGGCGGCCTCTATCCCGGCACGAAAGTGGCGCCCAGTTCCAATATCTTCCCCCGCATCGATACAAAGGCCATGCTTGAACTTCTTGAGAAGGAGTCAAAGGCCGAGATGGAGAAGGCCGCGGCCGCGAAGAAGGTGGCCGAAGGCGCCGCCGACGCCAAAAAGGACGAAGCGGTTCTCCCCAATGTGACCTTCGATCAGTTCAAGGCCTGTGACCTCAGGGTCGGCACGGTCAAAGTCTGCGAAAAGCTTCCCAAGTCCGACCGCATCCTGCGCCTCATGATCGATTTCGCTGAGGGACAGCCCCGTCAGATTCTTTCCGGGCTCGCCGAGTTCTACAAGCCTGAGGAACTTGTCGGCAGACAGGTCATTGCCGTACTCAATCTCGAGCCCCGCAAGATCCGCGGCGCCATGAGCAACGGCATGGTGCTGACCGCCGAAAAGGACGGGAAACTGACCCTGATCGCGCCTTCCGTGCCCATGCCGGACGGCAGCCGCATCGGCTAGCCCCGCCATCTTTTTCTGACTGAAAACAGGCCGGGACCTCCGCGGGTTCCGGCCTGTTTTGCGCTCAGGCGTCTGGGGCTGCCGGCGGGATGCCGCCCCTGTTGATGCCGTCTGCCGGACCATGCCGGCCGGAGGGGAAATCAGCTGCAGGCCTGTACGGTGAAAGCGCTTCATGGGGGAAGCTTCTGACTGCCTGCCCGGGATCCCGAAACTGCCTTTCTCCTTCCGTTTTTTCCCTCTGGAAAATATTTTTTGCGCTTTTGTTACGGCTTCATGTCTTTTTGTGCTATCGGGGAAAATCGGAAAGATACTGGAATTTTTCCTGATTTTGGGATATAGTTGAAAGTCCGGCTTTTTTTGTATACCCTTGGACAGTCCAAAGAGGGCGGGGCTTTGCCCCGTTGGGCAGAAACGTGAAGGGGGAAAAGTCATGGAACAGAGAACGTGGCTTATTACCGGGGTGAGCAGCGGCCTCGGCAAAGCTATGGCCGGACAGCTTCTCGCACGGGGCGACCGGGTCATCGGAACCGTGCGTTACCGTGGCAAGGTCGCAGATCTTCTTAAACAGTATCCCTGGACGTTCAAGGCGGAATGCCTGGATCTGACCAAGGTACAGGACATCCACTCTCTTGTGGATCATGCCTTTCTTGAGGGAGAGGTGGACGTCGTTGTCAGCAACGCGGGCTACGGCCTCTTCGGCGCGGCTGAAGAGGTGTCTGATTCTGAAATCGACCACATCATTGCGACCAACCTTGTGGGATCCATGCAGTTCATCCGCACAGCCATCCCCCACATGCGCCGCCAGCGTTCCGGACGTATCATTCAGATTTCTTCGTATGGCGGTATCGTGGCGTATCCCGGCAGTTCCGTCTACCATGCCACCAAGTTCGGCATCGAGGGCTTCTGCGAGGCCGTGGCCCGGGAGATAGCTCCCTTCGGTATCGGCATGACCATCGTGGAACCAGGCGGAGCCCGTACCCAGTTCCGTTACGGCAATGCCAAGGTGGCCAGGGATATCCCGGCCTATGACGGCACGCCCGCCCACGCTTTTCTCAGCATGCTTAATCCGGCCAACGGCCTCGCCCCAGGCGATCCCGAGCGTATGGCAAAGCTCATCATCGCGAGCGTTGATCAGAATCCGGCTCCGCTGCGCCTCATGCTCGGAGCCAGGGCCCTGAAGCGTTCCATCGCCAGCCTGAAAAAACGCCTGGCAGAGTACGAAAAGCAGGCCGACACCGCGGCTCTGGCTGATTTTCCCGAAACGCAGGGTGCCAGCGACGCCCAGTAGCACTTTTTTCAGAAGACATGGTTTTTTCCTTGACGGAAACTGTCTTCAAGTGTAGGGTGCATCCCGTTCGTTCCCCAATAGCTCAATCGGCAGAGCGGGTGACTGTTAATCACTAGGTTGGCGGTTCAAGTCCGTCTTGGGGAGCCAAAAGAAAGTATGAGGCGGTTTTTGTAAGTACTGACGTACTGCAAAGACCGCCTTTTTGTATCTGCAGTCTCATTGTATATTCCAAGCACACAGCCGGGCAGGGCGGGGAGTTCTCTCCCTGTGCGTCCGCCCAGGAAGTTTCAGGACGCATCACCGGTACAGTTCACCAGATTGCCCTGTGTATCAGCGTTTTACCCCGGGAATCTGCACCCTGACTGAAAACGCACCAGTGCCCGGCAGGGCGGTGAATTTTCATTCCAAGTGCACGATCCCAGGCGGGTTTGCGGAGCTCTTCAGCAAAGCGTTTCTGTGCCGTTTTTTCCCGGGATCCTTCCCCGGCCGGCTTCCAGGGGCTGGGTAGAGTCCGTCTGTCAGTTTTATGTTCGTTTTTGAGAGCACTGGATCTTTCGCTTGAAGCTGCCATTCAGCACAACGAAAGCATCCAGCCTGTGAACATTCCTCTGGATGCCAATGACTACGTGGTCAACGGCAGCTCTGCCATCGAATAAAGCATCGATCTTTATCAGATACGGACAGACAGTGCCAGCGGCATCGTGAATAATCCCAACGACAGGGCTGTGGATCACGCAAGCCCCGCTGCATTCTGGATTTGCTTTTGAGTATTGTGACAGTGAGCCCTGAGACGAACAAGATTGTTCGGGATTTGCCGAAGCCGGCGTTTTGAAGTTTGGCCTCTGGCAAAAAGCAAGAGGTGGCCGCAGGAAAAAAGCTCCCTGTGGCTACCCCCAAAAGCAGTGTGGAATACTGCTGGCTTCTATGTGCTGCAGTGCTTCTTCAACACTGGCCTTCTGTCGTTGGGCTATCCTGTGACATTGCCAGCTTCCAGTTTCTCAAGCCACCTCGAAGCCCACTCTGGCCGATTTCTGGCAAAAGGCAATGCCCACATGGAGTATTGTCCTGCAGCCTTTCGCCCGCAGGCGGACGTCATAGTCGTTGCGCCTGATTTGCCCCAAGGCGTGTCGGACTCCTTCGTCCATCTGCTCTGCCGAGGATGCGCGCCTGATCTCCAGCACAGCCGCACGCCCGTTTTCGCTGTCCCGGACAACGATGTCGTACAGGCCTTTTCCCAACCCGCCATTGGAGATGATATCGCCATACTTCATCGCGAGGAGGCCAAACATCATTCCGTGATAGGAGGACTCCTTTGCGTCATGGAAGCCCGTTCCCGAAAGTAGCGCGGTCAGCTGCTCCTCGAGCCCCTGGATATCCTGCGCCCAGAGAGCCCGGTACAGGGCAGTTTGCCTGTTCACCGGGAGAATGTCCGCAAACCAGGCTTCCATCTCCTCCTGGAACACCTCCCGCACTTCCTTGTTGGGAATGACAAGAAGGCTGTCCTTTGCGTTTTTTTCGCCTTCGTAGAGCTCTGCCCTGCTGGTCAGGGTGAGATATCCCGTGAGGTGCAGGAGAGTCCAGAAATTGCTGGCGTTTTTGAGGTCGTCAATATAGCTCATATTGGGGTTGAGTTTTACGGCGATAGCGTTGCCGCCAAGAAGAGCGGCAATCCTGCTCTGGACATCTTCTTCTGCGGGGAGACGCCTGGCAAAGTCTCTGGGCAGCCCGTTGCTGCTGGTTCCCACCCAATAGGCTTTAGGTTTTTCTCTGGGAACACTTTGCACATCGGCCAGGTATTTCATGACGCTCCATGGGCAGTAGATGTCTGAATGGTCCCCCAAGTGATACCCGTCGTACCATTCTTTGAGTGCATCCCTTTTCTCCTCGAGCCCGGCGTCAGAAAGCAGCTGGTCTACCTCACCTTGCGTGAAGCCAAAAACGTCAGCATACCTGGATGTGGCAATATCAAAACAGTCCAGATTGTTCAGGCCCGTAAAGACGCTTTCCCTGGTGATGCGCAGGGCGCCTGTGAGGATGCCGAATTTGAGATGGTCATTCGTTTTCAGAGCGCCAGAGAGAAAACCACGCATGAAACGAATCATCTCATTGTAAAACCCATTCTCGACAGCCTTTGAAACCGGGACATCGTATTCATCGATGAGTACTATGGCAGGCTTGTCGTAGTGACAGGACATGGCGCGTGTCAGAACCTGAAGAGCAAGTTCAAGTGTGTCCTCGTCTGTCTTCCTGTCCAGATATTGCCGGATATAGTCCTTGTCATCGTCGCCCACTTTTTTACTGGCCAACAGATATTTATGCTGATTGCAAAATGTACGGATCAGGACATGAATACGTGCAAGAGCCCGCTCAAAAGAAGGTTTCTCTATATCCTTTAGTGTCAGGAAGATAACAGGATACTGGTTCATCCATTTTTCACACAAGGCCTCGTTTTTAGAAACCTTGAGGCCAGCAAAAAATTGTCGGCTGTTCCGCGTGATGTCGAAGAACGAGGCCAGCATGGACATAAGCAATGTCTTGCCAAAGCGTCTCGGACGGGTAAACAGGGATGCATCAGACGGAGACTCAAGGAATTTTTCCAGAAATACGGTCTTATCGACGTAGTAACCACCAGCCTGGCGCAATGTATCGAAGTTCTCGGTGTTCCTGATTTTGACAGCCATACCTGCTCCTTCCGGGTGGACTATCGGGGCTTGCACATTTCAGTTCGCCTGATGCCAACGTATGGATTTTGCTCCATATGTTCAATCAAATTTCCCAGGTAAGGCACTACGGAGCTTGCCCGGTGAATTTTCATACCAGGTGCAAGATCCTAGGCGGAGTTACGGAGTTCTTCGGCAAAGCATTCCTGTGCCGTTTTCCACCCGAGAACCTTCCCCGGCCGGTTGT
>ONPA01000113.1 GCA_900319575.1 uncultured Desulfovibrio sp. | reverse complement strand
AGATCGTGTAAGACGCCAAGTCCTAGGATGCGGCGCAGTGGTCGTCGAACCAAGAATCCCCCGGATTTATCCGTGGGGAGTGTCAAATGATTTTTGTATCCTTGAGCATCTTGACGGCGCAGAACTTGCCGCACATGGCGCACACCTTTTCATCGTGGTGCTGGATGCGCCGTTTGTCGACCATTTCAGGATCCAGGGCGGCCTTCTTCATGCCTTCCCAGTCAAGTTCCCGGCGGGCCTTGTTCATGGCCGCTTCACGGGCCAGAGCCCTGGGCGTGCCGAGAGCCACTTCTCCGGCCTGGGCTGCGATGCGCGAAGCCAGCACACCTGCTTTGACGTCATCGAGATCAGGGAGCGTGAGATGCTCGGCGGGAGTAAGATAGCAGAGAAAATCAACGCCGGCCGTGACGCCCACGGCAGCGCCGATAGCACCGGCAATGTGATCGTAGCCGGGAGTGCTGTCGACAGTAAGCGGTCCGAGAACGTACAGGGGAGCGTGATGGGTCAGCATTTTGATGGACTGGATCTGTGCTTTTACGGCGCTGAGAGCCACGTGTCCGGGACCTTCGATCATGCACTGCACGCCGCGTTCGAGGGCGCGCTGCTGCAGCTGGCCGAGGTTGATGACTTCCTCCATCTGGGCGGCGTCGCCAGCGTCAACACCTGCTCCGGGACGGAGTGCGTCGCCAAGGGAAAGCGTGACGTTGTATTCGAGAGCTATATCAAGAAGTCTGTCAAAGCCGTCGATGAGCGGATTTTCCTTCTTGTTTTCCAGCATCCAGCGGGCCAGCATGGAGCCGCCGCGGGATACGATGCCCATGACGCGGGTCTTGTCCGCTCCCATGCGGGCGCCGCGGTAGGAGATGCCGCAGTGGACGGTCATGAAGTCGACACCCTGCTTCGCCTGCTTTTCAATTTCGTCAAAAAGTTCGTCTGGCTGGAGAGAAGAAATTTCACGGTTCGAATCGAGCAGCTTTTCTCCCGCAGCGTACATGGGCACGGTTCCAAGGGGAACGCTGGTGCCTGCGAGCATATCCCTGCGGATGGCGTCAAGATCACCGGCTATGGAAAGATCCATTACCGTGTCCGCGCCAGCCTTCACGGCTGCGTTCAGTTTCTTCATTTCCATTTCGGGGCTGTTGCAGAGCGGGGAAGTCCCAATGTTGGCGTTGACTTTGATGCCGGCCGGCTGCCCGACAAGAATGGGTTCCACGTTCTTGTGGCAGGGATTGCCAAGGAGCACCATGGTGCCATCGGAAATGGCGTTGAGGATGACGCTGCGCTCGAGTCCTTCCCTGGCACAGAGATTATCAAGATGGGCATCGAGGAGTTTTTTGAGGGCTTTATTCTTATTAAGGATATCGGACATTCTTTTCTCCAAAAAGGGCCGCAGGAAGGCCGTTCCGTCTCACGGTTCCCAAAGCCCCGCGGGGGGTCTTCCGGCTGTGTCCCTGCATCTGCCGGACTGCGGGATCGCTAATGGTTTTTCTGTAGGGATTTTTTCCTGTTCTGGCAAGCGGGACAGGATCAGCCGGCATCTGCGCACAGAAAACTGTATAGAACAAATATGTTTTCATCTTCTTGCCAATATCCCTATTTATGGGTAAGAAACCGGACTGAGTTCGGTCTGCCGCACCATGAACTCGTTCCCCCCCCATGAAGCCGGCGTTTTGGGAAGCAGTATCCTGGCGTTTTGCACGTTGCGGACGCTGATCTGCTGTGTCTGGCTGAACCTGGTGGGTTCAGAGGACGACAGATCTGCATTCTGTAACTTTTCAACCTAGATCCAGGAGGCAGCCCCCCCATGTCGTACGCCGATCGCATCATCGAAGAACTCCAGCATCGTTACGGCTATCAGCCTGAATTCATTCAGGCAGTCACTGAAGTTCTTGGCACTCTCCGCCCTGTTCTCAAGGCGAATCCCCAGTACAAGAAAAACCGTATCCTCGAAAGAATCACCGAGCCCGAACGCACTGTTATGTTCCGCGTGACCTGGCAGAACGACAAGGGTGATATTGAGGTTAACCGCGGCTATCGCGTTCAGTTCAACTCCGCCCTCGGACCGTACAAGGGCGGCCTCCGCTTCCATCCTACAGTGAATCTGGGCGTGCTGAAGTTCCTCGGCTTTGAACAGATTTTCAAAAACGCGCTTTCCGGCCTGTCCATCGGTGGCGGCAAGGGCGGCAGTGATTTTGATCCCCATGGTAAAAGCGACGCGGAAATCATGCGTTTCTGCCAGGCCTTCATGACCCGCCTCTACGATCAGATTGGCCCCACCATCGATGTGCCTGCCGGCGATATCGGTGTGGGCGGCCGTGAAATCGGTTACCTGTTCGGCGCCTATAAGCAGCTTACCCACAGATATGAGGGCATCCTCACCGGCAAGAACCTGCTTTTCGGCGGTTCTCTCGCCAGAACTGAAGCCACCGGCTACGGCTGCGTGTACTTCGCCATGAATATGCTCAAGGACAGGAACCTCAGCCTCGAAGGCAAAGAATGCTGTGTTTCCGGCGCCGGCAACGTGGCCCAGTATTGCTGCGAGAAGCTCTATCAGATCGGCGCGAAGCCCGTGACCGTTTCCGATTCCCGCGGCATGGTTTACGACAAGGACGGCATTGACGTTGAGCTTCTGAAGCAGGTTAAGCAGGTCGAACACGCTTCCCTGACCCGCTACGCGGAACAGCGCAAATCCGCCAAGTACGTCGCCGTGGCCGATTATAAGGAAGGACGTCACGCCGTGTGGGATGTCCCCTGCTTCGCCGCTTTCCCCTGCGCCACGCAGAACGAGCTCAATGAAGCTGACGCCAAGGCTCTCATCGCCAATGGCTGCAAGTGCGTGTGCGAAGGTGCCAACATGCCTTCCACCCTTGAAGCCATCAAACTGTATCAGAAGAATGGTGTCTTCTACGGTCCCGCCAAGGCTGCCAATGCCGGCGGCGTGTCCGTCAGCCAGCTTGAAATGGCCCAGAACGCCGGTATGGTGCACTGGACCTTCGAGGAAGTCGACGGCAGGCTGAAGGGTATTATGAAGAATATCTACACCCGCGCTTCCGAGACCGCCAAGGAATATGGTGAGCCGGACAACCTGCTCATGGGTGCCAACGTTTCCGCCTTCCGCGAGGTCGCTGACGCCATGATCGCACAGGGCGACTATTAAGCCTCAGTTGCCTTCCTTATATAAATGATCAAAAGGGGGTTCCGGCATGTACCGGAGCCCCCTTTTGCGTCGTCAGGGGGCGCAGGGGCTGCCGGTGGAAAAACAGGGGCGGTCTTGTCAATCAGGGGAGCATGACTTATTTGTAAGCGTGCCTATATGCGCGATTCTTTTTCCTTATTTCGTATCCTGCACACAGCATTCCAGATGCATTCCGTCCCGGATCGCGCCACCCCGTAAGGAGAATTCATGTCCCTTTTCAAGCTGATTTTTGGCAGCAAAAATGACAGGTACCTCAAGAAACTGAGGCCCATTGTCCGTGAAATAAACGCCCTTGAACCGGAGGTACAGAAACTCCGCGATGAGGATTTTCCCGTCCGTATGGCCGAGTACCGTGAAAAAGTGCAGAAGGACGGCGTGAGCCTGGATGATATCCTGCCCAATGTTTTTGCACTGGTACGCGAAGCTGCGCGCAGGACTATGAACATGCGGCATTTTGATGTGCAGCTTATCGGCGGTATCGTCCTGCACCGCGGCCGCATCGCAGAGATGAAGACCGGCGAAGGCAAAACTCTCGTTGCCACGCTTCCTGTTGCCCTGAACGCCCTTTCGGGCAAAGGTGTCCATGTGGTCACGGTCAACGATTACCTCGCGAGCCGCGACGCCAAATGGATGGGGCAGGTTTACTCCTTTCTCGGGCTGACCACAGGCACTATCGTTCATGACATGGATGATGAGCAGCGCAAGGCTGCCTACGCCTGCGATATCACCTATGGCACGAACAATGAGTTCGGCTTCGACTACCTGCGCGACAACATGAAATTTTATCCCGAGCAGCTGGTGCAGCGCGGACATAATTATGCCATCGTCGACGAAGTCGACTCTATTCTCATCGACGAGGCCCGCACCCCGCTCATCATCTCCGGTGCGAGCGATGAATCCACCGAACTGTATCAGGCCATGGACGATGTGGTCGCCCACCTCGATCCTGATGACTACACAGTGGACGAAAAAGCCAGAACGGCCATGCTGACGGAAAAAGGCGTCTCGCACTGCGAGGAGCTCACCCATCTGGACAACCTCTTTGACCCCAGAAATATGGTGGCCCAGCATCATATTATGCAGTCCCTGAAGGCGCATTTTGTCTTCAAGCGCGACGTGGACTACATCGTGACGAACGACCAGGTGGTCATTGTGGACGAATTCACCGGCCGTCTCATGCCCGGCAGGCGCTATTCGGATGGCCTGCATCAGGCCCTGGAAGCCAAGGAGCATGTCACCATTCAGCCCGAGAACCAGACTCTCGCTTCCATCACCTTCCAGAACTACTTCCGTATGTATGACAAGCTTGCCGGCATGACCGGTACCGCAGACACGGAAGCTGTGGAATTTCACGAGATTTACAATCTTGAGGTCATGACCATCCCGACCAACAAGCCCATGATCAGGAAGGATTATCCGGACCTTATTTTCCAGACGCAGAAAGAAAAATTTGACGCCATCGTGCAGGCCATCAGGGAACTTTATGAGAAGGGGCAGCCCGTTCTGGTGGGCACCATCTCCATCGAGACCTCGGAAATGCTTTCGAAGCGCCTCAAGGCCATAGGTATTCCGCACAGCGTTCTGAACGCCAAGCAGCACGCCAAGGAAGCTGAAATCGTGGCGCAGGCCGGTCAGAAAGGGCATGTGACCATCGCCACCAACATGGCTGGCCGCGGTACTGACATTATGCTTGGTGAGGGCGTCAAGGAACTTGGGGGCCTGCATATCCTGGGCACGGAGCGGCATGAATCCCGCCGTATTGATAACCAGCTGCGCGGCCGTGCCGGCCGTCAGGGTGACCCCGGCTCCTCCCGCTTCTATCTGTCTCTTGAAGACAATCTCATGCGCCTCTTCGGTTCTGACCGCATCAAGGGGCTTATGGGCAGGCTTGGCCTGAAGGACGGCGAGGCCATCGAGAACAAGATGGTTTCCAAGGCTGTTGAGAATGCGCAGAAGAAGGTCGAAGCCCATCACTTCGATATCCGCAAGACTCTTCTCGATTATGACAACGTCATGAACCAGCAGCGTGAGGTTATTTACACACTGCGCCGTGAGCTCATGGAAACCACGGACCTCAATCCCATTGTGGATGAGTTCCTTGGTGACGTTCTCAATGATATTTACGATCCTCTGGAAAAGGCCGAGGGAGAGGGATACGACGAGGCGCAGAAGCAGGCCCGTGCCCGCATCACGGAAATTTTCAATATCAGCCGTGTCCTTCCCGATGACGCCCCGCTGCCTGACAAGGAAACCTGCCGCGGCCTCGTGAAGCAGATTTTCGCGGAACTCGAAAAAGAGTCCGGCGAAGTCTACAAGGATATTCTTCGTTATTTCCTCCTTGAGGAAGTCGACAGAGCCTGGAAGGAACATCTGCGTAACATGGACGCCCTGCGTGATGGCATCGGGCTGCGTGGCTACGGCCAGCGCGATCCCAAGCTCGAGTATAAGCGCGAGGGCTTCCAGATGTTTGAAGTGCTTCTGATGGTGATCAGGGAGAGCGTGTTCAAGGCCCTGACCAGAGTGCATGTGCAGCCCCAGCCCGAGCAGGCCGGTGGTGACGCACAGCCAGGAAATGGCGAGCCCCTGCAGCTCACCGAGGAAATGAACAGCGAACCTTCCCGCGCCGCAGCTGAAGCGGCCATGGCTGCCGAGGCTGCGCAGAAGGAAGCGAGAGAGGAACAGCAGGAGCATGTCCGCAGTGCGGAAGAGATGCCCGAGGATTTCCGGCACAAGGATGTGACTCAGGATCTGCGGTATTCCGGGACCGAAGAAGACCAGGATCTCTTCAAGAAAAAAGAGCCCTATCGCGCAAAGAAAAAGCCCGGCCGCAATGATCCCTGCCCCTGCGGCAGCGGAAAGAAATACAAGAACTGCTGCGGCCGCTTTAAATAAAGCCCGCAGGGAAAGATAAAAAAGAAGCCCCTGCCGAATTACTCAGCCGGGGCTTCTTTTTTATTTCACGAAGGGAAAAACGAGTCAGCCTGCATTATTTGTCATCTTCACCTCAAACGGTGTCAGGCGTCGGTGGGGAGCTGGCCCGTTTCTGAGACCTAACAGGGCAGTCTGTGCTCCGTGCGCCACTTCTTCAGAAGAAGGTAGGCGTCTTCAGTGACGAAAAGGCTGCCGTAGCCTGTGCCCAGGGAAATGCGTGGTTTGTTGTGTCCGTGGTAGTCGCTGCCGCCTGAGACACAGAGGTGATTGTGCCGGGCGAGGGAGAGCAGAAAGCGTGTGTCGTTGTCTGTCTGCTCGCTGTGCCAGGCTTCCAGTCCGCAAAGGCCGAAGGGGATAAGCCTGCGCACGAAGTCATCGATCCAGCCCGGAGGGTAGCTGCGCAGCAGGGGGTGGGCGATCACAACGGAACAGCCGATATACGACATGATCGAGACGGCCTTCTCCGGATCCATCACATCCTTGGGCAGGTAGGCGGAGCCTGTCTGCCCGAGGTACTTGTCGAAGGCTTCTTTCATGCTTTTGACGTAGCCCTTCGTTATGAGAGCCATGGCTATATGGGGACGTCCGACGCTTTCGCCGCCGGCTTCCTTCATGACGTCATCCATGCTCAGCGGGCATCCGAGTCTGCAGAGTTTTTCAACGATACGCGCGTTGCGCTCCCCGCGTTTTGCGCGCATTTCGGCGAGGGCCTTTTCAAGTGGTTCGGCATCCCGTGGCACCCAGAGGCCAAGGATATGCATCTCTCCGTGATCCGAACCGGTTGAAACTTCCACGCCGCGCACGAACTCCATATCTGGATATTTTTGCGCTTCCCTTTCTGCTTCTGAAAGGCCTGAAAGCGTATCATGATCAGTGATGGCTACCGCTGCTAGTCCGGCGGCATGAGCCTTGTCGATAAGTTCTGACGGAGTGTCCGTTCCATCGGACGCGTTGGAGTGCGTATGCAGATCAACTCTTCTGAGCATGAGAGAACCTCCAACCCGTTAGATACAGATTATGACGGAAAAATCAACCGAGTGGCATGGTTGTGCGTCTGAAAAATTAAAGTTTTGCTTGAATTTTTGCCATATTATATGAATCAACTGTCTGTCGGCATGCCCCGCCGGGCTGCACGGCAGAGCCTGAGAAGAGGAAGCGAAACGTTCCCTCTGAGGCTGATACTCCCCGGGGCCTTCACGGCCGCGGGGAGATGGGGGCTGCTCTGCCCCTCTACCGCCAGCCTGTCAGTCCCGAGGGCGGAGTATTCGAATTTTCTTTTCGTCAGCGTGTAAAAACGTGGCCATCCTGACATTCTGGTGGCCATAAATCCATGTCTGAGAGCGTTTTCTTTTATAAAAATCCCTAATTCAGGCAGGATAAACTACGTTATCAAAACTGCCCGGATAAATACATAAATATATTATGATATAAATATATTTATATAAATATGTCTGCGCGATGCGCTTTTCCCCTTTTGCGTGGAGAAGAGCGCAAAAACCCCCGCTTCCGGGGAAGCGGGGGTGGGTAACTCTCTGTCATGTCTCACTACCTGGTTCCGAAACCGGGAATGCGGTAGTGTTTCTCGAGCCAGTGCAGGAAGAAGGAAACGATGGTCACCATGGCAAGGTAATAGGCGCCGACGACGAGGAAAACCTCCGTGAAGCGGAAGGTATCGGAGGCTACGACTTTGCCTTCGCCCATGAGTTCCATGCAGGTCACGAGGTAGGCGAGGGAGGTGTATTTGACCAGATAAACGATTTCGTTGCCACAGCCAGGCAGAGCCCTGCGGGCGGCCTGGGGTGCGATGATCCAGACTATGGTCTGCAGGGTACTGAAGCCGAGGGCCTGGGCGGCCTTGAACTGTCCCTGTTTGATGGAGAGAAGCGCTCCGCGCACGTATTCGGAATGATAGGCTGCAGAGCAGAGTATGAAGCTCAGGAGAGCTGCGCCGAACGGCTCGAAATAGATGCCGATCTTGGGGAGTGCGTAATAGATCATCATCAGCTGGACGGCCAGAGGAACGCCGCGGATGAGAGCTGTGTAGGCATTGCCAAGCCTGCGCATCCAGGGACTGCCGAAAGAGCGCAGGCATCCGAGAGCGAGTCCACCGAGGAATCCCAGGATGGAAGCGGGAACGATGAGTTCAATGGATACCACCAGTCCCCTGTTGAGCGCGGGAAGCAGCTCGCCGAACATGAAGTCGGGATCAAACATGGGAACCGTTCTCCATATCGCTGAGCCTGGAGCAGAAATCACGGGTGCGGGTGTGCGCGTTCTCCGCGAGAAGTTCCTCGGGCCTGCCGTGCTCAATGATGACACCGCGTTCCATGAAGAGAATTTCGTCAGCCGTGGCGCGGGCAAAGTCCATCTGATGCGTAGCCATAATCATGGTCATGCCATCGCTGGCCAGTTCCCTGATGACGGAGAGAACCTCCCCCACAAGCTCAGGATCAAGCGCGCTGGTGGGCTCGTCAAGAAGTATGACTTTCGGATCCATGGCCAGAGCCCTGGCTATGGCCACGCGCTGTTTCTGACCGCCGGACAGCTGGGCAGGATAGAGCTGGTATTTGCTGGCCAGCCCGACGCGGGTGAGTTCTTCCATTCCGCGTTCCCTGGCCGCCTTCTTGTCCATGCCTTTCACCTTGCGGAGGGCTATGGTCACGTTGTCGATGGCGGAAAGATGGTCAAATAGGTTGAAATCCTGGAAAATCATGCCCACCTGAGCCCTGTAGGCGCAGAGAGCCTGTTTGGAGGAGGTGTCCAGTTTTTTTCCTTCCAGCAGGATTTCACCGGAATCAGGCATTATCAGACAGTTGATACACTGAAGAAGCGTGCTCTTGCCGGCGCCGGAAGGGCCGATGAGCACTTTCATCTCGCCGCGGGCAACGGTGGTGCTGCAGTCGGTGAGGATGTCCCTGCCTCCGAGTTTTTTTGAAATGTGCCGTATTTCCAGAACAATATCACTGCCGGTCATGCTGCCGCTCCGTTTCCGCTGAAGTTGTTGTCCCCGCTGTATCCGGGAATCTGGACTTTGACTTCCAGCCTGTGCAGCAGTTTGAGGACGATAATGGTGAGAACGAAATAAATGACACCGGCGGCGGCGTAAAGAGCCAGGGCCTCGTGCGTGCGGGCAGCGACAGCGGCCGTGCGGGCCATGATGTCCTGTGTGCCAAGGACGTAGCAGACAGCGGAGTCCTTGAGAAGGATGGAAAATTCGTTGGCCCATCCGGGGATGGCAATGCGCATGGCCTGGGGGAGGATGATGCTCCTGATGGCCTGCAGATCGCCCATTCCCAGAGCCCGTGCAGCCTTAAGCTGTCCGGAAGGAATTGATTCCAGTGCGCCGCGGAAGATCTGCGACTGGTAGGCCGTGCTGGTGCAGCCCATGGCAATGCAGGAAATGAGGAAGGGCTCCATGAGCAGATGCAGGCTCATGAACAGGCCGAAGAAGAGGAAGAGCAGAACAAGGATGGGAACGCCGCGGAAGAACCAGACATAGACAGAGACCAGACGGCGGAAAAAAGGATGTCCGTAAACCTGAATGATGGCAAAGGGCAGTCCGAAGCAGAGCCCCATGCTGAGAGCAAGCCCGACTGCGGCAACTGTGACCACGCACCCCTGCAGGATGAAGGGAAGGGCGTTGATAACTACTAAAAGAGACTGCATGGCATACCGTTACGCGAACCGCCGGCATGCAGCCGGCGGTTCGGGAAAAAAGGCGGAAAAAACCCTACTTGTTGAGGTACTTCTTCTGGAGTTCCTTCCAGTAGGGATCGGCCATGAGCTTCTTGTAGCCTTCGTTGATGATCTTGAGCAGTTCGGTATCGCTCTTTCTCACGGCCACGCCGAAATCGGTGGGAGTGCCGTGGGTGCCGATCTTCTTGACGGCGCGGCCCTTGGCGATGGAATCGTCGGCGGGAAGTTCGTCCATGTAGGCGCAGTCAATGCGGCCGTTCAGGAGGTCTTCGATGGCGAGAGGAGCGGAGTCGTATTCGCGAAGTTCAAAAGGATACTTCTTGGCCTTCTGTTCCTTCTTGATGGCCACGGCTTCGGAGGTGCCGCGCTGGATGCCGAGCTTGATTTTCTTGGTGAGAACGTCCTCAGGAGTCAGCTTGGAGTCCTTCTTCGTGACAAAGACGGTGGGCACATGCCAGTAGGGATCAGAGAAGCTGACCTGGGCTTTGCGCTCTTCCGTGATGCTCATGCCGGAGTCGATCATATCGATCTGTTTGGCCTGAAGTGCAGGAATGATGCCGTCCCAGGCCATGGGCTTATGAGTGATGGTGATGCCCATGGTTTTGGCGATCCAGTTAAGGGAATCAACGTCAAAGCCGGCCGGCTCGCCCGTTTTTTCGTCGATGTAGGCGAAAGGCGGGTAGTTGGGGTCAATGCCGTTGACGTACGTCTTCTGAGCAAAGGCCTGACCGGAAAGAGCCAGGACAGACAGCAGGACCAGAGCGAAAAGCTTTTTCATGGAGAAATTCCTTGTTATAAAAGGATGAGCGGCGATTCTCTTCAGAAAATCAAAGAGTATCGTGTCAGAAATATCAGAACAGCGCAGAGGGCGCAAGGAAAACGCCGGATGCGGGTATTTCAGAAACCCGATACGGATTTGTATCCTGGCTCCATGGAGGCGAAGGCGTGTTTGACGATTCATGGTCCGGTTACGCACTGCTCGGCGTTGTGCTGGGCCTCGTGGGTGTGTGCCTGCGGAGTTTCACGGAGTTCCGCAGGCGGAATGCCGGACAGTCGTTCCTTTCCGGCAGGGAGGCGGAGCCACGGCCTCACGAAGAAGTTCCCCAGTCTGTCCCTGGTGAGAGGAGGAATGGGGGAGAGCTCCGGCGGCGCAGAATTGAGGCCTACCGGAAAGCAAAGGTCTCCGCGGCGGGTCACAGAATCAGGGGTCACTGGCGTGGCTGAACGGAAAACCGTTTTTTCAGACCGGCTTTCTGAAAACACGAATGATGCCGGTCAGTCCCGGCAAAACGGCGCCTGCCGTAAAGAGAAAAGAGGAGATGCCTTCTTCCGGCGTTTCACTGAGCAGCCCGGACAGTATGACAGGGCAGAGGAGTCTCAGGCGTCTGTGTACCACACCTCTGCCAGGCTCAGGCTCACTGCCCGCTCTGCTCCTCCTCTTCCTGAGAGTCCGGGATCGCGCCGATGGCGTCATCCGGAGCATAAAGCTGTAGAATCCGAACCTGTCTGGACGCCTTCCGGCAAACCGAGCAGAACAGAACGTCCGCATACGTGTCCCCGGGAAGGTGCGCAGAAAGAATAAGCCCTCTTCCTGGGCCGCCTGTGGCAGATCCGCCCATCCGAGAGGCTGCCGTCTTCACATTATTGGTTTTTTATAAATTTTTTTTGTTCGTGGCGGCCGGCATCAGGAAAGGCAGCGGGAGACTGGCTGGCTGGGATGAGCCGGCTGCCTGTTTTCCGGATGTTTTTCCATATTCAACAGAATATTGTGCTCATTTTGAACATGCAGTAAAGAAAAAGATATGCAAGCGAGCAATCCTCCCTTTATCCGGTTCTGCAAGAAACTCGGCCTCCTGCCTGAAAAGGTAAGTTTTTACCTTTCGGACAGCTTCTTCCTCCTGTTGTCCCTTGTGATCGCGTTCTGCATCCGCGCGGCACTCCCCGGGTTTTCGTTCGATCTGACGCTGTATCTGAAAATTGTGCTGATCGTGCTGCTCGGCCCCCTCTGCCTGGGACTGCCGCTTGGCGTTTATATGGGTATCCCCACGCCGCGCTACAATGAGCTCCGCCGCATCGTGACTTTTGTGAGCATCACCTTCGCCACGGCCATAGCTTTTCTTTTTCTGGCCAAAAATGGAGAGGCTCTTTCGAGGGGCGTTCTCTTCGGAGCCTGGATTCTCGCCTGTTTTCTCCTGCCTCTCGGACGCGTGTTTGTGCGGCACCGCTTTGCCAGGTATCCCTGGTGGGGCTACCCCCTTGTGGTTCTTAATTCCTTCACGGGCAGGAAAAAAATCTGGCATTATCTTCGCCGCCATCCGGAATACGGTTTCAATCCTGTGGCGTCCGTTGATCTTCCCGAGAGCCTTGCCGACGCCCGAAGTGTCCTGGAAGACGCAGCCAGAAAACATCCCGGATCCGTGGCTCTTGTGGCTGGCCTTCCGTCCGACATGAACAGTTTTCTTTCCGTGGTGAACGTTTACTTCTCCCGTGTCCTCATCCTTCCCGAGACAAAAGAAAGCTCGCTCAGTTTCTGGCTGACTCCCTGCGACGTTGGAGTGTCCATGGGGTTTCTTCTTCAGCAGAGACTTCATGACAGGCGCAGGCTTTTCCTGAAGCGCAGCATTGACCTCATTCTCTGTGCGCTTGGAGCTGTGCTGGTCGTTCCTGTGAGCCTCGTTCTTGCCCTTGCCATACGTCTGGACAGCAGGGGACCGATCCTGTACCGCCAGAAGCGCGTCGGGCAGGGGGGACGTGAAATCATGGTTCATAAGTTCAGAACCATGGCCCGGGATGCGGACGTGATTCTTGAAAAGTATCTTGCGGACAATCCTGATGCGCGTGACGAGTGGGAAAGAGATCACAAACTGCGCAGGGATCCCCGCATCACGCGCGTCGGCCGTTTTCTCAGACACACCAGCCTCGACGAGCTTCCGCAGCTTATCGATGTGCTTGCCGGCAACATGAGCATCGTTGGGCCCCGTCCCATCGTGAATGAGGAAATATCCAAGTACGGCCCCGTTTATAGTGACTATATCCTTGTGAAGCCGGGTATTACCGGCCTGTGGCAGGTCTCGGGCCGCAACGACACCTCTTACGAGGAAAGAGTCGCCTACGATTTTTACTATATTAATAACTGGTCTATCTGGATGGATATCTGGATTCTCTGCCGCACCGTGCCTGTCGTCATTCTCGGCAGGGGTGCCTACTAGGCCGTCTGCCAGGGGGTATCCAAGAAGACAGGGCCGTCCCGGCAATGAACCGGGACGGCCCTGTCTTCTTTTCCCGGAATAAAATTTACTCGGGGCGGTCGGCGATGGCTGCCGTGATGACCGCCTGACAGGCCAGCTTGCCATCCACAAAGGCTTTTGCTTCCATCTTGCAGAGCTGCATCTTCCTGTGAATGTTGCAGCAGGTGAGTTCAAGCCTGTCACCGGGGACGACCTGCCGGCGGAACTTCACGCTGTCTATGCCTGTGAAGAGGAAGATTTTGTTCCTGAGCTCGTCCTCTTTCGCATCAGCGAGCGCCAGGAGGCCTCCGGTCTGAGCGAGCGCCTCGACAATGAGAACGCCGGGCATGATCGGTACGCCGGGGAAATGCCCCTGGAAGAATGGTTCGTTGAAGCTGACGTTTTTGTAAGCCACGATGTGATCGCCCGGCACGCATTCAACAACACGGTCCACCAGTAAAAAAGGGTAACGGTGGGGCAGAAGAGACATGATTCTGCGGATGTCCATGGTAATGGGCTGTCTGGTTTCTTCAGGCATGTTTATTCCTCCATTGCATGTCATGGCGTCTGAGTGGCGCCTGAACAAAAAAGGCCTCCGCCCGCAAGGGGTGGAGGCCGGAAAGTCAGATCGTTTCAGGGCCGGTTACTTGCCGGCGGGGGCAGCAGGAGCGGCAGGAGTCTTCTGGCCGTTGGTCATGGGTTCCTTGGCCTTGTCTCCCTTTTCCTTGTAAAGTTTGTTCACTTCAGCGAGAACTTCCTGCGTGAGATCCATGCTCTGCTCGGCATAGAGAACGCCGCCCGCGGTCACGTCAACCACGAAGTTGTAGCCTTTACGCTGGGCAACTTCATAGGTGGCGTTAAACACGAGGGTGACCATGTCCTGACGGAGCTTGACTTCGTCCTGTTCGACCTTGCGCATAAAATTGCGGGTCTTCTGATCGAGATCCTGCTTGGAACGCAGGAAGGCGAGCTTGGCGTCTTCAGAGGTCTTGGGGTTCTTCAGAAGCTCGGCTTTCTTGCGCAGCTTTTGTCCCTGGTCCTCGAGATCCTTTTTTTCAGAGCCGTACTTGTTTTCCATCTGTTTCTTGGCAGCCAGGGCCGGCTCGCTGGTTGTAGCCACAGTCTGCATGTCGACAACACCGATCTTGAGAGGTGCCGCCGCATCGGCCGCAAAGGCCGATCCTGCCATAACAAACATGGCCACCAGGGTCATAACAAACAACTTGCGCATGAACTTCCGTCTCCTTACGCCCGATGAAGTGAAATAACTTGCGGGATTAAAACCCGTTAGAATTGAATTTGCAACAGCCGGTCACCCGGCCGCTTTTTACGGTTTCTCATTACAGAGCGGGACAGAAAAGTCAAGAAGAAGCCCCTTTCCTTAGCGGAGGTCACCCGGGAAGAGCCGCCTTAATGACCGGCCCTGTCAGCGTATTGCCTGTCTGCCTGAATTTTCTGCGGTAATCCTGCCGGAACGGCTGGAGCTGTATGCCATGACGCCTTCTGCTATGCCTGCGGCGATGGCCTGCCTGTACGCGGCCCTGCCCAGGAGATCGGCTTCGGCTTTGTTGGTGCAGTAGCCCACTTCGGCCAGAATGGCCGGCATGGATGTCGCGGAGAGGACGAAGAAGGGGGCGCCTTTGACTCCATGACCGCTGATGGCAAATCCGCTGCTGCGCACCCTGCTCACGCTGTGACGCTGCACGGAGATGGCAAGGCGCCTTGATTCCAGTACGCGTCCGGAAAGAGTGACCCGCTGGACGCGGGACTGACGTCCGTTTTCGCGATCGACGACCTTGGCTGCGTCCAGGGCTGCTGTCCTGTCGAGATAGTAAGTCTCGAATCCCGCTACCGAGGGGCTGGGATGCGAGTTCACATGGATTGACACAAAGAGGTCCGACTGGTTTTCGTTGGCTTTCGCTGTACGCCCCGCAAGGGATATGCCACTGTCCGTCTTTCGCGTGTAGATGACGCGGTAGCCGTTATCACGCAGGAGTCTGCCCAGCCGGAGAGCTATGTCGAGGGTGATGTCTTCCTCTCGGATCCCGTTGTGGCTTGTTCCGGGATCGCTGCCGCCATGGCCGGCGTCGATGGTAATGGTAGAGAGACCCGGAGCGGCCATTGACGCGAGATCAGCCAGTCTGCCCTGCCTGTTTCCACCGGCAAAGGATCTGCCGCTGCTCTGCACTCCGGGCGTTTTCTGCGTGGCGAGATTATCCACGCTGAGGACGATTTCCTTTCCTCCTTTCTGTGTTTTTGTGGAGAAATGGCGCAGAGCGGAAAAGGTGAACAGAACCACGGAGCGCTTGGGGGAGAGCGTCTTCACTGCAATGTTACGGAGCATGCTGCCACGTATGGATACGCCCCGTCTGATTTCGCTCACCACGGCAGCGTCGCGGATGTCCAGTTCAAGAACAGCGCCGGACGAGGACTTCGATTTGATGCGGGCCTGTGTCTGAACGGGCGCGGTAAAGCCGAGGACAATTTCCATCTCGTTCTTGCTGATGGTGTCCCAGCTCAGATTTTCGAGTTCCGGTTTCCCGGATTTTGCTGTCTCCGCGCTGTCAGTCCTGTCAGAGCTGTTTTTTCCTGCCCCGCTGATTTTTCTGGCGGCCTGGCTAGCAGGATACTGTTTTCTGATTCTGTCAGCCAGCGCCAGAGCGAGGCTTCTGTCATTCAGATTTTCTGAGGCAATAAGATAGGCGTCATAGAGGTTTTCAGGGGCGAGCTGATTCTTCGGATATTCGCCGGTTGCGGCCTCATAAATTTTGACAGCCAGACGGTAGTCCTCACCGAGGTGGGAGCATCCTGCCAGATGCCGCTGACATTCGGCGGCTTTCCGGAGGGCCTTCGCTGCCAGGGGGCCGTCTGTTTTGGACTGGTAGATGCTGATGAATTCGCTGCGCAGTTTTTCCCAGGGCTGGCGCCAGCAGGCGCGGACCGTATTGGCCCTGAGTGCTGTCATTTTTTTCTGGGAGCGGCTGAAGGCAAAGGGCAGTTCTGCGGGTGCGATGCACGTGATATCCCGGGCTGCGGCGCCGAGCTGCAGCCGGCAGGTGGAATTCTGTTTTTGCTGCTGCTGTCCCCGGGAGGCCGCTGCGGCAGGGGAAGACCTGCGTGGAGTCTGATGGTTCGGCTTTTTCCCGGGCTGCCCTTTTTTGGTGGGCTGGTCTGCGGAAGCGTTCTGGGCGATGGCCGTGCCTGCGGGGGCCGTGAAGGTCAGGGAGAAAAGAACAGCAAAAATGACCCCTATCCTGAAAAGAATGGAAGCGGGGGTTTCCCTGACCCGTGATGCGGCGCGGGCCGCCGTATAAAGTTCAGCCATGATTCCTGCCTCAGCCGAAAGGTGCAGATAAGAACGTTTAGAATTTTTATCGGCAGATTCAGGAAAAACCTGAGAGCAGGAAAAGGAGAAAAGAACGAAAAAAGCCCGGAAGCCTGCTCTCTGGCAGACCACCGGGCTTTTTCGTTCTTTCAGATCCGGGTTGCGGGAGTTCCCTGCTGCCCGGAATCAGTTTTTGAGGCTGTTGATGGGAGCGGGAATGCGGCCGCCGAGACTGATGAAGCCGGAGGAATCTCCTCTGGGAACGGGAATAATAGTGCATTCACCGAGAAGTCCGCCGAAGGAGACCTTCTCGCCGACGCCCTTTCCCGGAACAGGAATGAGGCGCACGGCAGTGGTTTTGTGGTTGATCATGCCGATGGCCATTTCATCGGCGATGATGCCGGCTATGGTGGAGGCTGAGGTGTCACCCGGAATGGCGATCATGTCGAGGCCGACGGAGCAGACGCTGGTCATGGCTTCGAGTTTTTCCATGTTCAGGAAGCCGGACGTGGCAGCCGCCTCGATGCTGGAATCTTCGGAGACGGGGATGAAGGCGCCAGAGAGACCTCCTACAGAAGAGGAAGCGAAGGATCCGCCTTTCTTCACTGCGTCATTAAGCATGGCAAGGACAGCCGTGCTGCCCGGGGCTCCCATGACGGAAAGGCCGCAGCTCTGGAATATTTCGCCTACTGAGTCGCCAACGGCGGGGGTCGGCGCGAGGGACAGATCCGCCACGCCGAAGGGAATGCCCAGGCGCTCGGCAACCTCGTTGCCGATGATTTCACCTACGCGGGTCACTTTGTAGGCTGTGCGCTTGATGACTTCGGAAACCTTGAGAAGAGAAAGTCCGCATCCCTGGGAGCGGCTCTTTTCAAGCGCTCTGTCTATGGCCTTTTTCACAACTCCGGGGCCGGACACGCCCACGTTGATGACGCAGTCCGGTTCGCCGACGCCGAGGTAGGCGCCTGCCATGAAGGGGACATCCTGCGGGATGTTGCAGAAGACCACGAGCTTGGTGCAGCCAAAGCCGCCTCTGTCGGCCGTAGCCCTGGCTGTTTCCAGGATTTGGCGTCCCATGAGAGCCGCGGCATCCATGTTGATACCCGCGCGGGAACTTGCGATGTTGATTGAGGAGCAGACGCGCTCCGTTGTGGCCAGGGCTTCCGGAATGGCTTCAATAAGCGCCTTGTCGCCATGGGCAAAACCTTTCTCCACAAGAGCTGAGAAGCCGCCCAGAAAATCAACGCCGGCTTCCTGGGCTGCCTCGTCGAGAGCCTGGCATATGCGGACCATGCCGTCCGGACCGAAGGGGCCTCCAACCACGGCGATGGGACTTACGCTGATGCGTTTGTTGACGACGGGGATACCGTATTTGTCGCCAACCTCGTTGCACACGGAGACGAGGTTTGACGCGTATTTGCGGAGTTTCGCGCGCATATTGCCGATGAAGAGATCAAGGTCGTGGCTGACGCAGTCAAAAAGGCTGACTCCGAGCGTGACCGTGCGGACATCGAGGTGTTCGCTGCGTACCATATCGAGGGTGCTGATGATTTCTCTGTCAGAGAGCATATGAATCCCAACTTCCTTCTGTTCTTGTGAACGGTTCCCGGTTAATTTTCGGAAATGCGGTGCATGGCCTCGAAAATGCGGCGGTGCTGCATGGCCACGGTGAGACGGAGTTCCTTGCCCTTGCTCTGGATTTCACGGCGCAGACGTCCCGCGTCGACGTCTTTCGGGACAAGTATTTCAAAGGAGACCAGGGCATCGCCTCCGTCCTGGCGTGAAACGAATTTGAGGGACTCAATGCTGACCCTGTGGGCCGCGAAAACATGGGCCAGACCAGCCACGAGGCCTGGCCGGTCTGGGCCGTTGGCCGTTACCACGTAAGGCTCCGTGACGGGGGAGTCCTCATCGGTCTGGGCCGGCGAGGCCTCGCGGATAAGAAAGGAGACATCGTGGAACTGATTTCTGAGGCCGCACTCGAGCCGTCTGCGGAGCTCTTCAATGCCAAGGTTGTCGGGAACCTCCACGAGGAAGGTGGCTGAAAAATCCCCACCGATGAGAACCTGGGCGAGCTGCGCGATATTGCAATTGCTGTCGGCCATGGTCCGGGCCACGTTGGCGACGATGCCGGAACGGTTTCTTCCCAGAAAAGAAATGGAAAATTTCTGCACGGTTTCTGCTCAGTATGGTGAAATGTTACTGTTCGGCGCGCACAGCCGCGATGGCGGCGCGGCTCTGGCAATATAGGTTATGGACGGCCCTTTGCACAAGGACGGGGAGCGGGGCGGCTCCCCCATTCTTGACGCGGCAATATAGATAGAATAAATCGAAACATTCTAAGGGCGTTCATCCCGGATGGAACGTGAACCGGGAGAGCCCCAACATATCGTGCCTGGAGAGAGGGAGAAACGGGGCCCGGCCCCTCTTATCTCCGTCTGCCGCCAAAGGCCCGTGCGCTGACGCGCAGGAGCCGAGTTTCAGGAGCTATTTCGTGGAAGAGAACAGGGAAAATCAGAAGGGTAAGGCGTCCAAGCCGAAGGTCAAGCTTGCGACAAAATCATCTCACGCCGCGTATTTCATGCCGATGCTTGAAAGTTTTGCGGAACATGATGTCCTTAATGAAGTGATCAAAAGCAGGGTTGTGAAATCCTGCGACATTCTGGACAGCGGCGTACCCCTGTTCCCCAATGATTTCAGGCAGAAAACGTCCGTTGCCGAAGTTTTCAGCAGGTTTGACAGCCTCAGTCCCGAAGAGCTTGAGGGGCAGCAGGAAGCCGTAGAGGGCCTTGCCGGGCGCATAGTTTCCCTGCGCTCCTTCGGAAAGGTCATCTTTTTCCATATTCAGGATCAGACAGGCCGCCTGCAGTGCTATGCCCAGCGGGACAGCCTTGGCGAAATGTTCAAGCTGCTCAAGAAGCTCGACGTGGGCGACATTGTGGGCCTCTCGGGCACCATGTTCCGCACCAAGACAGGGGAACTCACGCTGTCCTGCAGCAGCCTGAAGCTCATTACCCGTTCCATGCGCCCCCTGCCCGAAAAATATCACGGGCTCAAGGACATGGAGACGCGCTACCGCCAGCGGTATGTTGACCTCATCGTGAATCCGCGGGCGAGAGAGATTTTCCAGAAGCGCAGCCTCATCGTGAGCGAATTCCGCCGCTTTATGGAGGAAAAAGGCTTCATGGAAGTGGAAACGCCCATGATGCATCCCATTGCCGGCGGCGCCGCGGCGAAACCTTTCATTACGCATCACAACGCTCTGGATATGGATCTGTACATGCGTATAGCTCCGGAGCTGTATCTCAAACGTCTCCTGGTGGGCGGATTTGAACGGGTTTTCGAGATTAACCGCTGCTTCCGCAATGAAGGCCTGGACACGAAGCATAATCCTGAATTCACAACCTGTGAGTTCTACTGGGCCTACCACAATTTCTATGACCTTATGGATCTGACGGAAGAGCTTTTTGAACGCCTGGCTCTCAAGGTCTGCGGAACTGCCGTTATCACCTATCAGGGACAGGAGATTGATCTGCGCAGGGGACACTGGACACGAATCACGTATTACGATGCCCTCGAGAAGATAGGCGGTCACAAGCCCGAATTTTACAACGACTACGCCAAAGTCAGGTCGTATCTCCTGGAACGCGGGGAAAAGGTGCAGGAAGGCGAGAGTCTCGCCAAGATGCATTCCCAGCTCTTTGACCTCGATGTGGAGGAGAAGCTCATCCAGCCGACCTTCGTTTACGAATACCCGATTGAAATTTCACCGCTTTCCCGCCGCAACAATGAGACCCCTGAGATCGTTGACCGCTATGAGCTCTTCATTACGGGACGCGAAATGGGCAATGCCTTCTCGGAACTGAATGATCCCATTGATCAGCGTGGGCGCTTTGAGGAGCAGATGGCCGAACGCGCGGCCGGTGATGACGAGGCCCACTGCATGGACGAAGACTTTCTGCGCGCTCTGGAATACGGCATGCCTCCGGCGGCCGGGCAGGGCATTGGTATTGACCGTCTGGCCATGCTCCTCACCGATTCCGCGAGCATCAGGGAAGTCATTCTCTTCCCGCTCCTTCGTCCTGAAGTCTAACTCCGGGCCCGTTCCCGGGACGCATACGGGATACTGACGTGAGCTTTGAATTCTTTGTAGCGAGACGTTACCTGTTCTCCCACCGCAAGCAGGCGTTCATCTACGTGATTTCCCTGATGTCCATCATCGGGGTGGCCCTGGGTGTTGCTGCGCTCGTGGTCGTGCTTGGTGTTTATAACGGCCTGACCACTGATATGCGCGACAAGATCCTGGGAGCCAACGCTCACGGTATTGTCCTGAGTTATATTCCCGATGCATTCGGGAAAAATCCGGGACTGCGTGATGAGATCCTGCGCACTCCTGGAGTCACGGGGGCCACTCCTTTTATTTATACTGAGGTCATGCTTTCCTCCGGGGATGGCGTGAAAGGTCTCATGCTCAGGGGTGTGGATCCCAGGACAGCTCCCGGCGTGCTCAGCATGCTGAAGGCTATCAAGAAAGGGTCCATAAATGGACTCGAAACGGGCGACGGCACTCCCGGCATTATTATTGGTGAGGAACTCGCGAAACATATCGGCCTCGGTATGGGCAGCCGTGTCAACCTGTTGTCCCCGTCTGGCGAGAAGACCACGGCTGGCTTCCAGCCCCGCATCCGTCCCTTCGAGGTGGCCGGCATCTTCAAGACGGGTATGTACGAGTATGATTCTTCTCTTGCCTTTGTGACCCTGGATGCCGCCCGTGAGCTTCTCGGCCTGGATCCTGGCTTTCTGTCAGGCATCGAGATTACTGTCGATGACGTGTACAGGGCCGATGAGATTACGAAGGAGCTTACGGACAACATTGGCAATCCGTTCTATGCCCGCAGCTGGATGGATATGAACGCCAATCTCTTCGCCGCTCTCAAGCTCGAAAAGATCGGAATGTTCATTCTGCTCATCATGGTCGTGCTTATCGGCTCCTTTTCCATCGTGGCCACACTGGTCATGCTGGTCATGGAGAAGACCCGCGACATCGCAGTCATGATGAGCATGGGCGCCACAAGAAAGATGATTCGACGCATCTTCATGTACCAGGGGACAATTATCGGTTTTGTCGGCACCATGCTCGGATACGCACTGGGTCTGACTGTCGGCTGCCTGCTCAAGCGCTATCAGTTCATCAAACTCCCGGAAAATGTGTATACTCTGGATCACCTGCCCATCATCATCACGGTTCCGGACGTCCTGATCATTGGCGGGGCGGCGATGCTTCTGTGCTTTCTTTCCACGCTTTACCCGGCCAGGCAGGCTTCCAGACTCAAGCCTGCTGATGCCCTGAGGTACGAATAGCATGGACGAACTCTACGAATTTCAGCACGTGGTGAAGACCTACGGCGAGGGGGAGCGGAAGCTCGTCATCCTCAATGATGTCAGCATCACGGTCCATAGGGGCGAACAGCTTGCCATTGTCGGAGCCTCCGGGTCAGGCAAGAGCACTCTCTTGCATCTTATGGGTGCTCTTGATACTCCAACATCGGGGAAAGTCATTTTCGACGGTCAGGATCTCTTTTCCCTGACGCCGGACGAACAGGCGCGGTTCCGCAACCGTACCTGCGGATATGTTTTTCAGTTCCACCATCTTCTTCCGGAATTCACGGCAGAGGAAAACGTCGCCATGCCAGGCATCATTGCCGGCCAGTCCCGGGATGACTGCCTCTCACGGGCGAGGGAAATGCTGGGCATGGTCGGACTTGCTGACAAGCACGAGGCCAGAGTGAATACTCTTTCCGGCGGTGAAAGCCAGCGTGTCGCCATTGCGAGAGCCATTTCACAGCACCCAAAGGTGCTTCTGGCCGATGAGCCGACGGGGAACCTGGATGAAAAGAACGGCGCGCAGGTCAGCGCGCTTTTGCGTGAACTTAACCGCGAGCTGGGAATGACCATGGTCGTTGTCACTCACAATGTCGAATTGGCCGCGGGTCTGGACCGCAGCCTGGAGCTGAGATCGGGACAATTATATGAAAAGACTTTTGCGTAGTTTTCTGTCGCTTGTGGGCGTTTTCGCGGCCACTGCCCTGTTTACCGGAGCGATCCCTGAGAGCAGCCCGGCCGCCGGCAACACGGTCCTGGTTCTGCCCTTCCAGGTTAGTGCCGGGCCCCTTCTTCCGGATGCCTCCCAGGCTGTCCCTCAGGCTGTCATCGATAAGATGAAGTCACAGGGACTTACTCCCATTCCTCTGGACAAGGCCCGGGGACTTTTTAATGCGTCAGGCATGAAGTCCATTGATCTCGAGTCCGCGAGGCGGCTCGGACGTTCAGCCGGAGCTGACCTTGTCGTGTACGGCTCCTTCAACCAGAAGGGGCAGGGCTTTACCATGGAAACGCGCCTTGTCCCGGTGGGGACGGGCCGTGCCGTACCGGCGCACTTTGAGCGCGATTCCGTCGGTGCTCTTGGAGATGCTGCCGGCCAGCTGGCCTCGAGAGCTTCGCTGACCCTGCGCGACGCAGGCAGTTCCACGGCCCCTGTCGTGGGCAATGCGGATGCGGAAAGCGAGCCTGCGCCCGCCAAGCCGGCCGTGAATGACACCCTCGTTCCCCTGCGTACGGGCGGCGGCGTCACCCTTTCTGATGTGACGGTGCGCGGCATCCACAATATGGATCCTGATGTGGTGCTCATGCGTCTTTCCATTCGCAAGGGCGACTCTCCTGATGCCAACGCCATCAACGAAGAGGTCAAGCGCATCTGGGAAATGGGCTACTTCACCGATGTGCAGGCCCATATGGAAGGCAGCGTGCTGGTTTTCGACGTGGTTGAAAAACCGCGCATTGACAACATTATCGTCGAAGGCACTGACAAAGTGGACGAGGACGATGTCCTTTCGGCCATGACCACCCGCAAAGGCAACGTGCTCAACGAACAGACGCTTTCGGACGACCTGCAGAAAATTACGGAACTGTACCGCAAGGAAGGCTACTACCTCGCCAAGCCCACCTACCGCATCGAAAAGCGGAGCGGAGGCAAAGGGTCGGTTCTCATCATCACCGTCAACGAAGGCAAGAAGCTCTATATTTCTGAAGTCAAGGTTGACGGCCTGAAGGAACTCAAGCAGAGCGACATGACCAAATACATGGCCCTGCGCGAGCGCGGTATTTTCTCCTGGCTCACCGGTTCCGGTGTGCTTAAGGAAGAATATCTTGAGCGTGATACCAACGCTATCGCAGCCTACGGCCTCAACGAAGGCTACGTTGATATCCAGGTTGGCTCACCTGAAGTAACGTATCAGGAAGACGGCATCCACATCCATTTCCCGGTCAGCGAAGGCCCCCGCTACAATATCAATGAAGTGGGCTTCGCCGGTGATGTTCTCGACACCAAGGAGAACATGGACAAGATCATCGAAATGGATGACTGGCAGAAAGACAAGAAATATTTCCACCTTGAAACGATGCAGAAAGACGCCAAGGCCCTGCAGCAGTATTATAACGATCATGGCTACGCCTACGCCGAGGTTGATACCCGTGTGGTCAAGCCTGCGGATCATCCCGATACTGTCAATGTGGTCTACGTCATTAACAAGAAGCAGAAAGTCTTTATCCGCAGGGTCATCGTGGAAGGAAATACGAAAACCCGCGATAACGTCATTCTGCGTGAAATGAGGCTTGGCGACGGTGATCAGTATGACGGCGCAAAGCTCAGACGTTCCATGGAACGTCTCAACAAGCTCCGTTACTTCAAGACCGTGGACAACGAACTCGTTCCCACGGACAAGGAAGACGAGGTTGATCTGAAGGTCAAGGTCAAGGAAGGCAATACCGGTGCCCTCATGGCCGGTATCGGCTATTCCACGTACTTTGACGTGGGCGTCAGCGGTACCATCATGGAGCGTAACCTGTTCGGCAAGGGCTACACGCTTTCGCTGCAGGGTTTCTTCTCCTGGCGCCGTACTTCGGGCACGCTGTCCTTCACCAACCCGCGCGTGTACGATACGAACCTTTCGCTCGGCAATGACCTGTACTACATGCACGATTACTGGGATGACTTCACCAGGGACACCATCGGCGATTCCATCCGTATCGGCTACCCCATCGGCGAGTACACAACGGTCGGCCTGGGCTACCGTCTTGAACGTTATGAAATTTATGACGTTGACGAGAACGCTTCCCCGTACATCACCGATTACAAGGGCATCAACTGGACCAGTGCCATCAGCGCGCATATCACACGCGATACCACGGACACGCATTCCAATCCCCACCGCGGCACCATCGCCAGACTTTCCGGTGAATGGGGCGGCGGCGGCCTTGGCGGTTCGGACAACTTCATCAAACTGATGGCCGACTGGCAGGGCTTCTATTCCTTCAATGATACCAACACTATTCACCTGCGCGGACGCGTTGGAGCCCTGTTCCAGAACACGGACGAAAACATCCCTGTCTTCGAACGCTTCTACGTCGGCGGCATGGATACGGTCCGCGGCTATTCGTATTCCGACGCTTCACCCCGTTCCACCGACCCCCGTTACGATCGCGACGTCATCGGCGGCGACTACATGGGTGTTGGCAACTTCGAATACGTCTGGACCTTCCAGAAGGATATGGGGCTCGCGCTCGTACCCTTCTTTGATATCGGCTTCAATATCGACTCCAAGACCCAGAACGTGGCCCTCGACTTCGATGACCACTGGGTTTACTCCACTGGTCTTGAGCTGCGCTGGCGTTCACCCATGGGCGATCTGCGCATAGCTTACGGCATCCCGCTCAAGGAAGACTTCGACCACGAGAATGAATCCGGCCGCCTGGAGTTCAGCATGGGCCAGTTCTTCTAAACCCTGACCCCCACTGTGAAAATCAAAGCGCCCGGCTCATAAGAGCCGGGCGCTTTGCGATCCGGGCTTCAGTTTCCCGGATTCTCAGGGGGTGTGGCACCCGCTTTTTTGCGCAGTCCGTCACGGTAACGCTCGAGCGCTTCCTCGAGAGGAGCCGTGTCGCCGAGTTCGCGCATGAGCCGGCCAATATACTGGAGCTGTCTGCGGTGGGCACCGTGGCTCGGGATCTTCTGGAGGTCCCGGAAAGCGGCGAGCAGAGCAGGGCTGAGGGGAAAATCGGCGATAACGCGCATGGGCAGGGCCGCGATTTCCTCTCCCAGATTCTGCAGCGCCGTGCTTTCGCGTTTCTTCTGGGATCTGCTTTTGCGCTGAGGTTCCTCTTCGGAGGTTTCAGGTTCCCACTGATAGGATTTTCTGTGAGCCATGATTCATCCTTCGCTGGTATGGCATAGTGAACAGGTGTTCCTTGAAAAGCGCGCCGCCGCATTTCCGTGACTTGAGTCATGAGTAAGGCGCCGCCAATATATGTCACAATAAAAACGCCTATAACAACTTGTGGCATAGTGTGTGTTAGGGTACATCTCCACACTAGCCATATGCAAGGAGACACATGTTATGACAGAAAGACGGGACGATATCAGCGGACTTCATTCACTCAAGGGCGGACACTCGTATCTGCCGGCCGAAGGCCCGGACGTCAGCATTCTTGAGGCCTTTCCGAACCGATTCCCTGAGCGCCGCTACGTGGTAAGCATCAGTTTTCCCGAATTCACCTCCCTCTGCCCTGTAACCGGACAGCCGGATTTCGGAACCATTGTCCTTGAATACGTTCCGGCCAAGCTCTGCGTGGAGTCCAAAAGCTTCAAGCTCTATATGTTTGCCTACCGCAACCACCACTCCTTCATGGAGACCATTACCAATAACGTCCTGAACGACATCGTTACACTCCTTGATCCGGACTGGGCGAGGGTGAAAGGCCTCTTCGTTCCCCGCGGAGGCACTCGCATACACGTGTTTGCCGAACATTTCCGGAATCTTCCTGCCGCCGGGGCAGCGGATCTGCACGAATTCGTGCGCGAATGGAAGATGGAACCTGATCCTCACCGTCCGTAACTGCATCCTGGAAGATACGGGTATGGCTGTTCTTGAGGCCCCGGGCAGAGCGGACGGAAGGAAAACGGGCCGGAGCAGATGGATGGGGCGGGTCATTCTTCTGGCCCTGTGGGCAGTGGTGTCCCGTCTGCTGGGACTTGTCCGGGATCTGTCCATGGCCTGGCTGGTGGGCTCGGGCTGGCTTGCCGACGCACTCGTGGCAGCAACCGTCATACCGCACGCCCTGCGTAAGCTTCTCGCTGACGGCGTGCTGTCCATGCCTTTCACGGCCGCAGCTGCGCGGGGAGGCTCCCGGCCTGCAGACAGGGACCTCTTCCCGCTGCTTCAGCGCATTCTCGCTCTGTCCGGGGCTCTTCTGCTGGTGCTCTTCGCCTGCGCGCCTGTTGTGGTGAAGTGTCTCGCTCCCGGCGGGCAGGATCCTGTGTGGATTGGAAAGGCTGCTTCCCTTCTGCGTCTGGCCGCACCGTTCGCGTTCTTCGTGTTTTTTTCCGCGCCTGCCATGGGACTTCTGCATGCCCGCGGTGCCTTTGCGAGCGCCTCATCCGCGCCGGTGTGCTTCAACTTCGTAATCCTGTGTTTTATCTTTGCGGCCTGGGCCGGGGCCGGCCAGGCAGATGTGATGATAGCCGCAGGTTTTGCCGCAGGCGGTGCTGTTCAGGCCCTTATTCTGTGGTTTTTCGTGCTTCGCGGCAGAGGCTTGGCCGGAACAGAGGAAAAGGGGGAACACCCTGTTCTCCGCAAAGGAGAGGAGCATGCCGCCGCTTTCTGTACAGCGCTGAAGCGTCTTCCCGGTGTGGTTTTTTCCTGCTCATCCCTGCAGCTCTGCTTTCTTGCAGCCCTTGGGGCTGCGTCGCTGACGGGTGAGGGCGCCATCACGTCGCTTTATTTCGCGGATCGCCTCCTCGAACTCCCCGTTGGTATTGTCGGCGCCTGCATGGGCATCGCGGCTCTGCCCGATCTGACCCGTGAAGCGGCAGCCGAGGATCGGAAAGGCTTTATGGAGAGTCTGGGGCTTGCCCTGCATACGGGGCTGCTTTTCGCCATTCCGGCTGCGTCCGGGCTTTTTGCCATTTCAGCCCCTCTTGTCGGGCTGCTTCTTGGGCACGGGGAATATTCAGATGCGGGACTTTCCGGCACGGTTCTGTGTCTCAGAGCTCTGATTCCGGCTCTTCCCGCCTGCATCATGCTGCGAACCCTTGTCGCCGCGTGCCATGCCTGGGGCATGGACCGGCTTGCGATCCTGAGTACGGCCGCCGCCGCGGCAGGCGCCGGCGTGACCGGTGTCGCCCTGACTTTCGTGTGGACTGGCTCTTCATTTCTTCCTGCTTCAGCCATCGGCCCCCTCTGCGCGAGCGCCGCTCTGTGGGTTCAGACTGGTATTTTAATCTGGGGGCTTCTTGTAAGGGCCCGTTCCGGGAAACACCCGTTTACCGGAACATTTTTTTCCCTCAAGGCTCTGGCCGGGCTCATTTTCTGCGGTCTGACTGCCGGGGCTGCTGCTATGGGCGTCCAGATGTTCGGGGTGGAAAACCGCCTCCTGACTCTGGGCCTGGCCGTGTGCGGAGGCGGGGGCTGCTGGCTTGTCTCTGTACGGATACTGCTTCCGGAGGATTTCAGGCTTCTTTTTGGAAAAGCAGGGAAGAAGCCAGGACATTCCGTACCCGGAGGCCCGGATAAGGACAGGAACAGTCCCGGCATTAAGATGGAAAAAATTCCTCAGAGTGAAGAACACGCATCCACCGGCTTTGAAAAATGAGCCGCCGCATTCCCGTGATTTTGGTCATGAGTAAGGCGCCGCCAATATATGTCACAATGAAAATGCATATAACCACTTGTATAAATTGATTTTTTAAAACACATATGTTGATATATAACGTGGTGATACTATGGCATCGGAAATTCACAGAGGTCGTGGCTGTGTTTACTGCCTGCGATATCATGTTTTTGGGTGCGTTACGTAAAGACATAAGGTGCTGACAGAAGAAATTGTGACCGCACTGAAAAACATTCTTCGAAAAATAGCTAATGATAACAAATTCAGTATATTAAAATGAAAGCAGCCGGCTTCAGCCGGGAGAGGGGGCATTTTAGGGTGCGGGCTTGCGGATGGAGGACTGTTGCGTCTATTCTAGATGGCTGAAATTCTGAAAGTCCCGCGCGTCACAGGAATACCTGGGAAAACCGCGCTGGAGACGTCATTCCTGAGGAGGGGGTATGGGCTTTTTTACAAAGCTGAAAAAAATATTCTCTGGCAAGGAGGAAGAGTCCGTTTCTTCCGAAGAAGAAAAGAAGGAAGCTGAAGTACAGGAGGGAGAAGGCCGTTCTTCTTCACAGGATGAAGAGGCTGAATCCTCCGGGCAGGAAAAAAACGAAGCCCTGGTTCAGCAGTCTGCGGGCAGGGAAGGGGAGTCTTCCTCCGGAAAAAGTGAGGAGCCTTCCTGCCACGGTGGTTCCGCAGACCGGGATGAAAGTGGAGAAGGATATGCTGCACACGGGATGCCTGAAGAGGCGGCTCCCTCAGCGCAGCAGATTTCCGAATCCGGTGTTCCGTCAGGGAAGGAAGCTCCTTCTGCGGCAGCGGAGCCTGAAAAAGCTGCAGAACAGCCGGTACAGTCTGCCGGAGCGGCAGCTCCATCGTCGGCGTCTGCTGAAGAGGAAGAGCTGACTGTACGCCTCCGCGCCTGCGAACCCAGGCTTTCTGTCTGGCTTGATACAGTTCTTGACGGCGTTACGGAAGCCGGTCCCCTGCTTGAAAAGAGAATCCGTTTCCTGCTCTCTTCCCTGGAAGCGCCGGCTGCCGAGATCGATTCCTTCGTCAGCGACTTCTCGGGGTGGCTTGAGCGGATGGAATACAGAAATCTGGACGAATTCCGCTCAGAACTGCAGTACAGACTCGCTCTGGCCCTCGATCTTGAAGACGAGGAGGATGAGCGGAGCAGGCTTTTTATCAAGCTCTCAGATGGCCTGGCGAAAACACGTGAACAGTTTTCCAGGCGCCTTGAGGGACTCTTCGCCAGCAATGGAGAACTGAACGATGAGTTCTGGGAACAGATGGAGGAAATCTTCATCATGGCCGACCTCGGTTACGAAGCTTCCGAGGAACTTGTCAGCCGGCTGCGCGAACGGTGCCGGCAGGAGAAGGTGACTTCTTCGCAGGGCGTGCGTGAGGTGCTCCGTCAGGAGATCAAGTCAATTTTCGCACAGCCCCGCCGCATCAGTGCGGTGAATCCGCCGGAAATCGTGCTCATGATCGGCGTCAACGGAGCAGGCAAGACAACGACCATAGCCAAGCTTGCGTACCGGGACCGTATGCAGGGGAAGAAGGTCATGATTGCCGCTGCTGATACTTTCCGCGCAGCGGCCATAGATCAGCTTCGCGTCTGGTCCGAAAGGGTGGGAACGCTCTTCCATGCCAAGCAGCCGGGCGCAGATCCTGCTTCCGTGGCCTATGAGGCCGTTGACAGGGCGATCAAGGAAGGTGTCGACGTACTGTATGTGGATACGGCAGGCCGTCTGCAGACAAAGGTGAACCTGATGGATGAACTTACCAAGATCCGTCAGGTAATTGGCAAGAAACACCCCGGCGCTCCGCACAGGACAGTCCTGGTTCTTGATGCCACAACCGGGCAGAACGCCCTGTCGCAGGCCAAGCTCTTTAAGGAGTCCGCCGGCGTTGACGAACTTATTCTGACCAAGCTTGACGGAACTGCCAAAGGCGGCGTCGCCATTGCCGTTGCCATGCAGTACAAGCTCCCCATCACATTCATAGGGCTGGGTGAAAAAGTGGAGGATCTGCGTCCGTTCAATGGCGATGATTACGCGGACGCTCTCCTGGCGTCAGTCTAGCATTTTTCCGGATGATGTACCGCCCTGACACCGGGTCGGCCCCGGAGAAAGGGCGGTGCGTCATAAGATTGGAAAAATTTTGTCTTTTTTACGTTGACAATCTGACGGCTTACGACTAAAGAAGGAGAGCTTTCCGAAAGGAAGGTGTTCCCTGGACGGCAGGGAAGGGCAGATTAAGTCTGTCCTGATGCTCCAGAACTGCACACTGCAGTTTCTGGTTTTGACAAGTGCAGGCGTTACCAGACGTCGACTTGATCGAGCCGTTCCAGCCCATATTCGGATCCCACGCTGAAATATTGCGTGCCCGGGGCTGTAAAGGTGGAGGGACAAAGACCCTCATTTGGTGACCCTGCGGGACCATCCTCTCACCGCTTATTCTAGCGGAAGGGTGTGGAGAACGCCGGGAGCGTCGCAAGATGATGCCAGGCGCGTTGCTCACGCCCTAATAAATCTCCGTACATACATCTTCTTGTGATCTGACGTCGTCAGACAAACGCTCCCAGATGTTCGCTCCCAAAGGGCTGGACAGCTTCCGGGCCTATCTCTATTGGCCCCAGTGCAAGGAACCCACGTTGAACCCAACCGGCGCGGGATTTTGGTAAAACGGAGCAAAAAATGACGACAGTTAGCAGTGATTGCATTCGGATCAAGCTCAGGGCCTATGACTTCCGCATCCTTGATAAGGCTGTAGCGGAAATCGTGGACACTGCGCGCAACACCGGTGCCGGTGTGGCCGGGCCAATCCCCCTGCCCACCAGGATTCACAAATTTACGATTCAGCGTTCTGTGCATGTTGACAAGAAGTCCCGTGAACAGTTCGAGATGCGCGTGCACAAGAGACTCATGGATATCATTGAGCCTACCCAGCAGACTGTTGACGCCCTCGGCAAGCTTTCTCTTCCCGCCGGCGTTGACGTTGAAATTAAGCTTTAGTGAGAGGCAGTCATGGCTGAGAAAATGGGAATTATAGGTCGCAAGCTTGGCATGACCCGTATTTTCGGGGACGATGGTGCCTCTGTGGCCGTTACAGTTATTGAAGCCGGTCCTTGCCCCGTCACTCAGGTGAAAACCGTTGAGAAGGACGGCTACAATGCTCTGCAGATTGCTTTCGGCGACTGCAAGGAAAAGCATTCCAACAAGGCAATGAAGGGTCACTTCGCCAAGGCCGGCACGGCTCTTTTCACCAACGTTCGTGAAATCCGCCTGGCCGGAGCTCCCGAGCAGAAAGTCGGTGACTCTCTGACGGTTGATCTTTTCAAGACCGGTGACGTCCTGAAAATTACAGGCAAGAGCATTGGTAAGGGTTTTCAGGGCCGTATGCGCCGTTGGAACTTCAAGGGCTGCAAAGACACTCATGGTGACGAGAAGGTGCATAGGAACAACGGTTCCGTTGGTAACAACACCTTCCCCGGACACGTTATCAAGGGCCGTAAGATGGCCGGTCACTGGGGCAATGAAACCGTGACCCAGCCGAGCTGCCTTGTCGTGGCCGTTCGTCCTGAGGACAACGTCATTCTGGTCAGGGGCGCCGTGCCCGGTCCGAAGAACGGCATTGTGCTCATTCGTCAGCAGTAGCAGGTGATAAGATGGCTACCATTAAAGTATATGATCAGGAAAAGCAGGAAGTCGGTTCCGTTGAGCTTGCTCCCGAGGTTTTTGAGGTCGAGGCCCGTCCCGAGATCCTGAACCTCGTTGTGCGTGCGCAGAGAGCCGCTCAGCGTGCCGGTACCCACAAGGCCAAGACCCGTGCCTTCGTGTCCGGCGGCGGCGTGAAGCCCTGGAAGCAGAAGGGCACCGGTCGTGCCCGTGCCGGTTCGAACCGCTCCCCCATCTGGCGTGGCGGTGCGATTATCTTCGGACCCCTTCCCCGCGATTACTCCTTCAAGGTCAACAGCAAGGTCCGTTCTCTGGCCATGCGCATGGCTCTTTCCAGCCGTGTGGCCGGCAACAACCTTCTGGTCGTGAAGGGCATCAATCTTCCCGATGGGAAGACCAAGAATTTTGCCAAGGTTGCCAAGACCCTGGGCCTCACTCAGGCTCTCGTGGTTGCTCCTGAAATGACGGAGAATCTTGACCGCAGCTCCCGCAACCTTCCCAATGTCACCCTGACGACGCCCGACCGTCTCAGCGTGTACGAAATTCTGAAGAACAAGCAGCTTGTTCTCCTCCAGGACGCCATCGCCCCGGTGGAGGCCCGCTTTGTTGCAAAGGGGAAATAAGATGGAACTTACTCAGGTGCTTCTTAAGCCCCGTATCACTGAAAAGATGACCGAGCTTGCTGAAGGTGCCAATAAGGTTGCATTTCTTGTTAACCCCAAGGCCAACAAGCTCGAAGTGAAGAAAGCCGTCGAAGCCGCCTTCAATGTGACCGTGCTCAACGTGAACATTGTCAGCGTTGCTCCCCGTGACCGCGTGCGTCAGGGTAAGGCCGTCGGCACCAAGCCCGGTTACAAGAAAGCGTATGTAACCCTGGGCGCAAATGACAAGATCGAATACTTCGAGGGAGCGTAAGTCATGGCTGTTCGCAAGCTTAAACCGACTTCTGCTGGTCGTCGTGCCCAGACGGTTTCCGATTTTGCGGAAATCACCAGGACGACGCCTGAAAGGTCCCTTGTCTGTGGTCTGACCAGAAAGGCCGGCCGCAACAACGTGGGCCATGAGACCATGCGCCGCCGCGGCGGCGGACATAAGCGTCTCTACCGCATCATTGATTTCAAGCGTGAGAAGCAGGGCATCGAAGCCACTGTTTCCCATATCGAATACGATCCCAACCGTACTTCCCGTATCGCCCTTCTGACCTATGTTGACGGTGAAAAGCGTTACATCATCGCTCCCGCCGGTCTGAAGCAGGGTGATAAGGTCCTCTCCGGCGAAAAGGCTGACATCAAGCCTGGCAACGCTCTGCCTCTCGGCCGCATTCCGGTCGGCACCGTTGTGCACAACGTTGAGATGTATCCCGGCAAGGGCGGCCAGATGTGCCGCGCCGCCGGCACCTACGCTCAGCTTGTCGGCAAGGAAAACAAGTACGTCCTCCTGCGTCTGCCTTCCGGCGAAGTGCGCAAGGTCCTCGCCACCTGCATCGCCACTATCGGTCAGGTAGGCAACATCAGCCATGAGAACGTTCATCTCGGCAAGGCCGGCCGCAACCGCTGGCTCAACCGCCGTCCGAAAGTCCGTGGTGTCGCTCAGAACCCCATTGACCATCCCCTCGGCGGTGGTGAAGGCAGAAGCTCCGGCGGCCGTCATCCCGTCTCTCCGTGGGGCATGCCGGCCAAGGGCTTCAAGACCCGCGATCCGAACAAGCCTTCGGGACGTCTCATTGTCAAGCGTCGCAGCCACAAGTAGGAGTGAGACATGCCTAGATCTCTTAAGAAGGGACCGTTTGTAGACGGTCATCTTATGGCTAAAGTTGAGGCCGCCCAGGCTAGCGGTGATCGCCGTGTCGTTAAGACATGGTCGCGCCGTTCCATGGTGCTGCCCGAAATGGTGGGCCTGACCTTCGCCGTGCACAACGGCAAGAAGTTCGTCCCCGTGTTTGTTACTGAAAATATGGTTGGCCACAAGCTCGGTGAGTTTTCTCCGACCCGTACCTTCCACGGTCATTCTGCTGAGAAGAAAGCGGCCGCTGCCGCCAAGCCGGCTGCTAAGTAGGGAGATAAGTAATGGAAGCCAAAGCTATTGCTAAATTCCAGCGCGTGTCCCCCCGCAAGACCGCTCTGATTGCGCGGAATGTCCGCGGCAAGGGCATTGAAGAAGCGATGAACATCCTCCGCTTCACGCCCAACAAGCCCGCGGGAGCCATCCTCAACGTCCTGAAGAGCGCCGCTGCCAACGCCACCCAGATGGCCGTTAACGTCGACGCCATGTTCGTTAAGGAAATTCTGGTTACCTCCGGCCCGACCTGGAAGAGGTTCATGCCCCGTTCCCAGGGCCGTGCTACCAAGATTCATAAGCGCACCAGTCATATTACCGTTATACTCGCTGAAGGGCAGGAATAGGCTATGGGTCAGAAAGTACATCCGTTTGGTATCCGCCTCGGCTACAACAAGAACTGGCTTTCCCGCTGGTTCAGCGCCAAGGAATATCCTGCCTTCGTGTTTGAAGACAGCAAGATCCGCAAGTTCGTGAAGCAGCGCAACGCTGAAGCCGGTCTCGCCAAGATCGAAATCGAGCGCGCTGGCGGCAAGGTTCGTCTTATCCTCTCCACCGCCCGTCCCGGCATCATCATTGGCCGCAAGGGTGTGGAAATCGAGAAGCTCCGCACTGACCTGCGCAAGGAATTCGGCCGCGAATTCTCCATCGAGGTCAGCGAAATCCGCCGCCCCGAAGTGGATGCCCAGCTCGTTGCTGAAAATATCGCTCAGCAGCTTGAACGCCGCGTTGCCTTCCGCCGCGCCATGAAGCGCACGGTGACCCTGGCCCGCAAGTCCGGCGGCGACGGCATCAAGGTTTCCTGCGCTGGCCGCCTGGCCGGTGCTGAAATCGCCCGCCGTGAATGGTACCGTGACGGCCGTGTGCCGCTGCAGACCCTCCGCGCCGACATCGATTACGGCTTCGCTGAAGCCAGGACCACGTACGGTACAATTGGTGTCAAGGTTTGGATCTACAAGGGTGAAATCCTTGACAAAGAGGTAGAACAGAATGTTAGCGCCCAAAAGAGTTAAATATCGCAAGTGGCAGAAGGGCCGTCTCCGCGGACTGGCTCATCGTGGTTCCACCCTCGCGTTCGGTGATATCGGCCTGAAAACCACCCAGCACGGACATCTTTCCAGCCAGCAGATTGAAGCTGCCCGTATCGCCATGATGCGTCACATCCGCCGTGGCGGTAAAGTCTGGATCCGCGTGTTCCCTGACCGCCCCGTTACCGCGAAGCCTCTTGAAACCCGTCAGGGTTCCGGTAAGGGTGCTCCGGTCGGGTGGTGTGCTCCGATCAAGCCCGGCCGCATCCTCTATGAAGTCAAGGGCGTGCCCTACGACCTCGCGGTTCAGGCGCTTACCCTTGCTGCCCACAAGCTTCCCGTTAAGACCATTATTGTGACCAGGGAGGGATTCTAATGGCTGACAAGAAGAAAAGTCCCGCCCGCGAGACGGTTAAGGAACTCCGCGAGCTCTCCGTCGAAGAGCTTTCCACCAAGCTCGCCGACCAGCGCAAGGAACTCCTTGACGCCCGCTTCAAGCACGCCACCGCCCAGCTCGAAAAGACGAGCGAGCTCAAGGCCATGAAGAAGCAGGTTGCTCGCATCAGCACGATTCTCAATGAAAAGGAACAGAGGGGCTAAGTATGCAGGCTCTTGAACACGTTAAGGGCAGAACTCTGACCGGTATCGTGATCAGTGACAAGAACGACAAGACCATTGTCGTGCGTGTCGAAACCCTGGTCAGGCATCCTCTGCTCAAGAAGTACATCAGGCGCCGCAAGAAGTTCACGGCTCATGACCCGAACAATGAATGCGGCATTGGCGATAAAGTTAAAATCGTGGAGTACCGCAGGCTGTCGCACAACAAGCGCTGGCACCTGGTCTCCATCATTGAAAAGGCTGTGTAGGTGAGGCCATGATCCAGGTAGAATCCACTCTCCAGGTTGCCGATAACTCCGGCGCCAAAAAGGTCGCCTGCATCAAGGTTATCGGCGGCTCCCACCGCCGTTACGCGACTGTCGGCGACACCATCATGGTTTCCGTGAAGGAAGCCATCCCCCACAGCAAGGTGAAGAAGGGCGACGTCATGCGTGCCGTCATCGTGCGCACGTCCAAGGAAGTCCGCCGCAGCGACGGCAGCTACATCAAGTTCGATAACAATGCGGCTGTGCTCGTTTCCAACACCGGTGAACTCGTCGGCACCCGTATCTTCGGACCCGTGGCCCGTGAACTCCGCGCTGCGAACTTCATGAAGATCATCTCCCTCGCCCCTGAAGTCCTTTAGGAGACTTGATATGAAAAACTTTCGTATTCGCAAGGGCGACAAGGTCATGATCATTGCCGGTAAAGACAACGGCAAGATTGGCAAGGTGCTGAAGCTTCTTCCGAAGCATGACAGCGTCGTTGTGGAAAAGGCCAATATGGTCAAGCGCCACATGCGTGCCAACCCCTACACCCGTCAGCCCGGCGGCATCGTGGAGAAAGAGATGCCCATCCACATTTCCAATGTGATGGTTGTCTGCTCCGCCTGCGGCAAACCGACCCGCGTCGGCTACAAGTTCGTGGAAGTTGACGGCAAACAGAAGAAAGTTCGCTTCTGCAAGAAGTGCAACGAAGTCATGGAATAAGGTGAACCTATGACCCGCCTTGAAAAGATATACAAGGAGAAAGTGATTCCGGTATTGCAGAAGGAGTTCAACTACAAGTCTCCCATGCAGCTTCCCGGTATCGAAAAAATCTCCCTCAACATCGGTCTGGGTGCTTCCACCCAGAACAACAAGCTGATGGAAGAGGCCGTGGAGGAACTCACCGCCATTGCCGGCCAGAAGGCTGTTGTTACTCGTGCGAAGAAGTCCATTGCTAACTTTAAGGTGCGCCAGGGCATGCCCATCGGTGTGCGCGTCACCCTCCGCAAGGACCTCATGTGGGACTTCCTGGACAAGCTGATGAACTTCGCCCTGCCCAGAGTTCGCGACTTCCGCGGCATCCCGGATCGTGGCTTTGACGGCCGCGGCAACTTCACCCTTGGCATCAAGGAACACACCATCTTCCCCGAAATGGAAGCTGACCGTGTTGAAAATCCCAAGGGCATGAACATCACCATCGTTACGACTGCCACCACTGACAAGGAAGGCAAAGTCCTTCTCGATCAGCTCGGCATGCCTTTCAAGAAGTAGGTGGAGTAACTCATGGCTCGTCTCGCTCTCAAGATTAAGGCTAAACGCGAACCTAAGTTTAGCACCCGCAAGTACAACCGCTGCCCTATCTGCGGCCGTCCGCATGCCTTTATCCGCCAGTTCGGCATCTGCCGTATCTGCTTCCGGAACATGGCTCTCCGTGGTGAGCTGCCTGGCGTTCGCAAGTCCAGCTGGTAAAAAATATTGAAAAAATGTGGCCGGGCCTTCGGGCCCGGGATTGCGGCGGCGTGCTCTTTGTGGTATACCGCCGCTTTGCATATGGAAAGTAGGCGCATGGGGCGCCCAACTCCAAACCTTTTAGGAGTATTAGATGCTCACAGATCCTATTGCGGACATGCTCACGCGTATCCGCAACGCGCATTTGGCCCTGCATAAGGAAGTGAATGTGCCGCGCTCGAAGATGAAAGAGTCTCTCGCTGCCATCCTCAAGCAGGAAGGGTACGTCGATGACGT
>ONPA01000140.1 GCA_900319575.1 uncultured Desulfovibrio sp. | reverse complement strand
TGGGCTTCATGGGATTGTATGGTTCCTTCGCGGGGATAACCGTGCCGCCGGCGGAGAAGGTTCCCTGCCTTTCGATGGAAATCGGTTTCTGGGAAGCCGCGCCGGCCGCCGCGGCGGAGGCCGTGACAAGGCCTGCCGCGAGCAGGATGACGGCAAGAAGGTTTGTTGGTTTCATGTGTTTCTCCTCATTCTGAAAAGACGCGTTCTTACGCGCGATCCGTGTATCCGTGGAAATTTGCGGTTTTCTGTTCAGCCCGTCCGACGCGGCTGGACTGGAGCCAAAGGCTGTATCCGGTTTTTCTGAGTCAGGCTGCGGCGCCAGCCGGCGCTGTGTCCATATTCTGCCGGCAGACAGCGAAACCCGTCTCCTGCACTCTGGCGCCGGGCTGTTTTTTCCGGATTGTCTCTATGGTGCGGGAGAACCCGCTTCCCCCGTGGGTACAGAAGGGAATGATGGTTTTGCCGGAGAGATCCCGCTGTTCGAGGAACGTGTAGAGGATCATGGGCAATCAGCCCACCAGTTGGGGTATCCGGGGAAGAGCGTGTCAGACGCCGTGAGATCGGATGCCGCCGCTATTTCCGGACGTATGTCACCGGCCTGTTCCTTCTCAGCCAGACTGACAAGCGCCCTGTGTTCCCTGGGGTAGGGGGTAACAGGTTCGAGGCGGAAGAGGCTGCCGCCTGTCTTCTGCCGGATGGGCATGGCCACGTACTGCGTGTTCCCAGGAGCCTTTCCGTCCACGACCACGGTGCTGTTTTCTTCATCCCGTGTCATATGTAAGGGATTGTCTGTTTCGGGCATGGAGAAGTAGACGATGAGGGGCTTTTTCGCTTCCGCTGCCCGGGCCGGAGGGAGGTACCTGACGGCAGGGGCGAAAATGCCTGTGAGAGCGGCCGCGCAGGTGAGCCTGAGCAGACGTCTGCGGGAAAACGTGAGATGTTTCATGCTGATCTTTTATTTTTCAGAGTACTGTCCGGCCGTGACTTTCTCCATCCATGTTACGCTTTTGCCGTCTTCGCGCTCACCGATGGCGAGGTGCGTCATGGCGCTGCCGGGCGCCGCGCCGTGCCAGTGCTTCACGTTTGGCCGGCAGATGACCACGTCTCCCTGGTGTATGATCCTGATCGGCCCGCCCCATTCCTGGGTAAGACCGGTTCCGAAGGTGACGATGAGCGTCTGGCCGAGGGGATGGGTATGCCAGTCTGTGCGGGCACCTGGTTCAAAAGTGACGTAAGCGCCGTAGGCCCGCTGGGGGGCTTCGGTCGAAAAGGCCGGATCGACGCGGACAGAGCCTGTGAAGTGCTCTGTTCCGGCAGGAAGGGAAGCTGCGGAACCGGCAGGGATCACGGTCTGTCCCGGGGCGGCGGAGGCCGGAGCCGCGGTCAGGAGCGCTGCCGCAAGGAGCCAGAGAGAAAGAGGAGAGGTGTGCTGCATGATGTCCTCCGTACATGTTTCCGCGGCACGGACGGAAAACCCGCTCCGTGCCGGAAGGCTAGCGCAGGGGCCTGTTGTAGAAAGCGGTGAGCCTGGCCATGGCCTGATCCACGTATTCGGGAACGAAGTATGTCCTGATGTGCGTGGCTCCGGGGATTTTGAAAAGCTCCTTATCGCTGGTGCCCGTGGACTTTCTGAAGGCTTCCTCGGTCATGTAGAGCGTGTCAGCCTTTTCGCCCGCGATCATGAGCAGAGGGACATTGATGAGCCCGATCTGATCGGTGGCGTCCCAGGTCATCAGATCAAGGAGACTGCTGGTGGTATAGCGGAAGGTTGAGTTGGGATGCCTGTGCGTCCTGCCGTAGTACATCAGCCCCTCACGATAAAGATCCGTGGGGATTTTGCTGATGCTTTCGTCAGTCAGGCTGTCAAAATCCACGTTGCCGGAATAGCTGATCTCACCGGCTGAGATTTCCTTTTCGCGTGCGGCGGAGGCCTGCGCCAGGCGTTCCTGTATGGAGTCCTTCTGCGTGTTCAGAAATCCGTTGCGGCGCACTTCGCCGGAATTGAACATGCTCAGCGTGGCCACGGCGCGGATGCGCTTGTCCGACTTGGCAGCGTTCAGTGTATAGCCGCCACCGCCGCAGATGCCGAGAGCGCCTATGGATTTGCTGTCAACGCCGGGATAGCTGCTGATAAAATCGATCATGCCGTGGATGTCCTCTGTGCGGAACTGCGGCTTGTCCACATTTCGGGGCGTGCCTTCGCTGGCGCCCTGGTACGCGGCATCGGCGGCGATGGTGATGAAGCCCTGTCCGGCAAGCCGCTGGGCGTAAAGCCCTGCTACCTGTTCCTTTACGCCTCCGTTGGGATGGGCAACGACGATGGCGGGGTACTTCCTGCCGGCGTCATACCCGGCGGGCGTGTAAACGTTGGCGGCAATCCTGAGGCCGTTCAGGGTGTAGTGAACGGGATGGATATTGACTTTCCCGGGGATGTTTTCCGTGATGGCTCCCCGGTACACAAGACCGAAGGGATTGGCCGGAGCGGCCTGGGCCATGCCTGGCAGGGCCAGGAGGGACAGAACGGCAAGCTTTGCGAAGAATGTTTTCATGGGAGGGTTCCTTTCAGTGTTTGCGGCGGGGCAGAAGCCCGTTTCCCCAGAAGCGGCGCGTCTGTTTTCATTTTTTTCTGACGTTTTCGGGACGCCTGTTTGTTTTCTGAAAGGAATATAGGGACAGGGCCGTACGGAGCCTATCTCCAATCCGTGATGTTCTTTGCCCGATCCGCTCCCTCCCGTATCAGAAGGAGCGGATGGTGTTTCCCAAATCGGCGGCGGGACGCGCCGTCCGGATGGCAAGCGCAGGCGGTCATGCCGAATCTTTTTCCTCTATGGCCTTTCCCATTGAGAAGCGCGGGAGAACCGTATCTGATATCAGAGGGTATATTGATGTAGGCGGCATGAATGACATGGCCGGCGGGGAAAGCTCTGCCCGCCCGGGTTCAACGGCCGTATCCGTTCCCTACGTCAGCGCGAAGGAAATAGCATTCTCCGGAAAACCGGATTCCGCCAGAAATCTTTTTGGCGGACAGGGGCTGCCCGGTTGCATGGAAGGAGATTCCTGTGCGGCCTAAAACAGGAAGGTTTTTGCCTTTTCCGGGCTTTTCTGAAAGGACGGTGGGCTATGCGCGTCAGAATTCCGCGCCTGGAACAGAGGACAGGAGGCTTGGCCGCCCGTTCCGTGCGGCATCCATATCCGCCTGGGTTACTGGATTCCGCGCGTCTTCTGCTCCACGTCACGCCGCGGCGGGGCCCCGAACTGACGCTTGTATTCCCTGTTGAACTGGGAAACGCTTTCGTAGCCAACTTCGATGGCCGCGCTGCTCGCGTCTTTCCCTTCGACCAGCATGAGCCGCTCGGCCTCATAAAGCCGCAGACGTTTCTGGAACTGCAGGGGGCTCATGCCTGTTACCTGTCTGAAATGCCTGTGGAATGTCGATGGCGCCATGTTCGTCTGCCTGGCCAGTTCCTCAATATGGAACGGTCTTGCGAAATTTTCCCTGAGCCAGGAAACGGCCCGGGCTACCTGACCGGCCTGCGTGCCCGTGCTGCTGAAAAACCTGAGGCAGCCGCCCTGGCTTCCGGAAAGGAGGTGATAGTGGATCTCGCGCAGAATCATGGGCGCGAAAACGGAAATTCTTCCTGGGTCGTCCAGCAGATCCACGAGCCTGACAAAGGCTTCAAGCAGCTCTGCTCCGGCCCTGGCGACAACGGCGGGCTCCTTGTTCGGCTGTGTCTGACGCAATCAGGGACGGCCTTTCGGTAATGAGCTGTGAGATGATGCGCCTGTCCAACCTGATGGATATGGAAAGGAACGGCTTTTCCGGCGTGACGCTGCTGATTTGGTAGACGCCCGGCATATCGACGCCGACGACCATGCAGTAGCCTTCGCCATAGTTGACTTCCTGATTACCGATCATGGAGCGCTTGTAGCCCTGCACGATCAGGGCGGCGATGGGGAAATAGAAGCACTTTGAGGCGGGCGTGTCCCTGTCAAAGCGGCTCAGCATCATACCCGGGATGGCAGCCTCAAAGCGTGTGGGCGCGGGCATGAGCCGGGTGAGTTTTTCCTTCAGAAGAGCGAGATATTCTTCCGGTTTTGTTTTTTCGTCCATAGCCGGGCTCCGGTGAAAAACAGATAAAATAGTTGTGTCCGTACTTTTCATCCGGATACCCTGTTTGTGATCCTGTGTACAGATACGATCCTGCCGGCAGGGCGGAAGTGCCGCCACGCGCCGGGAGACTTTGCGGAGGGAAAAATTCACGTGCCTCTTTCCGGTTCGTCTGACGAAGAGCACCTGGCTGTCCGGCAGATATCATCAGAGGCAGCCTCTGGCCGGAATCCGACGCACATATCCTTTGGCAGGCCGGGATCTTGTTACGGTGCCATCTCCCAGGACTGCCTTCGGAAGGCTTTCGGAAAGCAGGGTTTCCTGGGAAAGGCGCTCCTGGGACTGGCATTTTCCCCTTTTAATATAAAAACAAACAGCATTAAAAAAGTGCTTTAAACGGGGTAAAAATTTCTCCGCGGACATCCGGGAATCCCCGATATAAAATTTATAGAAAAATTTTGCCATGGTTTTTTTATTTTTCAGGAACGCCGCTATCTGAATCAGCAGCGCGGGTAATTTTCTTTGTACGGATTCCGGGGCACCGTTTTCCGCGGCCGCGGCGTCCGGTCAGAAGGAGATATCAGCGGGGAACTGACACGGGGAAGGACGGATGCTGACCTTTTGTGCAGCTGAAAAGGCAATGGTATTTACATCATTACTATCTGTATAATCTCATATATAATACATAATATAATTATAATTTTATTATAATATTAGTTATAAATACCATGTAAAACATACTGAACAGCTGTGTTAAATACGGATCGATGATAAATATCACGGTTTTATATTAAAAGGTGTTTTTACCAAAAGGTTAAAGGACAGGACTGGGCACACCGGATATTCTCCAAAATGCCTGTTTCACGGTTTATTCCGAATACCCAACACTCCGAATCCGGCGGCATTAAATGATCGTCTCAGAGTTTTTGCGTAACCGGTGAATTTTCATTCCAAGTGCAAGATGCTAGGCGGAGTTGCGGAGTTCTTCAGCGAAGCATTCCTGTGCCGTTTTCCACCCGAGG
>ONPA01000099.1 GCA_900319575.1 uncultured Desulfovibrio sp. | reverse complement strand
CGGCGTGGGTGTTGAAAACATGTACCTCACCGACCTCGACTCCGCTCTTGAAATCGGCCTGTACAACGAATACAAGATGTACGACAACTTCAAGATCGCCCTCGACGCCAACTACGTTGCCCTGTTCCTCGACGATGGTCACAAGACCTGGAAGCACGCTGCCATGAACGGTAAGAGCCGCGATGTCCGCGATGCCTGGAACGTCAACGTTTCCTTCGTGTACGAGTTCTAATTCAGACTGTGTCATTCAGGCTTCGGCCTGAATGTTTAAAGGGAGAGCCCCGGAAGGGGCTCTCCCTTTTTTCGTCTCTCTGAACATTTCCTGGGCATAAAAAAACCGCCCTCGCTATAACGGAAGGCGGTTCATGGCATGGAAAGAAGTCAGGCTTAACGGCCTGTTCCCTCAGGCCCGAATCTCGTATCCAAAGCTCTGTTGTCACCAGGCTTTAGGAAATAGCCGTCACGTGTTACCTCAGGTTTTCCCATCTTCAGGAGTTCACCAACGCAGACAAAACGATAGCCCTGCATCTTAAGCGTTCCCACAACGTAACGCAGAAGCTGGAAAGATCCTTTGGGAACCAGATTTGCGTGGAAGAGAAGTATGGAGCCTGGCTTCACCATTGAAGCCACATGGCGTCCCTGCTCAAGATTCGCGTTGTTCCCGCCGGTCTCAGCCACCACATCCCACTGTATGGCCCTCAGTCCGAGCTGTGCCACCAGCTTCAGAGATTCGTCATTGCAGCGTCCGTACGGGAAGCGGAATAGCTGAGGCAGCTGCGGCGGATCAATCCCCTCAGTCCCGTCACGTGAACTTTCGCGGATGGACTGCTGGCGCAGCTCTTCATATTCAGTCTGCGTGAACTGAATTTCCTCACGCATCCGCTCGGGGGGCATGATTCCGAAATTGCCGTGAGACCAGGCGTGGTTGCCAATCTCAAAGAGAGGATCCCGCATTATCTGTTTCACCCTCTTGGCATGTGTCCGCATCCATTTTCCGCCCATGAAAAGCGTGGCAGGGATGGACTGATCCTGCAGCCAGCCCACGATATCAGCGTCAAAGCCTGTGGTGAGCGTGGCCAGCTCGCAAAGGTCAAACGTGAGGGCACAGACTTTTTCTCCGCCCGGAATGTTCACTCTGCGGACAACGTTCTCCATATCAGCGGGCAGCGGCGGCAGTTTTACTGACGGTTCCCTCTGCAGCGGCGGCCTGTTGTCATTCGGTATGGCTCTGCGTCGGTCCGCGGCCGCTATGGGAGGAATGCGCAGGTCGCCTTTATTGTCCCTGTGATAGGACAGGCGGGATTCATAATCTCCTCCGCCGGGAGCAGGAGAGTCCATGCCGGCAAAAAGATCAGCGGCTCCGGAAGCAGGCGGCTCATCTGCCGCCTGAACCGGCTGAACCGGCTGGAATGTCAGAAAAGACGATACGGCAAGTGCCAGCGCCGTTCCTGACAGTCCGGCCTTCACACGCCTGCAATCCGGCTTGAATTGACGTTTCATATTGACTCCTGAGCACGGGGGGAACATACGCCGTGACGGCCTCCCCATGGCCTCTTCAGCGTATCAGAACTCTCCATTCCTTTAAATACGGCACAGCATCGAATCCGGAAACGCGGTGCTTCCGGTGAAAAAAAATCCCCTCAGACGTTCAGAGTCTGACCGTCTGAGGGGTTCTGTTTATAACGGAATCCGCCGAAGCTATTCAGCTTTGGCTTTGTTATGTTCGGCGACCACCTTGTCGACAACAGGCTTGGGCGCTTCTTCATAATGGTCAAATTCCATAGTGAAGAAGCCCTGACCGCCGGTCATGGAACGCAGATCGGGGGCGTACCGCAGGACTTCACTCATAGGCACATTGGCCTTGAGTTCAGTCACGCCATTGGCGGAATCGGAACCGATAACCTTGCCCCGTCTGGAGGAAAGGTCACCAATGACATCACCCATGCTCTCATCAGGAATGGAAATAGTCAGAAGAACGATGGGCTCGAGCAGTACAGGTTTCAGCTGGGCCATGGCGTTCTTGAAGGCAAGGGAGCCCGCGACTTTAAAGGCCATTTCAGAAGAATCCACGGGATGGTAGCTGCCGTCGTACAGCTTGACCCTGAAGTCCACCACGGGATAGCCGGCAATGTATCCGCGTGCGGCGGCTTCCTGAATACCCTTGTCCACAGCGGGGATATACTGACGGGGAATGGCGCCGCCCACGATAGCATCTTCAAAGGAGTATCCGGATCCGCGGGGAGCTCCCTCCATCTCAATCCAGCAGTCACCGAACTGGCCGCGGCCGCCGGATTGTTTCTTGTGGCGTCCCTGGACCTGAACCTTGCCTTTGACTGTTTCACGGTACGGGACCTTGGGATCGTTCAGGACAACATCCACCTTGAAGCGGCGCTTCGCACGCTCCACGGCAAGTTCAATATGGAGCTGCCCCATACCGTACAGAAGAATATCACCGGTCTCGGCATCACGCTCGAGACGCAGGGTAATATCGTCATCTGTCAGTTTCTGGATAGCGCTGAAGACCTTTTCCTCCTCGCCCTTCTTACTGGGCGCGATGGCGAAGGCGATGAGCTGCGGCGGCAGTTCCGGTTTCACGACCTTGAACGGAGCCTTGGGATCGCTCAGCGTGTCACCGGTCCTTGTTCCTTTCAGCTTGGACACGGCCACAATGGCGCCGGGGCCGACTGGCTCCTTGCACGCGGTCACGTTCTTGCCGAGCACATACATGAGACCGCCCATGCGTTCAGGCTCACCTGTGGTCATATTCTGAAGCGTCATATCTCCGGAAAGGGTACCGGTAAGAACGCGCAGGAGGTAGTAAAGCTGCCCCGAAACCGGATCAGCCAGCGTCTTGAAGACAAAAGCGGCCACGGGCTCATCCGGGGAAATCTTATGCTTTCCACCGTTGGCGTCTACCACATCGGGACGCTCAAGCGGAGAGGGGAAGAGAGCGTCGATGGCTTCGAGGATAGCCCTGCCCCCCTTGTTTTCCAGAGAGGAGCAGACGAGCACGGGGAAAACAGTACCGGCCATTACGCCCCTGCGCAGGCCTTCAGAAAGCTCCTCCTGCGAGAGGCTGCCTTCGTCGAGATATTTTTCAAGCAGATTTTCATCGCTCTCGGCGATATTTTCCACAGCCACATCGTGCAGGAGCTGAATCTCTTCCGCAAGGGCGGCAGGGACGTCGCATTCCTCGAGGCCGCCTCCATCCTTAAAGCGGAACCCCTTGCCGCCGAGAACATTGACGTACCCGACAAATTTTCCGCCTTCCATAATGGGATATTCGAGGGCGACGGGTTTGACGTCCAGTCCCGAAATGCTTTCAAACGCCATCTGGAAATCAGCGCGGTCGCGATCAAGCTTATTGATGACGATGATAGTGGGAAGATTGTCATTCCGAATCTTCGCCCAGAAATGCTTCGTCAGAGGACGCACGCCGTCTACGGCGTCGATGACGAACAGCGCACTGTCAACACCCCTGAGCAGATACTCGAGATCCCCCGTAAAGTTGCCGTCGCCGGGAATGTCCACAAGAAACTGACGGCCCTTGTTCCAGGAAAAGGTAGCCGTGCCGGGCTGAATAGAACCGCGGCGCTTGATTTCTTCAGGCTCGTAGTCGAGGCAGGTGGTACCTTCCTCAATGGCACCCATACGGTTGATGGCGCCGGCGTTGAAAAGCAGCATTTCAGCAATGGAAGTTTTGCCGCAGCCGCCAGTGCCCACAATGGCATAAGTGCGCTGCATATCAAGAGGGGTTGGCATAATCATACTCCAGGGTTGACGATTTTCTGAAAACTCTACGTTTCCGCCGCGCAGGCCCGTCAGGAACCCGCGCATTTATTCTGTCACTCCGGTGTGGAACGCCCGCGCTCTGCCGTACGCCGCCCCGGAATCCTTTCTGCTTCGGGCGGGCACAGGACGCAGGCGCTCTGGACCAAGCAAACATGAGGCGGTTTCCTGTGATGTGCGTACCAACAGGGAACTCCCAACGTTTACTTTTTCACTTTTAGTAACAGTATACGCCTGCCATAAAAAAGTGAAGAGCCGGAAGCCCGGAATCATCACATGTATCTCTCCTGCCCTGAAAAACAGGAAGCGGCCGGGAACGAATCCCCGGCCGCTTCCTTCAGAAAAAAACGGACAACCCGGCTAAATGCCGGACCTGAAAGCATCGAGATGGCGGGTGCTGCCTTCCTTGCGGGCCCGGACCTCAATGAGCTGCGCTGTAATGGAGACGGCTATTTCCTCCGGCGTCTCGGCTCCGATAGGCAGACCAATGGGAGCCGTCACCCGGGCCAGTTCCTCGTCGCTGACGCCTTCCTTCCGTAACTTGTCATAGACCATGGCGATCTTGCGCCGCGATCCAATCATGCCTATATACCCGGCCTTTGTCTGCAGAGCCTGACGGAGAACCTTGGCATCAAAAAGATGGCCGCGGGTCATGATAGCCACGAACGTATTTCCATCGAAATGAAAATCCCTGAAACAATCCTCGTATTCCGGGGAAACCCGGGTCAGGGCCGCCATGGGGAAGCGGAGAGAATTGGAAAATTCCTCACGATCGTCAATGACTGAAATCATGAAGTCCGTGCTGGCGGCTACCTTTGCCGTTGCCAGGGAAACGTGCCCGCCTCCGGCGAGCACGAGACGGAACGGGGCGATCCATGGTTCGATGACAAAGGTCAGTTTGTCAGACGTCGTGATAACACACGGCGAAAGCAGTTCCCCCTTCTCCTTTTTCTCGCGGATGCGG
>ONPA01000214.1 GCA_900319575.1 uncultured Desulfovibrio sp. | reverse complement strand
GGATCTCCTTTCAGATGGGGATGTGATACCACTTTTTTTCATTAAACACTGCCCCGCCTTTTGGTTCTAAATCGTTAGGCCATTATAGCTGGACTGAAGCTGCCCGTACTAAACCAAACACCTTTTTGTTTAGTTCGCGTGAATAAACTCTGGGCTGAGAACATGAGCAATCCCCTGTGTGGAACATTCTCATTGAGTTGCTCAGAAATACCAGGGGTATAACGCGGAACAGGAAGAGAGAGCCCCGTTTCCCCCTGTCCGGAGAAAAATGGGGGCTTTCCTGACCCCGTTTCCGGTCCGCCCGTGAACGCTGGTTGACGCGGCCTCCCCACAGTATCTAGAAAGGACACGGAAAGCCGGGAGCTCTCACCCAAGGAGGAGAGGCAGATGGGACAGATATATGATCACTACATGCCGGACATCACGGTCACGGCCGCCGGCAGGGACTGGAAACTGAAGCGGGCGTCGGATTTCGACTCGCTGTGGGACGAAATGGTCGCGGACGGCAGGGCCGACGCCGATGAACACATCCCCTACTGGACAGAACTCTGGCCCTCAAGCATAGCTCTGTGCTCCTGGCTCAGCGAACGCAGGGCCGAAATCGCAGGCAGATTCTGTCTCGATCTCGGCTGCGGCCTCGGCCTCACCGCCCTGGCTGCCGCCTCTCTCGGCGCCCATGTCACGGCCGTGGACTACGAGTTTGACGCTCTGCATTACGCCCGCGTCAACGCCGCGGCCAACGGCATCAGCCCGGAACCTGTGTGGCTTGCCATGGACTGGCGCCGCCCCGCGCTGAGGAAAGGCAGCATGGATCGCATCTGGGGCGGTGACATCATGTACGAAACCCGCTTTGTCGCTCCTGTCCTCAGCCTCTTCAGCCATTGTCTCGCCCCCGGCGGAAAGGCCTGGGTGGCTGAGCCCGGCAGGGAAGTTTACCAGGCTTTTTTAAACGGCCTCGCTTCCGGGGGCTTTGCCGGAAAGAAGGTCTTCAGGGGCAGCGTTGATGCCCTGTACACCCAGACCGTGCCCGTCTCCGTCTCTGTCTGGGAAATCACGCGCAGCTAAGCCGGCGTTCCGCAGTCAGGGGAATCAAAGGATCTTGGTCATAAGGGAAAACATGCTTATCTTAATAGAACGGGAACCGCTCCCCCTGCCATAAGGGCGGCGGGCTCCCCATTCTTATCAGATCCGGAGGCAGACATGTCTTTCTTCTTCGCTAAAGAAAAAGATCCCGACAGAATCGTCAATGATACACAGATAAGCGACCCCGAATGGCAGACCCGCCTCGACGTTGAGGGCACGCTCGCCTTCCCGAAGGTCTCCGTTCTCGGCAGCGATGACATGAACCGCGACGGCGTGGGCCGCCGCAGAATCCTGAACCACATGCTCCCGCAGGAGCGCGTCAGGCTGGAAGTGGACTGGGAGGACGTCTACGTACTCTCAAAAATGGGCCGCATAGGCCGCGCTCCCACGGACTTCATCTATCCCATTAAGGCCGGTATGAACTGCCTCGCGCGCCTCACCGGCTTCGATGAAAAGAAACGCCCCCTGCTGGACGTCCTCTTCTCGCCGACAGAGACCTGCCGCTCTCTCTGCTTCGCCATCACGGTCAAAGCGCCGGAAAGTCAGCTTCCCATTATCTGCGCTCCCGTGGACATCGAGCAGAAGTACTTCACCAAAGAAGAACCCAAAGGTGAGAAGGGCAAAGGCGAGTTCTACGTCAACTACTTCGATAAGACTATGGGGCAGGTTCCGGACGAACTCACGGCCAGAATCGCAGCCATCAAACCTGTGAAGAAGGCGTTCATAGCCGCGGGCAGGACTGAGGAAGGACTCCTCAGAATTGCCTGCCTCTACTAACCTTCTCTCTTGTCCCAGCGCGTTTTCAGGGCGGTATCACTTTGCGGATATCAATCTGCACCACGATGCACTACGCATCTGGTGCAGAGAGCCCACCGCGCATTTTTTCACAGTCCTGACTGGATCAGCCATCCTAAGTCGTGACCCCTCACCCGACTTAAACCGGGTGCTTTCAACATCGTATCTGACAAGACACGATATGCTGCCTTTAGGGCAACGGACTGCCTTGCTGATGTGTTCCAGGCGCATATCCGGCGGATCCAGACACCAGTACGATGAGCTTTGCAGGTAATACTACGTTGGACAGCCCCGCTCACCAGTGATGCAGCTTTTGTTTCTTTGAGCCTCTTTTCCTGCCATTAAGATCAGGATGCTCAAAGACAATAACAGCAGCGGAGCAGAGCGTTGCGGCGTCAGCAATAAACCGGGCCGTTTTGTGAGCTATGTTATCGCTGATGCTTTTGGATCTGGCCCACAGTCCCGGCATTTCCTTGGCCCCACGCCGCTATGCCTTCTTCATTTTGTTCAGCCAATAAATGCAGAGTCTTTGTCTCCCGGCAGGCGATAAATTCAATGCGTCCCTGGTTTCGTGAAATCCGGGGGGCATATTTCACCTCGCTTGAGTTTTTTCGATGGAAGGCGTTTCCGCTCTTTCGTTAGATTGTGCGGAGTATAATGGCCTAGCGATTTAAGACCAAAAGACGGGGCAGTGTTTAATGAAAAAAAGTGGTATCACATCCCCATCTGAAAGGAGATCCCCATGTCGCGAACCCGCCGGAAATTCAGCTC
>ONPA01000143.1 GCA_900319575.1 uncultured Desulfovibrio sp. | reverse complement strand
TCCTACACGGCCTGGGCCGCCGGTATCCGGGAAAAAGCCTGAGGCTCCCGTGAACCGCTGCGTCATCACGGGGATGGGGCTCGTCTCTTCCCTTGGCTCTGACAGAAAGAGCGCCGCTGAATCCTTCAGGAAAAACAGAACAGCCTTCCGCTCCCTGAAGAACGGCGCCGGACGGCCTGATTTCGACGGGCTGGTCATCTGTCCGGTCCCGGATATGGGAGATGACGCGCCCTTCGCCTTTCTTTCGTCCTGGCGCCACAGGCGCTATCTCAGCAGGGGCGCTTTTCTGGACGTCCTCGCAGGCCTCAGGGCCGCGCTCAGCGCCGGCTTTGAAGGACTTCCGGAAGACTGTGTCCTTTCCGGCACAGCGGCACCTTCCCTTGATTTTGAGCGTGAGTCCGGCCTTCCGCCTGCGCCTCCAGCGGAAGACAGGCTCGACGCGCTCTGGCTTCTGCGCTGGCTGCCCAACACGGCAACCACCGTTCTCGCCTCCCTTCTCGGAGCCCGCGGCGCAGGCCTCACGTACGGTTCCGCCTGCGCGTCCGGTCTGATCGCACTCGGGGAAGGCTTTCTGCGCATCAGACACGGCCTCGCCGGGACGGTTCTCGTGCACGCCGGGGACTCGAGGCTCAGTTCCGGCGCCCTGCTTGGCTACGCCAAGGCCCATACCCTGAGTCATCATCTTTCCCCCGATGCCTCGTCCCTGCCGTTCGACAGGGACCGCCGGGGCTTCGTGCCGGGAGAGGGCGGCGCAGCCTTCGTGCTCGAGGAACGCTCTGCCGCGCAAAAACGGGGCGCGCATATTCTGGCGGAAATCACGGGCTACGCGGCGACCCTCGACGGCGGCGCGCTGACCGCGCCGGATCCGAAGGGCATTCAGGCGGAAAAGACCGTGCGCCGGGCTCTCGCCATGGCGGACCTCACGCCGGGAGACATAGACTTCGTCTCGGCCCATGGCACGGGCACGGGTCTCAACGACGCCATGGAAGCAGGCCTTCTCGCGCGGGTTTTTCCGGGGAAGGACGGCCCGGCGGTCACGGCCTTCAAATCCTGGACCGGCCATCTGGCCTCAGCCTGCGGCGCCGTGGAAACGGCGCTCGCCATCATCTGCGCCCAGGAACGGATAACGCCTCCGGTCCGCGGACTCAGACATCCGCTCACGGACAGCCTGCGCTTCGTCCTGCCGGGAACCGCCCCGGCTCCGGATGTTTTCAAACCGGGAAGCTGCGGTCTTGTGGAAAATTTCGGCTTCGGCGGTCAGAACGCCGCCCTCTGCCTCAGGGTGGAAGCGTGATGGAATTTGAAAAAGCTCTTCCCTCTTCCTTTCTGCTTTTAACGCACATTGCCGCCTGGGATGCGAAGAGCATCACGGCGGAAGCTAATCTGACGGACGCCCCTGCATGGCTTCTCTTTGAGGCCTGCGCACAGGCCTCGGCCATGCATCAGCGGCTCGTTACGGACTTCCGCGATCACGCCTTTCTTCTGAGCGCGGACTCCGTTCCTCTGGACACGCCGGCGGTAAGCGGCACCTGTCACATCGCGTGCCGCCTTGAAGGGTGTTCGGACCGCGCGGCCATCTATACGGCGGCAGCGGTCTCTGCGGGAAAGGAAATCCTGCGCGCCGGGGGAATCATTATAGGTCATGTCCCCTACGGGGACGCCTTCGACGGCAGGAGACTCGCCGCGCACTACAGGGAGATCGCACAATGGCTCACACGCTGAAGGAAAGTCTTGAGGCCCGCGTCCGCGAAGCGGAACGCAGGGGCCTCGGACGCAGGGCGCCGGTGCTCGACAGAACAGACGTGGGCCCGCTGGTCATGTCTGGCGGGAGGATATTTATAAGCTATATGTCCAATGACTACATCGGCCTCAGCCAGGACAGGGGCTGGCGCAGGGACGTAGCCGATTGCTTTGCCGCCTGGCCGCCGTCAGGTTCCGCCTCGCGTCTCGCGGGCGGCCTCAATTCCATAACAAAGGAGGCCGAACAGGCCTGCGCGGAGTATTTCGGCTACGACGAATGCCTCTTGCTGCCGAGCGGCTACCAGGCAAACCTGGCCCTCGTGACAGGGCTTCTCCAGCCCGGTCAGACCGCACTTGTGGACAAGCGCATTCACGCCAGCACGGGTCATGCCCT
>ONPA01000115.1 GCA_900319575.1 uncultured Desulfovibrio sp. | reverse complement strand
TCCCCGGCTTCCGCCGCAGTCAGGCAGAGAGGGAGGCAGGACGCGAGAGCCGCGGCCCCGCAGCAGATTTTCCGCCGGCCTCTGCTTCGGCCGGATTTTCTGCCGTTGATCATGTGGACCTTCGGGGTTCCCTTTCGCGCGCTTGGGTAAGAAGGAGACCGTGGTGCAGAGCCTGATCCCGAGCGCACGGTGAAGGGAACCCGCGGCGGCAAAAAGGATGGGCTGCCACGGCCGGAAGGCGCCCCTTCTCTGTATGGGCGTCTTTAGCCTGTGAAAAGCGCCGTTATTCTACACGTTTGCCGACGTTAAACAAACCTTTTTCTTGCTCTGCCCGGTACGCGGATGCCGGCGGTCCCGCCATCGCGGGCGGGAAGAAGAGAAACCTGAACAGTGTGTCCGGGGCTTTCAGGGGAGGAGCGGCAGAAAATGTTTCCCCGGACGATCATCTGGAAATAGCCCGTGTTTCTATCGGTACCGGGAAAATCCGGAATGCTGTTTCCGCCTGTATTCCGGAAAGACTCCCTTGCTGGGGCGCCGGTTTTTTATCCCGGCCCGTGTCCCTGCGCGCGGCGGTTTTCTGATTTCCGCAAAACCTGCGGATACAAAACGGGCTTTGCTTTATCTCTGGATCCGGCTGTTCTTCTGCCGGGCCGGCCGTGATGCCGCTGTGTCCGGCAGGGCCACGGACACACTTCTCCTCAGTGAAAATCTCCGGGAAAAGGCATGACGGCAGTCCCCGGGCGCAGACGCTGTTTATTTCCGCTGACAGCTTTCAGGGAAGGGAGCCTGTCCTGGGATCATGCCCGGGCATAAAAAAAGCCCGCGTCCGGAGTGTTCCGGGCGCGGGCCGGGAGAAGTCAGTGTTCCGCGGTTATCTGGCGGGGACCGTGCCGTTGATGTTGTTGACGATATTTCTGACCCACTTGGGATCGAGCCATTCGATGGGAGTCACCTCGAGGCCGCCCACGATGATGCCGAAGTGCAAGTGGTCGCCGAAGGCAAGGCCCGTGGAGTCGGTGTGCCCGATGAGGTCACCTTTCTTGACGAGGTCGCCGGGCTTGACCGTGAAGTCATTCATGTGCGCGTACAGGGAGAAGAGGCCGAGCCCGTGGTCAATGAGGCAGAGGTTGCCGTAGACGCCCATGTCACCCGTGAAGACGACCTTGCCGCTGTTGGCAGCCGGAATTTCGGCGTTGCGCACGGAGGCGAGGTCAATGCCGAGGTGGTAGGCCTCGCCGACGACCTGGTTCTGATAAATGAGGGTGCGGTGATCCGCGAAGTTGGCGCGGGTTGCGGCGCGGGGCATATGGATGAAGACGCCGTCAAAGAGCATGGCGCTGGCCGATTCGTGGGAAAGGGTCTGGAGCTTGGCGATATTCTGGGCGCGGACCTGCGTGTTGATGGTCAGGTAGCACTGGAGCGGATCCGGCGCATTGGGCGCGAGATTGCCGAGCTTGCTCTGCACCTGCTGCAGGAAGCTGTCGGAAATGGTCAGCTTGTCATTGCGGAAGCGGCGGTCATAGGCCAGCACCGTGAGGTGGCTGGTTGTCTTGTTGCCCGCGAGATCCGTGGCCGTGATCTGGACGCTGTTTTTGTAGTCCTGCGGCGTCATGGCATAGGGGTAGGGGTAGAGGCACACCCAGGAGCCGTCCTTCTGCAGATAGGCGGGCACGAACCAGTTGTTGATGAGGACGCCGCAGTTGGTCACTTCCTCGTCAGCGGTGAAGCGCACCACGGCGGCGCCGCCGCGGCGGACGTTGGGCGGCAGGGTCTTGATGGAAAGGCGCGGAGGCTGCGCGTCAAGACGCATAGGCAGGCTCTCGGTATGCGTGTTGCCGTGCCCGAAGCCGGCCATGGAGGCGTCGGTTACCTTGATGACGAGCTCGAAGGCGCCGTCGGTGAGATTGGCTTCCCTGAGCGGCACCACTTCCTCGCGGTAGTTGACGTACTCATCGTAATGCTTGCGGAAGAAACGCTTGACCTCGTTATCCTTGCGGATGCCGAGCTCCAGTTCCCTGATGCCGGATTTGTCTTCCATGCCTATGGTCAGCTGCGTCATCGGCGATATGCGGTCGGTCTTTGGCGAGATGGTCACAGTGGGACCGTCCATATCCTTGAGAAAAGTGTAGGCTCCGCCGGCAAGGATGATGACGATGAGGGCGATGAGCAGGTTCGGCAAGAGGCGTCTACGCATGGAAGCTCCTTATGAATGTGGTACTCGGATCCGGATCCGCTGAAAGGGCGGGGTGGCGGAAGCCCGGGCGGTCTGCTGACTGACGCAGAGGAAGTGAAATTTTTGCACAGGGTGATGCGATAATCAAGATCGTGAAAGGGCTGGGAGCTTTTTCCCGGCGGTTCTTTTTTTCTCTCACAGGAGAAGAAAAAAGCAAGCGCTGGGGACAGTCTTTTGCTAATAAAAACCAATAAGTTCAGCATGATACCTGACGGGAGCGGGAGGCAGCCGGTCCGGGATGGGCCGCGCGGGCCGGCGCCGTTATGGCACGCGTTCCGTCAGGACGCGCTCCGGGGGCGGGC
>ONPA01000127.1 GCA_900319575.1 uncultured Desulfovibrio sp. | reverse complement strand
GAAGCCCAGCCTGCGAAGGAAGAGGCCAAGGCTCCTGCCGAAGCTGTCAAAGCCGAAGCCCAGCCTGCGAAGGAAGAGGCCGAGGCTCCTGCCGAAGCTGTCAAAGCCGAAGCCCAGCCTGCGAAGGAAGAGGCCGAGGCCGCGAAGGAGGCCGCTCCCGCCTCCGAGGCTGAGATCCCTGCCGGGGCACCCAGGGCTGAAGAGCCCGCCCGCGAGGCCGGCGCCCCTGCAACATCCCCTGAAAGAAAAAAAGAGGCGGAGAAAACCGTGACAACACAGACTGTTCTCAAGCCTAATCCGGACGGCAGCAAGCTGACGCCCGTTGCTCCCCGCCCGATGATTAAGGGCAATCCATATAAACCCATGGCGGCCACCGTCGTCGATGTCATCCGCGAAACGCACAACATCAAGACGATTCGCGTCGTCCTCGATGATCCCGAGGAAATGAAGGACTTCACCTTCGAACCCGGGCAGGTCGGTCAGCTCTCTGTCTTCGGCGTGGGCGAATCCACCTTCGTCATCAACAACCCTCCTTCCATGAAGGACTACATCCAGTTCTCCGTCATGCAGGCAGGCGAAGTAACCACCGCTGTCCACGAGCTCTGCAAGGGCGATAAGGTCGGCGTCAGGGCTCCTCTCGGACGTCCGTGGCCTTTCAAGGACTGGAAGGGCAAGAACGTGTTCTTCATTGGCGGCGGCATCGGCATGGCGCCCATCCGCACCGTCATGCTCCACCTGCTCGAGCACAAGGAAGACTACGGCAAGATCAGCCTCCTGTATGGCGGCAAGTCCCCGCAGGATCTGGCTTACAGCTACGAGCTGGAAGGCTGGATGAATAACCCGGATCTGGACTGCACGCTGACCATCGACAGGGAAGCTGAAGGCTGGACGCACAATGTGGGACTCATCCCCAACGTGCTGCGCGAACTGAAGCCCAGCCCTGACAATACCGTGGCTGTTCTCGTCGGACCGCCCATCATGATCAAGTTCACACTGCAGGCTCTCGATGAACTTGGCTTCTCGCACGAAAACGTCTTCACCTCCCTTGAAAAGAGAATGAAGTGCGGTATCGGCATCTGCGGACGCTGCGGCATCGGCGGCAAATACGTCTGCCTCGATGGACCGGTATTCTCGCAGAAGCAGCTCGATGAGCTCCCGCCCGAACTGTAGTATTCCCTCCTGAACGAAAGAGGCCCGTGGCTTACGCCCCGGGCCTCTTTGTTTTCGTACAAGCAGAAAGGGCAGGAAGAAAAACTCTTCCTGCCCTGATAGTTGAAGAAGGCCGGCCCCTAGCGGATGCGGCAGTTGCCGTCCCTACAGTCGCGTGTGGGGATGACAGGAGTCACCTGCACGAGAAGAATCTTCTCGCTTCCGCTGCTCCTGTCCGTCACCATGGTCAGACGCATAAGTCCGCCGGGAAGCGGATTGTCAGAGCTGGCCATGAAGGTGCCGTTGCCGGTAATAAGGCGGACATCGCCGGTTCTCGTCTCTCTCATGTTCTTGAGAGTCATGTCAGAAACGACGAAGTGCCTGCTGCGGATGGATTCGAGGAAGTGACTGCCATCTTCAATATGGCCGTTGGGAGCGATGAAGATGAAGTTCGGCGCCAGAAGCCTCTCCAGAGCCTTCGCATCCCCGCTAATGAGGGCATCCGTGTAGAGACCAGCCACATCGGCGGCTGCGCCGGCAGGCGTGGGCATGGACGCTCCCAGGAAGAGGAAACCGGCAAGAGCGCATGATGCCAGGGCCGCTGTGACGGCCGAAGAAGGGAAACGCAATCTCAACATAGGCATTACCTCACAGTATGGGGAAAGGGACGCTAAAATCCTTTTTCAAGAGGCGGCCAGACAAAGCTCTCCCCGTCCATGGGCGCAAGGGGCTTGTCAGCCTTGTCCAGGTAGACATGCCGGCCTTCGACGCGGAGACGGTTCTCGGCGAACCACTCAACGGCCTGGGGATAGATCCTGTGTTCCATCCTGTGGACGCGGGTCATGAGATCGTCCTCGCTGTCTCCGGCGTTGCAGGGGACGGCGGCCTGAATGATGACCGGGCCGCTGTCGACCTTCATCTCAACGACGTGTACGGTGCAGCCGGACAGCTTGACGCCATAATCCACGGCTTCCTGACCGGCATGGATGCTTCCGCCAAATCCGGGCAGGATGGAAGGATGGATATTGATGACCCGGTGCGGGAACTCCTTCAGGAAATCGTCAGTCAGAAGGCGCATGTAGCCCGCCAGAACGACGAGTTCCGCGCCGCTTTCCTTGATGATGGAGGCCATCTCCCGGTCAAAGGAAGCTCTGTCCGGGAACTTTGTGTGGTCCAGCATCCTGGAGGGAACACCGGCTTTCCTGGCGCGTTCCAGAACGGGAGCGCCCGGGCGGTTGCAGAAGATGAGGCGGATATCCACGTCGAGCACGCCGGCCTTCATGAGGTCGATCATGGCCTGGGCGTTGGTTCCGTTGCCGGAAGCGACGATGGCAATGGGAAGAGACATATGGCTCTCCTTATGAGCGGTAGGTGTCGATCAGGGCCTGCACGAGGGCAGGAATAGTATATTCATCCGGCATGACGGCGCATTTGAGGCCGTGCCCCTCAAGGGTTCGGGCTGTAACCGGCCCGATACAGGCCAGTTTCACTTCCGGATGTTCTTTCAGTTCCTCAGCCGTCACGATGGACAGCAGGTTGTCCACTGTGGAGGAGGAGCCGAAGGTGATGCAGTCGAGTTCTCCGGCCCTGAGAGCAGCCAGGAACGTCTCTTTGTCGCTGCACTCGGGAACGGTCTCGTAAACCGGCACCACGTCAACTTCAGCGCCCTGGGCCCGCAGCGCATCAGGCAGAATCTCCCGGGCTTTGGCTGCTCTCGGGATAAGAATCTTCGTGCCCTTGAGGCCGCCCTGTGCAGTCAGGCCTTCAATGACGCTCTCGGCAATATATTTGGGCGGAACAAAGTCCGGGAAGATGCCGTGCTTCCTGAGTTCCCCGGCCGTGGCCGGCCCGATGGCTGCCACGCGCGTCCGGCCGATGGCTCTGGAATCCCTGCCTGCGTGACGCAGACGTTCCCAGAACACCTTCACACCGTTAACTGAAGTGAAAATCACCCAGGCATAGGAATCAAGACTTCCGAGCCGGCTGTCCAGGGCAGACTGGTCTGCGAGAGGCTGTATGCGGATAGTGGGGCACTGCAGAACGTAGGCTCCCTGCTCCGCGAGAAGCGCTGCGAGACCGCTGGCCTGGGCGCGGGCGCGGGTCACAACCACGCGCCTGCCGAGAAGAGGCTTCTTCCCGAACCAGTCCAGGCTGTCATGCAGGCGGCACACGCCGCCCACGACGATGACCGAGGGATTGGTAAAATGTTCCTGCACGGCGCGCTCCGGCAGTTCCCCGATGGTGCTGACGAGCGTGCGCTGGAACGGAGTCGTTCCCCTGTACACCAGGGCAGCCGGCGTATCCGGCTTCATCCCAGCATCGATGAGATGCTTTGAGATGAGGGGCAGATTCTTCATGCCCATGACAAACACAAGCGTGGAAGCGCTGCGCGCGAGGCTCGGCCAGTCCAGGGAACTCTCCTTCTTGTCAGGATTCTCATGGCCGGTCACGATGGTCACGGAGGAGGAGAAATCCCTGTGGGTCAGCGGGATGCCCGCGTAGGCGGGAGCGGCGATGGTCGAAGTGATGCCCGGCACCTCCTCGAATTCGACGCCCGCGGCCAGAAGTTCCTGAGCCTCCTCGCCTCCACGGCCGAAGATGTAAGGATCTCCACCCTTGAGGCGGGCCACATCCTTGCCTTCCTTCGCTTTTTCCACGAGCAACCTGTTGATGTTTTCCTGGCTCATGGCGTGCTGATCGGCAATCTTGCCGACGTAAATCCTTTCCGCGTCAGGGCGGGCGAAGTCCAGGAAGGAAGCGTTGGCGAGAGCGTCATAGACCACGACGTCGGCCTTTTCGAGAATTTCCTTCGCCCGCAGTGTCAGAAGGCCGGGATCGCCCGGGCCGGCACCCAGAAGGTAAACCTTGCTCATTATTCAAAACCTCCGCGGCCAAGCTCAAGCAGCGTTCTGGCAGCAAACCCCGAAGCGCCTTTGGGGCAGAGGGGCTTCGCCTCACTTACCCAGTCTTCGCCGGCTATGTCGAGATGCGCCCATCTGGTGCCTTCGCTGATAAAGTGTTCCAGGAACAGGGCTGCGACAATGGCGCCCCCCTCACGAGAGCTTCCGGTATGACAGATATCGGCCACCGTGCTCTCCAGTCTGCCTCTGTAGCCTTCCCAGAGCGGCATGCGCCAGTAGTTTTCGCCCGCGCAGCTTCCGGCCGAGATAACGCGCTCGGCAAGCTCCGTGTCATTGCTGAAGAGGCCGGCCACCTGATCGCCCAGAGCCGTGGCGCAGGCGCCCGTCAGCGTGGCCACATCCACAACGGCCGCGGGATGCCAGTTCTTCTGGGCAAAGGTCAGGGCGTCGGACAGGACGAGACGGCCTTCCGCATCCGTATTGATGATTTCGATGGTGCTGCCGTTCAGGCCAGTCACTACGTCGCCGGGATGCACGGCGCCGCCGTCGGGCATATTCTCAGCCAGGGCCATGATGCCGACCACGCGGTGAGGAACTTCCTCACGGGCCAGCATGGAAACGGAGGTCAGAACCGCAGCGGCGCCGGTCATGTCACACTTCATGGTATGCATGTTGGCTGCCGGCTTCAGGGAAATACCGCCCGAGTCAAACGTGATGCCCTTTCCCACGAAGACGAGCGGGTCATCGTTTTCATGGCCTTTCGGGGTGTATTCAAGCACGACCAGGCGGGGAGGATTCTTCCCGCCCTGCCCCACGGCGAGGTGGGCGTTGAACCCCATGTCGGAGAGCTGTTTCTCGTCGTACACCGTACAGGAAAGCGTCGTCCCCTCAGCGAGTCTGCGGGCCTCTTCGGCAAAAGCTTCGGGATACATCATGTTGGCAGGCGTATTGATGAGATTGCGCGCGAGAATGACGGTATCAGCCGCATCCTCGCCCCTGCGGGCCGCAGCCTGTTCCTTCTCCGGCACATACTCGCCCGTAAAATTCACGGACAGGAAGGAGATCGGCTCCGGGTCGCCGGGTTTTCTGTGCTTCAGTCCGGAAACTTCGTAATCGGCGAGCTTGCACGCGTAGACAGCTTCCTCGAGAAGTCTGTCCACGCCGCCGAAACGCTGCAGTGTGAAAGCAGGAATCTGCAGGGACCTGAGGTGCATGGCCCTGGCGCGGCGCGTGCCCAGGGCATAGGCACGGCGAAGGCTGTCCGGGGTCACCGCTTCCCGCCCGAGTCCGATGAGCATGACGCGCGAATAGGGAAGATCCGGATGCCCGTAGATGAGGCTTATCTCATCCTTCCGTCCGCTCACGTCGCGCATGGCCGGGGCAATGACAAGATACGGCGCCGCGCTGTCCAGTTCCGGGCAGGTGTCGGTTATTTTTTCTCCCTCACGGATAGGGATAAGGGCTATATCGGCCTTCCACTTGTCGGCTCCGCCGGCCTGAAAGCGTATATCCATGCTATGTCTCCTTCAAAAATATCTATGGCCGGTGAGTATACCCGCACACTTTCACCTTGCCAAGACAGGGAGGCGTTCCCGGCCTTTCCCACGCTTGTCAGCCGAACGTTTTGGAAGTAGGAAGAGCGCGTTTCACCCTTCCCCTCCGCGGCCAACCCTTTACCCGCCGAGCTGCCATGCTGATCTATATCCACGTCCCCTTCTGCCGCCGCCGTTGCCTGTACTGCGCCTTTCACTCCTCTGCCATCGGCAAAACCCCGGTCCCTTCCAGCTATCTTCCCGCTCTGCTCAGGGAAATCCGCTGGTGGGCGTACAGACTCGGCTCCAGCGGAAGCAACACGGTTTCCACCATCTTCTTCGGCGGAGGCACACCGAGCCTGCTCTCTCCCGAGGCCGTAGGTTCCATTCTGGACACCATATCCAAGCTTTTCCGCGTGACCGGCAACGCTGAAGTCACGCTCGAAGGCAATCCCGAATCCCTGAACAGGCCCGGCGCCATGCGGGGATTCCACGACGCCGGGATAACCCGCCTTTCCGTTGGTGTTCAGAGCATGATCTCCTCGGAGCTCAAAACTCTCGGACGCATTCACTCGCCGAAAGATGTGATGCAGACCTTCGAGGAGGCCCACAGGATCGGTTTCCAGTCTCTTTCCGCGGACCTCATGTGGGGGCTTCCCGGGCAGACCGGACAAAGCTGGATGGAAACGCTTGAAAGCACCATGCGGCTGGAACCGGATCACATTTCCGCCTACGGCCTTTCCCTCGAGGAGGACGCTCCCTTCCTCTCCATGTTCAGAGATGGCTGCTTCACCCTGCCCGGCGAAGAGGAGCAGCGGGACATGTATCTCGGAGCCATCGGCTTCCTGGAAAAGCATGGCTTCTCCCAGTACGAAATTTCCAACTTCGCCCGCTTCGGACACACCTGCCGCCACAACTGCGGATACTGGCAGGGACAGGATTTTCTCGGCATGGGCCCCTCCGCCGTCTCCACAATCGGCGGGAAACGCTGGACAGACGCGGAGGACTTCGGCGTGTGGCTTGAAAACACGTCAAAAGGTCTCCTCGGCGGCTCCCCCGAGGTTCTCAGCCCTCTGGACCGCATTCTGGAACTTATCATGTTACGCCTGAGGACGGTCTGCGGCCTCAGTTATCAGGAATATACCTTCCGGACCGGCAGGGTTTTCCGGAAGGACTACGGAGAATACCTGAAAGCGCTGACGGAACAGGGACTCATCACCCTGGGTGATACCGGCTGCCGCCTGACCAGGGAAGGCATGCTCGTCTCCAATGCCATCCTTTCCGGCTTCTTC
>ONPA01000175.1 GCA_900319575.1 uncultured Desulfovibrio sp. | reverse complement strand
TAGGCGATGGAGAAGTCAATGACCTTCTGGCGTTCCTTGGTTTTGCCCAGTGTGGAAATGACGATGTCGGCTCTGTTGGAAAGCAGGAAAGGAATGCGGTTGGCGCCGGTGACGGGAACGAGTTCGCATTTCACGCCGAGCGCCTTTGCCACGATGCCGGCCATCTCGATGTCGTACCCCTTGAGCTGCTTATCGGGGCCCATGAAGCCGAAGGGCGGGTAGTCCTGGGGGATGGCCACGCGCAGGGTGCCGCGGGCTTTGATATCCTGCAGCTGATCGGCGCTGGCTGCGGAATGCATGCCGAGAACCAGGGAAGCGGCTATAAAGAGAGCAGAGAGCATTCTGGTAAATTTCATGGTTTTCCTCCTGATTGCCCGCTGTCAGAACGGGGCGTTGTTACAGAAGGAATTGCCAGAAGCGTGCCAGAAATATATTTTCCCTGCTATTTCAGAGCGTTATAAATTTAAAAAAATGAGGTCTGTCCGGGATCTGTTTTTATTAAGATAATTTTGTATCAAAAAGAGGGGCTTTGCGGGGGTGATAACAAAAAAGAACCAACAGATTTTTTCTGACGTTCATGACAGGGCAGGATGGTCCGTTTTTGCAGTGGAACGCTCACCTTTCCCGGAGATATAGGTAACAAAATTGTATTGCAGCCTGATTATTCCGCGTGAAGGCCATGTTTTTCGGCGAGACGGCCGTTTCCCAGAAAGTCAAGGAGGACACCGGCCGTGTACGGCATGGTGGCGCCGCACTGGGGGGCGTGTCCCGCTCCGGGCACGGCGTGCTGCGTGAAACGGGGGCACAGGGACTGAAGCTTTTCCCTGTCTTCCGGTGGTGTCAGCCTGTCGCGGGATCCGCAGAGGAGAAGAAAAGGCATATCGAGGCTGCGGAAATCATCTTCGGAAAACTGCGGGTAGAGGCAGCAGTTTTCTATGGTCGTGCGGGCGAAAGTCCGCCAGTCGCCGCCGTGGGCGGGCATGTGCTTTTCCTTTATGGCCTGCACGAAACGCGGAAAAGCCTTTTCCGGGTGGGCTTCGGGGGAAAAGCGCTGCATGAAACGAGAGACGGACGGCCCAGGAATTCCGGCAGAGCCGATGGAGACAAGCTTTTCCACGCGGCAGTGGCTGAGAACGGCCATGTACATGGCCACGTCTCCTCCCATGCTGTGTCCGGCTACGGAGGCCCGGCTGATGCCGAGAGCGTCAAGAAAGGCCAGCATATCCCTGGCAAGCTGCGGGACTGTCCAGCCGTAGGGGGCTGCGCGCGTGGCACCGTGCCCGCGCATGTCGGGGCACAGAACGTGGCAGTGCGCGGCAAGAAGAGGCAGTATTTCCCCGAAGGCATCGGCGCCGGTGGAAAAGCTGCCGTGCAGGAGCAGGAGCGGACTGCCGTGTCCTGCCTCAGTGTAGTGGAGTTCCAGATCCCCGAGAATGATTTCCGGCATGTTTACCTTCCATAACGAAAAGGCCTCCTGCCCTGACGGGCAGGAGGCCTGAAAAAAGTATTCCGACGGGCAGGTTAGTCCTTGGCGTGTTCGAGGAGTTCCCTGCGGGTGAAGATGGCCTTCAGTTCGTAGCCGGCTTCCTTAAGCTTTTCCCTGCCGCCTTCCTCACGGTCGAGGATGGAGCAGACGCCTACGATTTTCAGGCCCGCGGCCTCAATGCGCTGGCAGGCTTTGAGGAGCGATCCGCCCGTGGTCACCACGTCCTCGACAACGACGACCGGGTCACCCTTTTCGAAGTTGCCCATGCCTTCCACGAATTGGTTGGTGCCGTGGCCTTTGGCTTCCTTGCGCACGAGCAGGCCGTTGAGGGGCAGGCCCTTTTCCTGGGAAATGACCGTCGTGGCGGAAACCAGGGGATCGGCGCCCATGGTCATACCGCCGATGCCCTTCACCGGGGTGCCGGCGTCGATCATGCCCTTGATCATTTCGAAGAAGAGGTTGCCGATGAGCCAGGCGCCTTCGGCATGGAGGGCCGTGACGCGGCAGTCAAAGTAGTAGTCGCTGTGGCGGCCGGAGGCCAGCAGGAAGTCGCCTTCCCTGTAGGATTTCGCGACGAGCAGGCGGGCCAGGCGGCGCTTGTATTCGATATTCATGGATGCGTCTCCGGAAACCGTGCCGAAGACACGGCGGTAAATGTCATCTTCATGGTGCAGATAGAACATGGGGTCGAAGAGCTTTTCGAGCGCCTCTTTCCCGAGAATGCCCACGATCTGGCTGTCGGCTTTCACGAGTTCAGGGAAGGAGCGGCGTTCGGTCCAGCTCTGCATGGCCAGGCGCTGCACGGCTTCGTAGGATTTCTGGCGGGGATGGTTGGCCTCGATGAGAGCGGTGAGCACGCGCTGGGAGAAGTAGAGCCCGTAGGAGCGGTCCATGTTCTCGAGCATGCGGTCTTCGTGAACCACGAGGTTGGCGAGCAGGCGGCGCAGCCTGTTCAGGGCGTAGTCGGCCAGAATGGTGGAATCGGGCATAATGATGCGCTCCACCGAGGAATGGCTGATATCGCGCTCATGCCAGAGGGCCTGATCCTCAAGAGCGGCCAGGGAATTGGAACGCATAACGCGGGAGAGGCCGCAGAGGTTCTCGGCGGAAATGGGGTTTTTCTTGTGGGGCATGGCCGAGGAGCCCTTCTGGCCCTTGGCGAAGCCTTCCTCCACTTCAAGCACCTCGGTGCGCTGCAGGTGCCTGAGCTCGACGCACAGGCGCTCGATGCCGCCGGCCATGATGGCGATGGCGGAGAAGAAATGGGCGTAACGGTCGCGCTGCACAATCTGGGTGGAGTGCGGATCGACTTTGAGGCCGAGAATGTCCAGGGCCTTCTTTTCAATGGACGGGGAGACAATGGTGTAGGTGCCCACGGCGCCGGAAATCTTGCCAACGCGGATGTCTTCGATGGCATCGGCGATGCGGGCGCGGTGGCGCACGAACTCGGCGTAGAAGCCGGTCATCTTGAGGCCGAAGCTGGTGGGCTCGGCGTGCACGCCGTGGGAGCGGCCGATGCACAGGGCTCCCTTGTATTTGAAGGCCATGGATCTGAGGGTCTCGAGAAGAGCGTCGAGATCCTGGAGGATGAGCCTGCCGGACTGCACCAGAAGCAGGGCGCCGGCCGTGTCAACGATGTCCGAGGAGGTGCAGCCGAGGTGGATGAAGCGGGCGTCAGGTCCGATCTTCTCTTCCAGAGAGGTCAGAAAGGCGATGACGTCGTGGCGGGTCGTTTCCTCAATGGTCAGGATGCGGTCCACGTCAATGGCGGCTTTGGCCTTGATATTGGCCAGCGCCCCGGCGGGAACCTTTCCTTCCTGGCACCAGGCCTCGCAGACGGCCAGTTCGACCCTGAGCCATGCCTTGTAGCGGTTTTCGAGCGTCCAGATCTGTCCCATTTCGGGCCGGGTGTAACGTTCAATCATGGTTGCTTTCCTCCATGGGCAGGAGAGGATCCCCTGACCGTGCGTCTTGAAACTCTACGTATAAAAAAAGGGCCATGAGGCCCTCTTCTGACTGATTTACTTTCCTGCGGCCGTGGCAGCAGGCTTTGCCGCGGGGGCGGCCTTTGTCTCTTTCGGAGCGGAAGAGGAGGTGCTTCCCGTTGTCGGTTTGGAATCCTCGTCCTTGAT
>ONPA01000147.1 GCA_900319575.1 uncultured Desulfovibrio sp. | reverse complement strand
GACTGTCTGAGCGTCTCTGCGTCCATATGCCTGACCTCGCCGCCAAGGGGAATGCCCTGCGCGAGGCGGCTGACTCTGACGGCCGGAAAGCGTTTCCTGACGAGCTCGCTGATGAAGATGGCCGTGTTGTCGGCTTCGAGTGTGGCGCCGAGGGCCAGCACCAGTTCCCTTACCTGGCCCTCCGCAAGCCGGTCCTCGAGCCGTTTGAGATCCAGTTTGTCGGAATCCCGGTTGTCCAGCGGGCTGAGCAGACCGCCGAGGATGAGGTACTGCCCCCTGTAGAAGCCGCCTCTGTCCATGGTCATCATGCTGTCCCAGTCAGTGACGAGGCACAGGATATCCTGCGAACGCGTGGCGTCCTGGCAGATGGGGCAGACATCGGTCGTGGAAAGGCCTCCGCAGCGCCGGCAGATATGCAGCTGGTCGCGCAGGGACGAGATGCTGGCGCCGAGACGCCGCGTCTGTTCCTCTGGCCAGCGCAGGAGCGTCATGACGACGCGCATGGCCGATTTGGGACCCATGCCGGGCAGTTTGCTTATCTGCGCGGCGAGGTCACTCAGAGGGGCCGGGATAGTGCTGGTCATGGCCGGTGCTAGAAAATGCCGGGGAGATGGATGCCGCCGGACAGATTGCTCATCTCGCGCTCGAGGGTTTCCCTGGAGATGCGGTTGGCTTCGTTGACGGCAGCGATGATGAGGTCCTGCAGCATTTCGATGTCTCCGCCCTCGACAGCCTTGGGGTCGATGGTGAGCGACTTGAGCTCCTGCTTGCCGGAAACAACAGCCTTGACCATGCCGCCGCCGCTGGCCGCTTCGTAGGTCTTGGTGGCAGCCTCTTCCTGAAGCTTGGAAAGCTTGCGCTGCATGACGGCTGCCTGACGCAGGACATCATTCATATTGGGCATGGGATATTCCTCCGATTGTCTGAATGTCGTTGTGATGATGCACGCAGGGAGAGCAGGCTTCAGTCTGTCTTGCGCCGCACATCCCTGACGCGTGCTTTAAGAATTTTCATGCAATACTTTAGCTCTGGCTTTTGTGCAACTTCCTCGGGAGAGGGCAGTGGCTTTCTGGGCGCCAGGGGAGCCTGTTCCTTCAGGATCAGCCTGATGCGGCAGGGACGCTTCAGCCAGGAAGCGAGAGCCCGTTCGAGCCGTGAGCTTTCGCGGTTCAGGGCGGCCATCTGCTGGGCGTTGTCCACTTCCAGAGTCATCAGTCCGTTCTCGAAGGACAGGGGCTTCAGGCCGAGAGCGTTGTGGCGGGCGGGGCCGTCTTCTGTGTCGTTATCCCTGAGGTGCTCCAGAAAGGCGTCCCAGTCGGGGAGGCCAGAGGCCGTGAGTACTGGGCCCGTCTCCTGTCTCCGTTCCTCCCCAGCCTTTTCAGTCTTTGGTCCGGGTACGGAAGGTTCAGGTTCCGCGGCTGCCGGAGACGGGGCAGAAGGGGCCGGGGCTGGCCGTGCCGTCTCAGAACGCGGCGTGTTGTCGTGCCCTGCGGGCTGCGCCAGGCCGGGGGACTGTCTCAGTTCCCCGCTGGCGCCCGGGTAGGGTGCGGGGGCATCTCCTTCTGCGCATCCGCGGCGGGGGCTCTGACACCCGCCAGGGCCGCAGGCAGAAGCTGCTGCAGAAAAGCCAGATTGACGAGGAGAAGTTCGAGCGATGCTGCCGGTTCCTGGCTTGTGGTGATGGAACGCTGCGACTCAAGAACCATCTGCCAGGCTGCGTGCAGGTACCCAGCCGTGAAGGATGGGGCCACGCTCTCATAGAAGGCGATCTCGTTCTCCGTTGCGCCGAGCTGGGTGAGGCTGTCCTTTCCGCACTGACGCAGGAGGAAGAGCGAGCGCAGGGTATCGGCCAGTTCGCGGACAAAGAAGCCGAGGTCGACCTCGCGTCCTGCCAGCGTACGGCAGAAGAGGGCTGTCTTTGCGCAGTCCTGGGCTGCCAGGGAGGCAAAGAGTTCCTTCAGGGCATCCTGTCCGGCGAGGCCGAGCACGTCGCGCACGAGTCCTGCCGTCAGGTTTTCTGAGCCGTAGGCCAGAGTCTGGTCGAGCAGGGACATACTGTCACGCACGGAGCCGGCGGCGCGCCGGGCGATGAGGCGTACGGCCTCATCCTCAAAAGGAATCTGTTCTTTTTTCAGGACATCAGCCAGGTGTCCGGCGAGAAGGGCTTCAGTCAGATGATGAAAGGAAAAGACCTGGCAGCGGCTCAGAATGGTAGCGGGGAAGCGGTGCACTTCCGTGGTCGCGAAGATGAAGACCACGTGGCTCGGTGGTTCCTCGAGCGTCTTCAGAAGAGCGTTGAAGGCGCTTTTGGAGAGCATGTGCGCTTCGTCAATGATGAAAATTTTGTAACGCCCCTCCATCGGGGAATAGCCGATTTTTTCCCGGAGGGCCCTGGCGTCATCCACGGAGTTGTTGGAGGCGCCGTCGATTTCGACAACGTCAGGATGAATGCCCGCCGTAATTTTCCTGCACTGCTCGCATTCATTGCACGGTTCGGCCGCGGGGGCGTGGGCGCAGTTGAGCGCCTTGGCGAAGATCCTGGCAATGGTGGTCTTGCCGACGCCGCGTGTGCCGCAGAAGAGGTAGCCGGAGGCGACGCGGTCTTCGGCGCTGGCTCTGGAGAGGACCTCCTTGATCATATCCTGCCCCACGACCTCGGCAAAGGACTGGGGGCGGTAACGGGCGGCGAGGGAAGTATGCTTCATGTCAGAAAAAAAGGGGCATGCTTCCCTTCAGCGGAAAGCATGCCCTGTCATTGCTGATGGGATTAGATGGTGTAGGGGGCGAGCCAGTCTTTGTACTTCGGATTGTCGCCGTGCACGACCTTGAAGAATTCCTTCTGGAGGTGCTTCGTCACCGGGCCGGCATGGCCGGAACCGATGGTGCGGCGGTCCACGGAGCTGATGGGCGTGAGTTCGGCGGCGGTGCCGCAGAAGAAGGCTTCGTCAGCCACGTAAAGTTCGTCACGGGTGAAGGGCAGTTCTTCAACGGTGTAGCCGAGGTCGCGGCCGAGCTGCACGAGGGAGGCGCGGGTGATGCCGCCCAGCATGGAGGTCAGCGGCGGGGTCTTGATGACGCCGTTCTCAACGATAAAGATGTTCTCGCCGGTGGCTTCGGAAACCATGCCGTTGGTGTCGAGCATGACAGCTTCGTCGAATCCGTCTTCCTTGGCCTCAACCTTGGCCAGAATGGAGTTGACGTAGTTGCCGGCGGCCTTGGCCTTGCTCATGAGCGTATTGGGATGAATGCGGGCGAAGGAGCTCGTGCGCACGCGGATGCCCTTTTCGAGGGCTTCGGGTCCGAGATAGGCGCCCCAGGCCCAGCAGGCGATGATGGTGTGCACCGGATTCTCGCCGGGATAAACGCCCATTTCGCCGTAGCCCACGAAGGCCAGCGGGCGCACATAGGCGGCCTTCATCTTGTTGGCGCGCAGCGTGTCAATGCAGGCATCATAAATCTGTCCCTCGGTGTAGGGGATGTTGATGCACAGAATTTTGGCGGAGTTGACGAGACGCTTGGCATGCTCCTTCAGACGGAACACGGAAGAACCCTTGTCACCGCAGTCATATGCGCGGATGCCTTCAAACACGGAGTCGCCGTAATGAAGGGCATGGGTGAGGACATGCACCTGGGCCTGATCCCAGGGAACCAGCTTGCCGTCGAACCATATAAATTCAGTCTTCTGCATGGGAAATCCTTTGCCTCTAAGCTATTGATGGGAAAAAACACCGTCTGGAAAAAGTACGCCAAAAAAAAGGGGTGTGCAAGATGCGGCACGGCCGGGCAGACGGCGTTCAGGGGTTCTTTACAGGGGCGAGAATGTTTTTTAGTTTCCGTTTCCGGACGAGCAGGAGAGGCACGTGCCTCTCCCTTTTCCTGTTCTGCCCTGTTCAGGGTGCAATCGGAGGTCGTGATGGACGACAAGGAAGTTATTCTCGGCATTGATGCCGGCGGAACCCATACGGACGCCGTGGCCTGCCGCGGGGGAAGGATACTCGGACGGGCCAAGGTGGATACCGACCATGAAAACCTGCCTCTTTCCATCGACCGGGTCATAACCCGTCTTATGGATGACGCCGGCGCGGATACGGTGAGAAGCGCCGTGCGGGTGACGCTCGGCACGACGCTCATTGTCAATGCCGAGGTGCAGGGGCGTCTTGATCCCGTGGGACTGGTGCTTTCTGCCGGTCCCGGACTCTCCCCGCTGCGCTCGCGTCTCGGCAGCTTTGTGACTGTCGTACCCGGAGGTCTTGATCACCGCGGCGTGGAAGTTCAGCCTCTCGATTTCACCGGGCTCGGGGAAACGGTCTCCGGATGGCATGAAAAGGGCGTGAACGCCTTCGCCTGCGTCGGCAAGTTCTCGCCGCGCAACCCGGCCCACGAGCTGGCCATGGCGGGCGAAATACGGAAGGCCGTCCCTGACGCCGCAGTTACTCTGGGACACCAGCTCTCCGGCGAGCTCAACTATCCGAGGCGCATCGCCACGGCCTATTACAACGCGGCCTCGGCCCGCCTGCACAACGAATTTCTGGACGCAGTGGAAGGCGTTCTCAGGGAGCGCGGCATCAGCGCGCCAGTCTTCCTTCTGAAGGTTGACGGCGGTGCTGTTCCCATAGGCGTGTCGCGCAGGCTGCCCGTGCAGTCCATTCTTTCCGGCCCGGCGGCCAGCGTCATGGGCGTTATGGCCCTGGCCGGGGATCTGGCTGACGGGTGCGCCCTGCTTTTCGACATCGGCGGCACCACCACTGATATCGCGCTCTTCGTACAGGGATCTCCTGTCATCGACCGGGGCGGCATGTGCCTTGGCGGCCGCAGGACGCTTGTGCCCGCTCTGGCCACGCTCTCCATCGGCGTGGGGGGGGATTCCCGTATCAGCGTGGAGGGGCAGGGTGCCTCGGCCTCCGTGGAAGTCGGCCCCCTGCGCAGCGGACCCGCCATGGCCTTTGGAGGAAAAGAGCCCACATTCCTGGACGCCCTCAATGTTCTCAATAGCGACGGTACCGACAGAAAGGCCGGAAACGCGGACGCCTCGGAAAGAGCCATGGCCGCCCTTGCCGCGCGCTGCGGCCTGGAGACGGGCGATCTCGCCCTGCGCGTCTGGAAGCGGGCCGTGCAGAAGATTTCCGACGCGGCAGCCGGCCTGCTCGCCGGCATCAACGCCCATCCCATCTATACGCTCAGGGAGCTGAAGAGCCACAGGGATGTGTCCGCGGACCGCGTCTATCTTGTGGGCGGTCCCACGGACTGCCTGGCCCGCAGGCTGTCTGCATCCCTGGGCCTGCCCGTGGTGCCGACGGCCGAGGCTGATGTGGCCAACGCCGTTGGTGCGGCCCTGACTTCGCCGACCTCTTCCCTTGAAATCTACGCGGACACCGGAAAGGGCGAACTTCTCGCTCCCTCTCTGGATCTCCGCGAGCCTCTGGAGAACGGCTATTCCCTCGAAAGCGTCAGCGAAAGGGCCTGCAGCCTGCTCAGGGAGCATCTGCGTTCCGAAGGTGTGGAGGATGTGCCCGTAGAGGTCACCGAGGCGGATATGTTCGCCACACTGGATGACAGGGGCTATGGTTCCAAGGATATCCGCGTGACCTGTCAGGCCGTACCCGGCATTCTCGCCAGGGTACATACGGAAAAGGCGTAGCATGGAGGTCGTTCTCTACGAGCCCGAGATTCCTCCGAACACGGGCAACATCGCGCGCCTGTGCGCTGTCTCCGGCACGAGGCTCCATCTCATCGAACCGCTCGGGTTCCGCCTTGAGGATCGTTACCTGAAGCGCGCCGGCCTCGATTACTGGCCGCACGTGCGCATGGATGTCTGGCCGGACTACGGGGCGTTTCTGAAGGACGCGGCTGCCACGCGGCCCGGCGCGCGCGTTGTGCTCACCTCGGCCCATCCGGGCGGTATGCCGTTCCAGCGTTTCCCGTTCCGGACCGATGACATCCTGGTCTTCGGCCCGGAGACCAGGGGACTCCCCAGGGACATGCTGGAGGAGGCAGAGTACAGGGTGCGAATCCCCATGCTCAGGGGCCACGGCCGGTGCATCAATCTGTCCACGAGCTGTGGGATCGTGCTCTACGCCGCACTCGCACAGAGCGGGGCGCTGGACGGCCCTGACTGGGAGTAGCCCGCGTTTTCCGGAGAACTTCCGTTTTTTTCCGGCGCGTGTTGACAGAATGCGGGCCGGAGATTAGAAAATAGCAATAGTTCTCAGGGCGGGGTGCAATTCCCCACCGGCGGTATGCCCTCAAGCGGGGCGAGCCCGCGAGCCCGGAGCCGCGTCAGCGGCGATGGAGCAGATCCGGTGAGAAGCCGGGGCCGACAGTCACAGTCTGGATGAAAGAGAATGACAAAGCCGGCAGGATGCAATGTCCTGCCAGTCTTTTTGCGCCCGCAGAAAGCGGCTTCTGGTTTTGTCGCCGCCCTGATGAAGCCCGTATTCATCAGGAGAGCAGTATGTCCCCTTCCTTTTCCTTTTTCTCCCATATTTCAGATACACGAAGTCCTTAGCCGCCACAGGCTGTCCTGCGGTGGTCTTCCGGCGTGTGTTTTTTCCCCAGCCATTCTGCGCCGTCCCTCAGGGAAGGTGTGTCAATAAAAGAGGATTTGTTTTATGGCTCTGTGCTCAACAATCGAAGCGATTTCCGAAATCAAAAAAGGCAGAATGATCATTCTCGTGGACGACGAGGACAGGGAGAACGAAGGCGACCTCACCATAGCCGCCGAATTCGTAACCCCCGAGATCATCAACTTTATGGCCCACCACGGCTGCGGCCTCATCTGCCTTTCCCTTGCGCCCGATATCTGCGACAAACTGAAGCTGCCCATGATGGCCAGCCACAACACCTCACAGTTTGGCACGAACTTCACTGTCTCCATTGAGGCGCGTGAAGGCGTGACCACCGGCATTTCCGCTGCTGACAGAGCCACAACGATCCGTACCGCGGTCCGTGAGGACTGCCGTGCCGAAGACCTTGTCATGCCCGGACACGTCTTCCCCCTGCGCGCCCGTCCCGGCGGCGTTCTCGAACGCACCGGACAGACTGAGGGCAGCGTGGATCTCGCGAAGCTCGCCGGACTCAGGCCCGCGGCCGTTATCTGCGAGGTTATGAAGGAAGACGGCACCATGGCCCGCATGCCCGACCTCGAAGTCTTCGCCGAAAAGTACGGCATCAAGATCGCCTCCGTGCGCGACATCATCCGCTACCGCCTCGAACACGGCCAGGTTTCCGTGCGCTGCGTGGCCCATGCCCATCTGCCCACCCTGTTCGGCGACTTCACCGTGTACGCCTACGAGAGCAACACGGATCCCCATACCCACCTCGCCCTGGTCAAAGGCGACATCACCGGACCCGAACCCGTACTTACCCGCGTGCACAGCCAGTGCCTCACCGGCGATGCCCTGGGCTCCCTGCGCTGCGACTGCCGCGGCCAGCTTGGCGCGGCCCTGCGCCAGATCGAGAAGGAAGGACGCGGCTGCCTCGTGTACATGCGTCAGGAAGGGCGCGGCATCGGCCTCGCCAACAAAATCCGCGCCTACGCCCTGCAGGATCAGGGCTATGATACCGTGGAGGCCAACAAGATGCTCGGCTTCCCGCCGGATCTCAGGGACTATGGTACAGGCGCCCAGATCCTCGTGGATCTCGGCATCCACAAACTGCGCCTTCTGACGAATAACCCGAAGAAGATCATCGGCCTCGCCGGCTATGGTCTCGAAATCGTCGAGCGCGTGCCCATTGAAATCGAAGCCTGCAAGGAAAACGAGCATTACCTCCAGGCCAAGAAGGAGAAGATGGGACATCTTCTTACCGGCATCCGCTGCCACTAACCTTTTCAGGGGAACGTCAGGCCCGTTCCTTCCAGCCCGAAACGCCCTCCGGTCCGTGTGCCGGGGGGCGTTTCTGCGTTTCGCAGAAAAAGGCGCCGTAAGCCTTTTCTTGTCCAGCGCAAACGCCTGTGGTACGGTGCGGGCCACAGGGGCCGTGCGCTGAACCGGCCCGAACAGGTTAATACGGGCGCGGCCCCCCAGGCGCGCCAAAACGGCCGTCTCCGGAGCATGCGGGGAGGCCGAAGAAGGAGAAAACATGGCGGACATGTTTAAAACGCCTCTCTGCGCATGGCATGAAAGCCACGGCGCGAAAATGGCTCCCTTTGCGGGCTGGTATATGCCCATCCAGTATGAGGGCATTCTGACCGAACACAAACATACACGCTCCATGGCGTCTATTTTTGATATCTGTCACATGGGCGAGTTCTTCGTTTCCGGAGCAGGCGCCAAAGAGGCCCTCATGAAGGCCGTGAGCCACAGCCTCGAGACACTCAAGGAAGGCCGCTGCCGCTACGGCTTCATCCTTAACGAGAAGGGCGGCGTCCTTGACGACTGCATCATTTATAATATGGGCGACACCTTCTTTATCGTTGTCAACGCCGCCTGCATTGATCGTGATTTCAAGACCATAGCAGAACGTCTGCCCTCCGGCGTCACCATCGTGAACAAATCCGATGAAATCGCCAAGATTGACCTTCAGGGCCCGCTTTCCGTGGACATTCTCGAAAAGCTGCTCGGTCAGAACCTGCGCGACCTCGGGTACTTCGCCTTCCGCGAGACGGAATGGAATGGCAAGAAGCTGCTGGTCAGCCGTACGGGCTATACCGGCGAGCTCGGCTACGAGCTCTACATTGACGCCAAATACACCATTGATCTCTGGGAAGCCCTGCTCGGCGATCCGCGCGTGAAGCCCGCCGGCCTCGGCGCCCGTGACACGCTGCGCATGGAAGCCGGCCTGCCGCTCTACGGCGACGAACTCGATGAGGAACACACCCCTGTCGAGTCCGGCATGGGCCGTATGATGAAGAGCACTGCCGATTTCGTGGGCCGCAAGGGACTTGATACGGTGAGGGAATACCTCATTCCCCTGGAGCTCGAAGGCCGCCGCTCCGCCCGCCACGGCGACAAGCTGACCCTGACGAACGGTACCGAAGTGGGCCGCGTTACCTCGGGCACCTTTGCCCCGTCCCTCGGCAAGGCTATCGCCTTCGCCTGGGTGCAGGCCGACAAGGCCAATGAGAACGATTTTCTGATCCAGACCGGACGCGCCAGCCTCAAAGCGCACAGGACCGAGATCCCCTTCTACAAGGACGGCACGGCCCGCAGGAAGCTTCAGTAATCACGGCGCCCTTTTCGCGGAAGGAGGCTGTTCTCCGCGTCCGCACATATTTTTCGTAACATTATTTCCGGCCGGCCCGAGACCGGCCGCGGAGGAATCTGCCATGTCTGATCCCAAAGATCTCCAGTATGCCAAGAGCCATGAATGGGTCCGTGTTGAAGGCGATATCGCCACGGTAGGCATCACCGACCATGCCCAGAAAGCCCTCGGCGACATCACCTACGCCGAGTGCCCCCAGGTCGATGACAGTGTCGAAGCCGGCAAGGAATGCGGCTCCATCGAATCCGTCAAGGCCGCCAGTGACATCTTCTCTCCCGTGAGCGGTACCGTGACCGAGGTCAACGGTGAGCTCGAGGACGCTCCTGAAACCGTCAACGGCGATCCCTATGGCGCCGGCTGGCTCTTCAAGGTGAAGCTTTCTGCCCCTGTCGAGGGCCTTCTGGACGCTGATGCCTACGCCGCGTTCTGCGCGACTGAAGCCGAATAGGAGCGACACATGCCCTATATTCCCCACACCGAAGCCGAGCTGGGGGAAATGCTCAAAGTCATCGGCGCGAACAGCCTCGATGATCTTTTTGCTGATATCGCCCCTGACATGCGGCCCAAAAGCTTCGATCTGCCCGCGGGCAGAAGCGAGGACGATACCTGCGCCTACTTTGAGGCTCTCGCCGCCAAAAACAGGACGGCCCTGACCTCCTTCCTCGGCGCCGGTTATTACAATCACAATATTCCCAAAGCCGTGGATGCCCTTTCCGGGCAGAGCGCGTTCTACACCGCGTACACGCCCTATCAGGCTGAATGCTCGCAGGGCACGCTGCAGGCTATCTTTGAGTATGAGACGGCCATATCCAGGCTTCTGGACATGGACATCGCCAACGCCTCCGTCTATGACGGCGGGTCAGCCATTTTTGAAGCCGCGGCCATGAGCTGCCGCCTCACCCACCGCGAGAAGGTGGTTATCGACGGCTGTGTGAATCCGCTGTGGCGTGCCATGCTGGCCACGTACAGCACCAACCTGCCCATTGAGATCGTCACCGTGCCCCAGAAGAACGGCACAAGCGACATGGAAGCCCTGAAGGCGGCCGTGGGTGACGACGCCGCCTGCGTGGTGGTGCAGAACCCGAACTTCTTCGGCGTTGTCAGCGATTTCAGCGAACTCTTCGCTCACGCGAAGAGCCACAAGGCCATGTCGGTCATTTCCGTCTACCCCATCATGCAGGCCGTGGTGAAGACCCCCGGCGAGATGGGCGCGGATGTGGCCGTGGGTGAGGGGCAGAGCCTCGGCATGCCGCTTTCCTTCGGCGGCCCCTACCTTGGCCTCATGGCCTGCACCAAGAAGGTTGTGCGCCAGCTTCCCGGCCGTCTTGTGGGCCGTACCACGGATACCCAGGGCCGCACCGGCTACGTCCTGACCCTGCAGGCCCGCGAGCAGCACATCCGCAGGGAGAAGGCCACGTCCAACATCTGCTCCAACCAGAACCTCTGCGCGCTGCGCGCCCTGATCTATCTCTCCCTGGTCGGCCCGCAGGGGCTCATCCAGGTGGCCGAACGCGGCATGGCTCTGGCCCGTTACGCCGTACAGAAGCTGACCGCGCTTCCCGGCGTCAGCCTCCTCAATGACCAGCCCTACGGCAATGAGGTGGCCATTAGGCTGCCGAAACCCGCGGAAGAGGTCGTTGAGTCCATGATCTCCCGGCATTCCGTGGTTCCCGGTTATCCCGTGGGCCGCGGCTACAAGGGTATGGATGACGTCCTGCTTCTCTGCTGCACGGAAAAGAATTCCAGAGAACAGATCGACAGCCTGGCGGAGAGCCTCGGAGGTTTGCTGTGAAAACAATCTTTGACGAATCCGTCCCCGGGCGCGTCACCCGCGGCATAGTCCTCGATGAGGATCCTTCCCAGCCCAAAGCCTGTGACATGCTCCCGGCCGGCCTGCTGCGCGGATCCGCTCCCAGGATGCCTGAATGCGGTGAGCTCGACGTCGTGCGTCATTTCACCCGCCTCGCGGAACTGAACTACAGCGTTGACGCCAATTTCTATCCGCTCGGCTCCTGCACCATGAAGTATAACCCCAAGTTCACCGAGACTGTCTGCGCCCTTCCGGGATTCACCCGCGTGCATCCCATGCTGGCCCAGCTCGGCGAAGCCGGTGCCGCTTCCTGCCAGGGTGCCCTTGAGGTTCTCTATGAGACCGAGAAATGGCTGTGCGAGATCACGGGCATGAAGGGCTTCACGCTTCAGCCCATGGCTGGCGCCAACGGTGAATTCACCGGCGTGTCCCTCATCGCCGCTTACCACAGGTCCAAGGGCCGCAGCCGTCACATCATGCTCATTCCTGACTCCGCTCACGGCACGAACCCCGCTTCGGCCCATATGGCCGGCTTTGAGGTTGTCTCTCTGGAGTCCGCGGACGGCATTGTCGATCCCTCCGCCGTACAGGCGGCCGTCGACAAGTACGGCGAGGACATCGCCGGCATGATGATGACCTGCCCCAATACCCTCGGCCTCATGGAAAGGAACCTGAAGGACATCGTGCGCATCCTTCACTCCGTGGACGCGCTGCTCTATTACGATGGCGCCAACATGAACGCCATTATGGGCAGAATGCGTGTGGGCGACGTGGGCTTCGACTGCGTGCATCTGAACCTGCATAAGACCTTCGCTACGCCTCACGGCGGCGGCGGCCCCGGCAGCGGCCCCGTGGGCTGCAGCGAACGCCTTCTGCCCTTCCTGCCCTCTCCGAGGGTCGAGAAGCGCGCGGACGGCACCTTTGGCCTTATGCCCGAAAGCAGCCTGAGCATCGGCCACATCGGTCCTTTCTACGGCAGCTTTGGCATTATCATCAGGGCTCTTGCCTACATGGTCAGGCTCGGCAACGCTGGTATCAGACGCGTTGCGGACTACTCCGTGCTCAATGCCAACTACCTGAGGAAGAAGCTCGAGGACGTTCTGCAGGTGACGTTCAACCGTATCTGCATGCATGAATTCGTGGCCTCCGCACCCGAAGGAATGCGCGCTCTCGACATCGCCAAAGGACTGCTCGAGCGCGGCTATCACGCCCCGACCATCTACTTCCCGCTTCTCGTGCATGAATGCCTCATGCCCGAACCCACGGAAACGGAAAGCAAGCAGACGCTTGACGCCTTCTCCGATGCCGTCCATGAGATCGTGGCCGAAGGCAGGAAGGATCCCGAAACCCTGCTTTCCGCCCCGCACGGACTGCCCGTGACGCGCCTCGATGAAACCAAGGCCGCCAGGCACATGGTGCTTACGGAAGATATGGCCCAGTAGCTTTTTCCCTATAAGTACAAACGAAAAGGCCGGTCGGGATTTTTTATCCTGCCCGGCCTTTTTTTATGCGCCCGGCATCACGCGTTCCAAAGGGCGAGAATCCCGCACTGCACGGACAGCCGGAACGTCACGGCCGGCCCGGGAAAACAGAAGCGTCCGGCAGATACCTGCCGGTCTGGGCAAATCAGGG
>ONPA01000087.1 GCA_900319575.1 uncultured Desulfovibrio sp. | reverse complement strand
CGCGGAGGAATCCCTTCTTCAGATCCGTCACCACAATCATGTGCTTCTTCCAGTCTTCGCCGAGGGCTTTCTTCAGCCAGTCACAGGCGAGGAAATACTGGGAAATCGTCTCAATGGTGCCGCCGGACTTGCTGATGGTGACCACCATGGTGTCTCTGGGATCAAGACGTCTGAACCACTCAGAGAGTGTATAGGGATCGACATTATCTGCAATCCACAGACTGCGTCCGTCAGGGCCTGAGCCACCGGGCATATCCTGTGCCGGAGCGAAAGCACGCTGCATTGCCCTGGCACCGAGCGCAGAGCCGCCGATACCGAGGACAAGCATATTGTGGAATTCTTTGGCCCTGGCGGCCACACCGGGGAGTTCCCTCTTCAGCGGATCCACATAGCCCATTTTCAGAAACGGCAGACTTCCCCCGTCAAGCTCCCTGGCGAGACGGCGTGAGAGCTCGCCCGCGCGGCTTTTCAGAGCATCGCAGTGTGCACGGCGCACCCTGCCCGTATAGGCTCTGGACCATTCAATGTACGCCATAAAAAACTCCTTCCCCGGCTCACTTCCGGGGCAGACAAAAGGAATGCGGGAAACCGGGACCGGGGAAGGCTTTGTCAGGCTCGCTGCCTTCCTCCGGCCACTGAATCGGAAATGTGCAGCCTTCTGCTAACGCGTTCGTATGTCTTCGGCATGACGCCGAAGCGGTACTCCCACAGAACGCAGCGGGACTCGCCGCCACAGGAGCGGACTTCTCCCCTTCCCCCCGCGCAGCACAGGCAGAAGCGGCGGATAGCCCTGAGACACTGTCTCTGCTCGTTCCCTGCGGCCATGTGGGTAATGGTGTTTTCCCGCACGCTGAGACGCTGGGCGAAAAAGGCGCAGCCGCTATCCTCACAGCCGGTGACAAAACTTTCCTGACCGCCCTGACAATCGAGACAGAATTGCCTGACTCGTTCCATGGGGCCGAGTACGAAGGAAAGAAGGGTGTCAGCCTGCTGACTGACTTTTCCCATAATTTACGCCTGATTGCGGCCGCAGCAATTTTTGTATTTTTTGCCGCTTCCGCAGGGGCAGGGATCATTGCGGCCCACCTTGGGCTGCGAACGGCGGAACGGCTCGGGGCGCAGCTTGTAGCCATGGGCATAGTAAATCCGCCCGTCCTCGCCCTTCGTGAAATACGCGTGCTCGCCGAGCTGCATGGTGGCTCCGTGCATGGTGTAGTAAGCGTAGAAGTCGACCAGATCGTAATCGACGCTGTCCTCGCGGGTGGTATCTCCGGTTTTTACCACACTGAGTCTGACCCAGTTCACATCCCGGCTCTGTTCCTCGAGCTTCTCGGCGCTGAAATCCTTATCCCGTTCAGAGGGAAGCGTCGTGTCAACAAGATACTGGTAGTCATGCAGCGCGTACGCCGTGTAGCGGGCACGCATCAGGGCTTCGGCTGTTCCAGGCCAGCAGCCATCCTTCAAAGCCTTGGCGCAGCATTCGCCGAATTTCTTGCCGTTGCCGCAGGGGCAGGGATCCTCGGGAGCCAGAGTGAATTCTTTGTTGTCAGTATCCATGAAAAAACCTCGAAAAGTATGTACATCGCCGTCCCCTGCGGGGGGAACGGAAAAAATCAGGCGGAAATTCCGCCAGCGCCGCTGTGTCCGGAAGACGGATCCGCCCCCGCCCCGGCAGCCTTCCTTCCGCCAGCGAGGCCATGAAAGAAACCGCGGCGCACGGGTGAGGGATTGAAGGGAGTGCGCTCCCAGAACGCCACGAAGTCACCCCGGTGCGGCAATACGGGGGCGTCCTTCACGAAGAGGCATTCTGTCACGCCATTGGAGGAACGATCAAAGATGACCTTTCCAAGACGGCGCAGGGAGGAGTCATAAGCGACCCAGTTCTTTCCCGCAAGATCGCGCTGCCCGGTCACATTGTAGACCCGGATAAAAATACCGTCCGGACTGGTCTTGAAAATCTCGGAGAGTCCGAGGGAGGACAGGAGGCCCTCTGTACGCCGGCCGAGCATGTAGGAGGCAACACCGGCGCTGAGGCCAAAAGCCGCAAGAATAGCAGCCAGATAAAAAGGATTCCAGGACGTCCAGCGGCGCACGAAGGAAAGGCTGTTTCTGTCCTGCTCGAACTTATCCGCCGCTATGGCCACCGTATACACCTGATGAGCAGCGGAAGGAGTTCCTCTGAGGCCTATCGCCATCTGGTATGTCCCGCTGGGGGCTGAATCGGAAGCGTGCAGGTATCCCCGCCACATTCCTGTGCCAAACCAGTAGCTTGAGAAAAATCCTTTGAATTCAAACGTAATGGGTGCGTCCTGGGGAATGGGGAAAAACTCCATATCCCCGGCCACGGCCTTGGGATCAGCCATAGGGCCGGAAACGGCCTCTGAGGTGCCGGGAAGCATTTCAATCCGGTAGCTGCCGCCTCCCCGCATCTGGGAGATGAGTCCGTCGCAAAGGACGATCAGGCACAGGGTCATTACAATGGCCGAAAAAAAGCCGGAGGCTCTCTGACGCCGGCGCAGGGCGGAAAACATAAACCAGTCAGGCGTACTGGCAAGGGGAGAAACCATTTGGGTATCAGACATAGGCGGCCACCTGGAAGAGAAAACGGGCAGAAGGAAACGACATCAGGGATCCTTTTTATTTTAGAACGAGAACCGGCCATGGGCAAGGACGGCCGGCGGGACGACACGGGAAAGGCTCTGGGGAAAAGACACAAAAAAAGCCGGCGGAAGAACGGATCCGCCGGCAGGAGGAATTCCCCATCCGGAAGAGGGAGAAACCGGAAGAGGTGGGATGTCCATATTCCAGGGGAGGCAGCCCCTGGTGGAAATCTGTCCGGCGGGGAGAACGGTGGTGCCGGACAAAATATGCGCGGGTACAGGCAAAGCCTGCGCTGCCGGAATGCCGGCGGGAGGAACGTTCCGCCGGCATCCATCGGAGGAAGGGATATACCGGCGGGGAAAAAGAGGGGAAACCCCGCCGGCGGTCCAGAGAAATTTGTGGTTTTTACGAGGGCAGGCGCTCGAGGACGGGCATTCTGGCGCACACTTTCCATCGCATCAACATTTCACGGTGTTTGCCGGGGAGGCGGACCAAGCCTTCATCGGCATCGGCAAAGTGCAGGCGGACATACCGGTCAAGACGCTTTGCCAGGAACCAGGCTGAAACGGTTATTCCGAAGAACCAGGCGCAGAACACGGTGAGGCAGTCATTGGGATAGTGGAAGGACATGTACATGGCCAGGCAGATGGACAGCAGCGTTACCACATTGGCACTGACATGGATGATGGTTCCGTAAAGAGCGCGCCTGTAAGCATTAGTCGTCATGTTCTCTGCCTCCGGTCAGATTGCCCCTCCGCCGGCCATGGAACCGGCGGAGGGATAAGGGTAAGGAGTTTACTTCTTAAAGATATTGGTCTGCGTGACGTTCATGAATCTCAGAGCCTGATGCTTGGCATTGGGCTTGTAGTAGATTCTGCAGTCATCGCCGGCTTCCCAGGTGCTGTCAGGAAGGGACAGGTACTCAGCGGGAACCTTGAAGGTGATGAGCTTCTTCAGGCGCTTGGAGTATTCGGTTATGGTTCCGGCATCCTTATTGATGACGGGGAACTTGTGTCCCTTCACCTTCGGGTTGTCGGACAGGATATCGCTCTGGATGTCGGTGAATTCGATGGCCAGTTCTTCGAGCTTGCCGTTATTGTAGATAACAATCTGCTTCTTCTCGATATCGAAATGGACGCGGCCGCCGGCTTTGGGTGCAGGTCCGCATTCCTTCGGGTCTGCGGGCATCTGGTATTCATAGGCACCGCCGGTGTACTGCGGATTGAACTGGTCATGGTTCACATCGAGAATCATGGTGAATTTGCCGGTGTTCTCGTTATAGGCAACGCAGCGGCCCTGGTCGACTTCACCGAAATCACAGGCGGAAAGGGTCAGGCACATCGCTGCGAGCAGGAATAAATGGAAACGAATTTTCATGGCAATCTCCTTCATGTGCCTGTTCTAGTTCTGGGCAGCCCGCTTCTTTTCCGCGAGTTCGTTCTTTACGCCAGCAAACATCCTGACAGCGATGTAGGTGGAGATGACGAAGACGAATCCGAGAACGACCACAGTGGCGATGCCATTGATAATGCTAGCGTAGGCAGGGAAGTAAGGCTGGATGAGCTTCAGAACAACGGAGCAGAGGCAGCCAACAACGGCGCAGCCGAATGCGGCGCGGATGCCGTAGCCGCGGATGTACTTGGTGGCAACGGCACCAATCTGGGCACCAATGGCAGCGCCGATGAGCATGATAAGAGCAGCCACGAGTTCAGTACGGCCCTTCATGGTATAGGTGGCAGCACCGTACAGACCGGAGATAGCAACTTCAAAGAGGTCAGTGCCGACGGCGATATGGGTCGGGCAGCCGATGAGGTAAACGAGGGCGGGCATACGAATCAGACCGCCGCCGATACCGAGGATACCAGCCAGAACGCCGGTGGCGAAGGAAACCATGATGGGGAGCCAGGCAGAGCAGAAAATGCCGGCTTCATGGTAGTGAATCATCGGGGGGATCTTGATGCGCTGGAGCTTGGAAGCCCAGTCAACGCCCTGAGCGTTGTCGTCAAGCTTTTCGCCCTTGGCAGCAGCCTCACGCTCCATGCGCTTACGCTTGGCGAGGTCGCCGAACACGAGCCAGGAGAGGAGGAGAAGGAGAACGACGTACAGCCAGCGCACGATCTTGTCGACGTTGCCGAGGCGTTCGAGGTACATAACAATCTGGGCGCCGATTTCCATGCCGATGACGGTACCAATAAGCATGGTCAGGCCGAGTTTGTAGTCAACGTTGCCGAACTTGGCGTGACGGAAAGTCGAAATCAGTGATTTGCCGGCCATGTGCGACACGTCAGTGCCGATGGCGAAGGCCATGGGGAAGCCAAGAATGTTAAGGCCGGGGGTAACCATCCACGCACCGCCCATGCCGAAGAATCCGCCGATGATACCGACGCCGAGGCCGAGAATAATAAGGCCGGGCCAGAATACCGTGCACCCAGAAATGGGCATCAAAACATATAACCAATCCATATGATCCTCCCTCTTATTCAGCAGCTTTGCGGTGCTTCAGGTCAATACCGATATGATTCATGACCAGGTCGGCCAGAATACCGAATATGCATCCTGTAAGCGGAATGATGATAATGGTAAGGATCGTGAAATACAGATGGTTATCATTGTACATCTGCGCCCACCAAAGCTCGATACCGCTAAGTTTGCGGGTGTCAGCGACGATTACAACATGACTAAGAGCTTTCTTAGCTTCAGCGATCGTGGGCAGAAGGACCAGAAGACTGGCATAACAGCCGACCAGCCATATCCATGCTTTCCTCAACTTCCTCATGACACTCTCCTTAGAATTAAACTTTGGCATAAGTAAAAGCGCTTTATTTCTCTGTACCAAAGAAACATTTGCAAACAGTCAGTCTTTATGCATATGCCGTGCCATTGCACGATTGCACTTTTCCCTCCGGGTAAAAAATCCAATAATTCACAAAGTATTTGCCCTCAATTTTCTATTAGGTTATTTTTCACGCAGGCATAAATTTCCTGTTGCGAGGTTCCATGCATGACGCACCTCCACAATATTTTGCGCATACCGAGGCCGCCCTTCTTCTCCTTCTGGTCTCATATCAGCCTCTTCAGGCGCTTCACGCTTGTCTTTCTGCCGATCCTGGCACTTCTTCTGATTTGCGTGTTCGCAGGAACGCGCAAATCTCTTGAGGCAGTGGTCAATAGCGCAACAGCGCGCAATACGCGCATTCAGGCACACGCTCTCGGTTTTGCCATAGGGCAGAGCCTCGCCGAAGCGCGCAACCAGCTTCTCGTCCTCGCCGCGGGTTCCATGCAGAAGGATGAAATGATCCGGCGCATGCAGTTCCGCACAAAGATCAACAATGCCCGCTACCGCGAGGTGGCCTTTATGGACGCCGACCGGAAGGAACGTTATCTGCTTCTCAACTATAATGGCGAGCTCATAAACATCCCGCCCGAACAGGCTGACAGTCTGGCCGGCTCTCCTTTCCGCGCGCCGGGCAATATAGGGAGCCCGGACGAAGTTACCGTCACACAGCCCATGGAAGTCGTGTATCCCATGATGCACACCCCCGATGGCATGCATGGGCAGCTCACGCTGCAGGTTATCCGCTTCTACGCCCCGGTTCTCCGCCCCGACGGCACGTTCCATGGTGTGCTTATGCTCTCCCTCGATCTTTCGACGCTGCGCGACACCATAAGCAATTTTTCACAGGCCGGCGCCGACGCCGAGGCCCTGCAGAACTCCAACACGCACACGGTCTATGTGGATAAAGAAGGCTGGATGATTTTCCAGGACGCGGAACATGGGAAAAACGATCAGCAAAGCAGCCTCGATACCGTGCGCGCGGGCTTCCGTGGTGATTTCGGCAGGCCTGGCTACAGCACGGCCTTCAGACCGTCCGCCAGCGAGTATTACAGCTACTGGACCATGATGAACGAGATCCAGCACGGCAAATCAGGAAAGCTTTCCAGTCTGAACGGAGACCTGTGGGGCGACGGTTCTCTCCCGGTGGAAAACGTGAGCTTCGCTCCCGTCACCTATCACTCTACGTCCAACGGCCCGGCCCAGGTAGTCGGTGCCGTGGTCGTCCTCGATTCCACCTTTACCTTCACGCAAAGCGGAGCACAGCTGAGCCTCATTTATTTCTGCGCCTTTCTGCTCGCCATGTTTTTCATGACGCTGGCTCTTTTTCTGATTTCACGCTCCGTCCTGAAGCCCCTGTTCCGCCTCAACAGGGATATTCTTGACGAGGCCGACAAAAGTCTCGTGAGTGAACTGCCTCAGACGGAGGAACCGAAGGAAGTGCACAGGCTGAGAACCTCCGTCAATCTCATTCTGGAACGGCTCCAGTTCCTCGAGCAGGACCGGGATCTCACGGATTCGCTGACCAATGTGCGTCTGCAGATGGAGCGCGTGAAGGATTTCCCCAAGGATTTCGTTCCGCCGGAAGACGGTATTGTAGGAAAGAGTCCTGAGATAAAGCGCCTCAGAAACGACATCGCCCAGGCCGCGAAGGTCATGGAAGACGTTCTTGTGGTCGGTGAAACGGGCACAGGCAAGGAGCTCGTCAGCCGGGCCATCCATAATCAGTCGAAACGGAAGGATGGCCCCTTCATTACTATCAACTGCGGCGCTCTTGACGAGGGACTGCTCATGGATACCCTTTTCGGTCACGTCAAAGGCGCATACACAGAAGCGAAGCAGCCCCGCAAAGGCGCCTTTCTGGCTGCCGAAGGCGGGACGCTCATGCTGGACGAAATCGGCAATGCCACACTCCGCGTGCAGCAGGCCCTTCTGCGGGCTCTTTCCGACCGCTGCATCCATCCGCTCGGCAGCGATGAATTCATCAAATTCGACACACGCGTCATAGCCGCCACCAATGCGGATCTGCAGGAGGAAGTGCACCGTGGCACTTTCAGGGAAGACCTTTATTTCCGCCTTGCCGTCATCACCATCAAAACTCCCCCGCTCAGGGATCATAAACGGGATATTCCGTATATGACCGTGGCCTTCCTCAAGGAAGGACTGGCCAAGGCGGGAGAACAGCGTGATATTCCCGACATCAGCCGCGGCGCCCTGAGCAAGATGATGCATTATCACTGGCCCGGCAACGTCCGCGAACTCAGAAACTGCGTCATGCGCACTCTGGCCTATTGCGATGGAGACATCATTCTTCCCCACTGCGTGGACATCGGGGCACAGAACGAGGAAAAAGGCGACGGGAATCAGAACAGGACCCCCACGGAACTTCTGCAGAAAGCCTGGGAGCGCGGACAGGAAAGCGCTGGGCCTGCGCAGGAAGCCTCCGGCGCTGCTTCTGTTCCCCTGCCTGCTCCTTCCCAGGAGCCGGAAAAGAGAGATACCACTCAGACAGATCCAGTCTCTCCGGATTCAGGTCCGTGTGAAGCGGCGCGCAGATCTCCGGACACAAAAAGCTCATCTGAGGAAATTCCAGGCACACGCGCTCTGAACTCCCGCATGCGCGCTGCCCTCACTGAAATTCTGAAACGGGAAAGCCTGTCCAGACAGGATTACCAGGACATCGCAGGGAAAGATATCTCCATGCGTACAGCGCAGTACGATCTGCAGGAACTCGTCAAAGCAGGATTTCTGCGCAGGGAAGGCCGCGGTCCGGCGCTGCGCTACATTGTAATCCGTTCTGAAAAGAACGCTCCCTCCGGACAGGAAGACAGTATCTGATGCTGCAGCTGTCAGCCATATAAAACGGGAAGGGGCCGGATCCGGGTGGATCCGGCCCCTTCCTTTTCAAAAGGAAATAACCCGCTTCCGGGAGGAAGCTATCCCTCCATCTCTATGCCGCGGCGGTTGGCCGCGAAAACAGCCTTGGCCAGTTTCCCGGCGAGGCCGTCCTCATCCATGCAGTTGACGCCGACAATGGTCGTACCCGCGGGAGAGCAGACATTGTCACGCAGAGCCATGAGATGCGTATCGCTGTTTTCAAGGGCCATGCGTCCGCAGCCCTCGAAGAGCGCGGCTACCATGCGCCGGCAGTCCGCGTGCTGAAATCCGAGGGTCACGCCGGCCTGCACCATGCCTTCCATGAGATCAAAGAGGTAGGCGGGACCAGCTCCGATGAGAGAGGTGAACGCCGTAAAGCGGCTTTCCGGCACTTCAAAGCACTGACCGAGCGCTGAAAAAATATCCAGAATGTCCCGTTTCTGCTCCTCCGAGAGGCGGCTGTCCTCAAAAGAAAAGGCAAAAACCCCCTTGGCGACGAGCGCCGGCGTGTTGGGCATGCAGCGGACCACGGGGCATACACCGCGGGAAAATTTTTTCAGCGTATCCAGGCTGACACCGGCGGCGATGGAGATCAGCACGTTATCAGCGCTGAGCGCACCCTTCATGCCCGAAAGCACGGCCTCAACCTGGTAGGGCTTCACTGCCAGCACCACATAACGGCTTTTGCGGGCGACATCAGCAGCTGACTCAAGAGGCTCGACTCCCAGTTTAACGAGGGGCTCCATGCGCTTCATAGTGCGCGTATTCCCGCACAGGGCGTAACCCTTTCCCGATTTGGCAAGGCCGCCGAGAATGGCGCCGCCCATATTGCCACAGCCAATACATCCTATATTAATGGACATGACAGACTCCTTTTCATCATGAAGTATCCCGCGCGGCACCCTCTTCCGCGGGAAAGGCGTTTCTCTCTCCGCTCTCCAGGATCTGCAGAGAGATCCCTCACTGGCGCGCCGCGCTTTTCTTCCCCAAACGATAGCATTTCCCTTCAGACTGCGAAACTGGGGCCTCCAGGCCCCAGCCTCAGGAAAAAAGCAAAGGCGGCGCACCCGGATTTTATCAGGATGCGCCGCCTTTGCGCGGCTCTGTCTGCCCGGACCTTTCAGTCCCGGCAGGTCTAATTTTCGTGGATGGCCGTCAGCCTCGGCATATCCTTTACTATCTGAAGGGCCAGGCGCAGCTGGTTATCCTTTGCCAGCTGCTCGGAAACATCCGTATCCTCGTCAGGCTTATCTTTGTCCTTCTTGTTCTTGCCCTTGTTCTCGAGGTGACGGTTCAGCGACTGCTCCCGCACGATATAGCGGGCGTCACCGTCCTCCCTTGAGGACGCGGCCAGAGGAATCTCAATATCGGGCACTATGCCTTCCGCCTGGATGGAGCTGCCGTTCGGGGTATAATAGAGGGCGATGGTGAGCTTGAGGGCCGAACCATCAGCGAGCGGAATGATATTCTGGACGGATCCCTTGCCGAAGGAACGCTCACCAATAATGGCAGCGCGCTTCTGATCCCTGAGCGCGCCAGCAACAATTTCAGAAGCGGAAGCGGAACCGGCATTAATGAGCACGACCATGGGAACATGCACGTCCGTGGCTTCCGGCGAAGCAGAGTACGTGCGCGCCATGCTTTCACTGCGTCCCTTGATGGACACAATAGTGCCCTTTGTCAGGAAGGTATCCGCCACGCTCACGGCCTGTTTGAGCAGACCGCCGGGGTTGCCGCGGAGATCCAGCACAATTCCCTTAAGTCCGCCCTTTGGCTTGCTCTCTTTCTCTGCTTTGGCCAGAGCCTCATGGAGTTCCTCAGTCGTCTTTTCAGAGAAACGGGTCACGTGCACCCAGTAATACCCGTCCTCGAGCCTGCGGCTTTTAACGCTGACAAGGGGAATGGCGTCACGGATAAGATGCATCTTGACCGGCTTCTTGCTGTTGGCGTGCAGCACGGTCAGATCGACGCCCGTATTCTTGGGGCCGCGCAGGCGGGTAACGACTTCCTGCATGGTCATTTCCTGGGTGGACTGGCCGTCTATGAGCAGAATGACGTCACCGGTCTGCATGCCGGCCTTGAAGGCTGGCGTGTCCTCAATGGGAGACACGACGGTCACCTGGCCGTTCTCCATGGAAAATTCGATGCCGATGCCGAAAAACTCACCGGACGTCGTCTCCTGCATCTCCTTGTATTCTTCTGCGCTCAGAAAAGAGGAATGAGGATCGAGGCCCTGCAGCATTCCCTTAATGGCCCCATCGATAAGATCGCTCTGGCCCACTTCCTTCACGTAGGACTGCTCAACGATATCAAGAACCTGGCCGAAACGGCGGATCGAATCGAACTTGCTTGCCTGGGGCGCCTGCCTGGCGTCCTTCGCAGCCTCGGCTTTCCCGGTTCCGGGATCTGCCGGTGCAGCCTGAACGGGGCCGGCACCCATACTGCAGCCGCAGCCGATGGAAAGCATGAGGGCAAGAACAGCCCCCGTAAAATATGCGCGCATGAAGGTCTCCTTCCAAAAAATGCATCGGGTATTCTGCCTTTTTCCCACGGGAAAATCAATATCAGGAGAGAAAGGCAGTTCCCTGCGGCTGCTCCTGCCGGCCAGCAAAAAAAACGGACGCCCGGTTTCTCCTTATCGGTAAACCAGGCGTCCGCACGGGAACGAAAGGTTCTGAAAACTAGTCAACCTTAATGAAATTGGCGCCCTTGGCTCCGCACACAGGGCAGGAACCGGTCATGGGGCCTTCATGGGTATAGCCGCAGACAGGGCAGATGTAATAATCGCCCTTGAACGCCTGGGCGTCCTCAATGGCCTTCTTGTACAGGTTGGCGTGGACTTCCTCGACGGAGCAGGCAAAACCGAAGTACTTGGCAACCTTTTCGTTGCCCTCTTCCTTGGCGTCCTTGATCATACCGGGGTACATCTTGGTGTACTCGTAAGTCTCGCCCTCGAGGGCGTCCTTGAGGTTGGCGGCCGTATCGCCTATCTTTCCGGCGTTACGCAGATGAGCGTGGGCATGAATGGTCTCGGCGGCAGCGGCAGCGCGAAAAAGCTTGGCGATCTGGGGTTTGCCTTCCTTATCCGCAACCTGAGCATAGGCGAGGTATTTGCGGTTCGCCTGAGATTCGCCGGCAAAAGCATCCATAAGATTGTCAAGAGTTTTGCTCATGTGTTTCTCCTTTATTTGATTCAGATTCCGCGGATCGCGCGGCCGTCTTCCACTCGGAGTGAAAATACGGCACAATAGCCGTGCGCAGTCCGGAAAAGCCCCTTGGGGCGCTGAAAAGACCGGACATTCCGGATTTTTAGCATGGGGCAGACATGAGCGACAATTATCCTATTCCTCTCGCAGGGGCAAGCGCTCCGCACACGGCCTCCCTGCTGATAAAACGCAGCCGTTTCCTGACGCAGATCGCCCGGACCGGCACGCCGGAGGAGGCCCGCGCCTTCATTGAGAGAATCCGGAGCCTCAATACGGACGCCACGCATAACTGCTGGGCGTTCGTGGCCGGACCGCCCGGATCAACGGCCCGCATCGGCTGCAACGACGACGGAGAACCTCACGGCACGGCTGGGCGTCCCATGCTGCAGATCCTCCTGCACAGTGGTGTGGGACAGATCTGCGCCGTAGTCACCCGCTGGTTCGGGGGCATCAAGCTCGGCACGGGAGGTCTCGTCCGCGCCTATCAGGACAGCGTCAGCAACTGTCTGGCCTCTCTCCCGACAGAAATCCTCATCCCCTCCGTGACACTGTCCCTGCGCATGGGGTACGGAGACAGGGATGCCGCGCTGCGCCTGCTCAGGCAGTGTGGCGGCTCTGTGCTTTCCGAGGATTTTTCTGAAAACGTCCGACTCAGCGTCAGAGTTCCCGAATCCTCAGCCGAAGCCTTCCGCGCCGGCCTTTTCACGGCTGGCGGGGGCAAGGTCGTGGTGGAAGAGGAGAACCGTCCTCTCTAGCGTGCCGGCCTGCCTCCTGTTATACTGACGCCCAACTTCCCAAGGAGGAAATTTCATGAATCGTATCCTCAAGAAAACTCTGGCTCTCGCCGCCCTTTTCTGCCTCACCCTTGGCCTGGCCGGCTGCCAGAGCGGAGCCGGCAAGACTCTCGAGCAGGCCGGAACAGCCCTGAAAAACAAAGACAGCGGAGCCTTTCTCTCCCAATTCGATATGCAGGCCTACGCGGCCCATGAGTTCGCAAATCTCAAGCAGAGCAACCAGCTCCTGAGCGGGCTCGATTCCATGGGAAAAATGCTGGGACTCGGCTCCCAGGTCAACGACCTGATTAATTCCATCATCGATCTGCAGGGCCGTTACACGGATACCTTTACCCGCACCGTGGCCTCCGGCGAATTGCAGGATCAGTGCTCCAAATCCAAGACTCCTGACTGCCCGTGGGTTCCCGAAGCCCTGGCCAGCGCCGAGGTCAGGGAACTGAATGAAACCGCGGCCGTCGCCAAGGTCACCACTCCCGCCAACATGACCAGCTGGATTGCCCTGCGCAAGCACAACGATCAGTGGAAGATCGTGGGCAAGGCCACGCTTCAGGATACCGCCGAAAAGTTCGCCAATGACGCGTCTCCCGTTCCTCCGGCGAATAAGGAAACCCAGCTCAACGTTCCTGAAAAGGAGAACTCCGCTCCCGGCGCTGCGAACCTCTGATCCGGTTTTTTTTCTGAAAACACGCGAAAGGCCTCCCTCTGATATCAGGGGGAGGCCTTTCGCCGCTCCGGCAGCCTCAGATCTAAAATTCGAGGCAGAGTCCTATGGGGCAGTGATCTGAGCCGTACTGATCCTTTTCTATCCAGGCGTCCACGATGTTATCCCTCAGCTCTTCCGAGGCAAAAAAATAATCGATGCGCCACCCGATATTCCGCATCCGCGCTCTCGTTTTGTACGACCACCAGGAATAGGCCCCTTCCTCATCACCATGAACCTTCCGGAAGGTGTCAATGTACCCGAGCTCTGTAAAGTGATCGAGAAACGCTCTTTCCTCCGGAAGAAACCCGGTGTTCATGACGTTGTCCCTGGGCCTCGCAAGATCGATGGGCCTGTGCGCTATGTTGAAGTCACCGCAGACAACGACGGGCTTGCTCTGCCTGAGTTTCTGGGCGTAGTCGGCAAACACGCTGAAAAACCCCATCTTGTATTCCAGGCGCTTGAACTTTCCCTGATGCTTCCCGTCCCCGCTCAGAATCTCCGCGCCGCCGTTCGGGAAATACCCATTGATAAAGTGGAACTTTTCAAATTCCATATGGATAATACGGCCTTCGCCCTGGTAGGCGGGATCAGGCAGTTCCAGATCCACGGCCAGTGGCTTCAGCCTGGAGAACACAGCCACACCGGAATATCCTTTTTTCACGGTACTGGAGGCCCAGTAGGACTCCCAGCCCTCCGGACTGACCAGTTCCGGCTTCAGCTGATCCGGAGAGGCCTTTGTCTCCTGGAGTCCGACAATCTGTGCGGTCTGACCGGAGAACCACTGCCAGTCCGGCTTGGCCGATACGGCTCTGATGCCGTTCACATTCCACGAAACAAGTCTGACCTGCATGCTCCCTCCTCCGGCTGTTTGTCGAGGGGAAAAATTCCCCGCACGCAGGTATCCATAAATGGGTGAGCAAGAAAAGGCAAACAGCGGCCGCCTTGACCAGCAAAAATGCTTAACGTAAATTAATGGGAATAATCTGGAATTCTTTGACATGCCCGGGTTGCTTACGGAACCCAGCGGCATCGGAGGAAATGAATGAGTTCACTCGCGCAGGTTCTGAAGAACTGGGACTGGGACAAGCTGCAGGAAAAGCGCTCCCGCCAGTCCGGTTACACACCGCCGCCTGAAGACAATACCGGTAACGACGAAGACGATCACAGCGAAAAACGCCGCCCCTTCCGCCCCTTCGGGGGAGGAAACGGAGGTGGCAGCCGCAATGGCGGGGACAACGGCGAAGGCTTCAGGATCCCCCGTTTCAAAATACCCGGCAGCCGCGGAATATTCCTTATCGCCGGCATCATCATTCTGCTCTGGCTTGCCTCCGGCATCTACATCGTCAATCCTGACGAGGAAGGCGTAGTGCTGCAGTTCGGCAAATACAACCGTTCCACCGGACCAGGACCGCACTACGCCCTGCCTGTGCCCATCGAAACCGTTTACAAGCCGAAGGTCACGCGCATCATGCGCAGCGAGATCGGCTACCGCAACGTCGGTCAGTCCACAACCTTCCAGCAGGGCCGCGTGCGCATGATGCCCCATGAGGCCTCCATGCTCACCGGCGACGAGAACGTGGTCAACGTCCAGTTCTCCGTTCAGTACAAAATCAAGGACGCCGTGCTTTACCTGTTCAATGTGGCTGATCCCACGGATCTCGTGCACAGCGCATCCGAAGCCGCCATGCGTGAAGTCATCGGCAACAACCTCATTGACTCCGCCATCACGGACGGCAAGCTGAAAATCCAGAATGACGCTACTGTGCTTCTGCAGCAGATCCTCGACAAGTACGGTGCCGGCATTCAGGTCATCGCCGTTCAGCTTCAGGACGTCCATCCGCCGCAGGAAGTCGTGGAAGCCTTCAAGGACGTGGCCAGCGCCCGCGAAGACAAGAGCCGTATCATCAACGAAGCAGAAGCCTACCGCAACGCGCTTCTGCCCGCTGCCCGGGGCAAAGCGTCAGCCATACGCAACGACGCGGAAGCCTACGCGGCCACGCGCATCCAGGACGCCGAAGGCGCTGCCTCCCGTTTCGACGCTGTGCGTTCCCAGTACGAAAAGGCTCCTCAGGTGACCGGCGAACGGCTCTATTACGAAACCATGGAAAGTATCCTCGGCAATGTTGACGAGAAGATCCTCATGGACGGCCAGGCCGCGCAGCGCGCCCTGCCCTACCTTCCCCTGCCCACGCTGGCGGCTCCGGCACAGCTGAAGACGAAACAGCCAGCGCCGAAAAACGGGGCTGACACTCCGCAGACGGAGGTGCAGAAGTAATGCGCAAGAATCCCGCATACATTTTCCTGGCTGTTATCATCGTTCTGCTGATCGGATCTCAGGCCATCTTCACGACGTTCCAGACGGAAAAAGCCATTGTGCTCATGCTCGGCGATCCCAAGAACGAAGTTTACGGCCCCGGACTGCACTTCAAAATCCCCTTCATCGAGAAGGCTGTCTTCTTTGACTCGCGCGTTCTGGATTACACGGCCAGTTCCCGCGAAGCCTTCACCGTGGACAAGAAAGCCATTGTACTCGACAACTACGCCCGCTGGCGTATCGTCGATCCTTTGCAGTTTTACCGCACCATGCGGACCCTTAACGGTGCCCAGGCCCGTCTCGATGACGTGGTTTACTCCCAGCTGCGCGCCATGGTTGGCGCCTATACGCTTTCGGAGGTCGTTTCCACACAGAGGGCTGCCATCATGACCGAAGTTACCAAGAAGGTGAAGGAAATCATGAAGCAGTTTGGTGTGGATGTCATCGACGTCCGTATCAAGCGCACAGATCTGCCGCCTGAAAACCTGCGGGCTATTTTCGGACGCATGCGCGCCGAACGTGAACGCCAGGCAAAACAATACCGTTCGGAAGGTGAGGAAGAGTCAACGCGTATCCGTTCTGACGCGGATCGCCAGCAGGCGATTATCCTCGCTGAAGCCAACCGTGACTCACAGGTCATCCGTGGTGACGCGGACGCGAAGGCCGCTTCCACGTTTGCCCAGTCCTATAACCGGAATCCGGAGTTCTACTCCTTTACCCGCTGGCTGGAGACCATGCGCAACTCCTTCAGCAAAAACACAAAGATGATCCTTTCAAGCGACAGGCCACTCCTCGAAAAGCAAAAGTAGACGCCTTCTACAAACGGCTCTGCCTCTGGTGGCAGAGCCGTTTTTTTGTTTCAGGCAGAATCAGAATCCGGCGGAAATCTGCCCGGTTTGCGGCTGCGGGAATTCTGGGATAAAAAAACCGCAGCTTCTGGTGAAGCTCACCCTGATCGCAAAAAGCACACATCCCGAGCTGAAACGTCACCAGCGGCAGACAGACTAACAACACGGACAGGGCATCATCCGTGGGGCGAGAGAACACCGTTCCTGCTGCCGCAGGAATCCCGTTCCCCGTTCCCCGACCCCGGGTTTCCCGCCGCGGGGCGCATGCCACAGCAGGCACAAAACATGCATTTTATTTCTTCCTTTGGCAGAAACCTCGCGGTCTTTTTCTGCGCGTTCCAGCTCTGCCTTTGTTCCGGCTGCACGACGCAGCCTGGGAAAGCCTCACCGGCGTACACAGCGCCATCGTCAGAAGATCCCATCCCCCCGGGAGAAGAAGGCTTCGGCCCAGCAACGGGAACACCGGCTCCCGCCTCTGAAACAGCTTCCGGCCACGCAGAGGGCAACGCATCCGCGCTCCTGCCCTGCTGGCAGGATCTGCGTTCGCGTCTCGCTGCGGACGGTCTGTCAGGGGAACGTGTCGATGCCCTTCTCGCCACGCTTGGCCCGCTCACGCAGTCTCCCATGGGGCGCAAGATGAAGGCCCTCTATAAAAAGACCTTCTTCCCGACGCCTCCGCCGGCTCACCCGCAGCCGGCCCCTACATATTATAAAGGCGTGGTCACCCAGGCCAATGCCCAGAAATGCCGGGACTTTATCGCCCGGAATCAGGCTGCTTTCAGCTCGGCCGAAAAAATCTACGGCGTCCCGTCCTCCGTGGCCGTCTCCCTTCTCTTCGTGGAAACCAGACTGGGAACGGTGCTGGGCGACGTCAAGGAAAACGCCTTCCAGACACTCGCAAGCATGGCAGAAAGCCGCAATGTGCGCGACATACCTGACTGGCTGCACGAAATGCCCGGATATGAACAGCACATGGACTGGTTCAGCCAGACAATGCCCAAGCGCGCGGACTGGGCTTATAAAGAAACCAGAGCCCTTGTAAAATATATGCTTCAGTCCGGCCTCACACCGGACCGCTTCCCGGGTTCCATTTACGGCGCCATAGGCCTGTGCCAGTTCATGCCGTCCAACCTTCCGACATACGGAGCCGATGGCAACGGTGATGGAGTGGTTGACCTCTTCCAGGTTCCGGACGCAGTCATGAGCCTCTCCAACTATCTTTCCAAACACGGCTGGAAGCCGGGCGTGACCAGGGACAAACAGTATAAGTGTCTCCTGGCCTATAACCACGCCGCCATCTACGCCAATACCATTCTCGCCCTTTCCGACCTTGTTTCCGGGAAAACAGCACAGAAGCCCTCCATGTAAGAGAGATACAGCCATGCAGTCACTTTTTACCATTCAGGACATCATCCCCGGGGAAAAAGCCATACCCCCTCTTTCCCCTGACCTTCTTGCCGAGGCCCAGAGCCGTCTGGATTCCCTCACGAAACCACGTGGCAGCCTGGGGCGCCTCGAAGAAATCGCCATGCGCCTTCACGCCATGAGATGCGGCATGGAAGTCAGCCCGGCCCTGGTATTCACAGTGGCAGGCGATCACGGCGTGGCGCGGGAAGGCGTCTCTCCCTTTCCTCAGGAAGTGACCCGCCAGATGGTGGAGAATTTTCTGCATCACGGGGCTGGGATCAACGCGCTCTCAAAGGCAAACGGTCTTGACCTCGTCATTGTCGACGCCGGCTGCAGCGGCGGCCCCTATTCCTCTCCGGAAATCATCAGCATGCGCCTCGGCGACGGAACGGATGACCTGGCGCTCGGACCTGCCATGTCGCCGGAAACCTGTCTGCAGGGCCTGAAAAACGGTGTTTCCCTGGTCAGGAACTTCGCGGATAAAGGGTATCGCTGCTTTGCCATCGGCGAGATGGGTATCGCCAACACCACGCCAGCCTCCGCCCTCTACGCTTTTCTCCTCGGTCTTACGCCGGAAGACGCGGTGGGCCCTGGAACGGGGGCCGGTCCGGAGATGATCGCCCACAAGGCGGAAATCATCCGCAAGGCATTCCGGTCCAACGAGGCCACTCTGGCCCGGCGTCTCCCCGACGGCAGACCTGATCCCGCTGCCGCTCTGACCTGCCTCGGAGGCTTTGAAATCGCCACCATGGCCGGCATTGTTCTGGGAAGCGCCTCCCTCGGCCTGCCGGTACTCGTGGATGGCTTCATCGCCAGTTCCGCTTACGCCTGCGCTGTCCTGCTCTGCCCGGCGGCTGCAGATTACTGTTTTGTCTCCCACGCCTCAGCCGAACCTGCCCACAGGCCAGCTATGGAAAGGCTCGCTGCCATGACACCTCATCCGGAATGGGGACGGCCGCTTCTCAGCCTTGGCATGCGCCTCGGCGAAGGCACCGGCGCCGCGACGGCCTACCCGCTTCTGAAAAGCGCTGCTGCTATCTACACCCAGATGGCCACCTTTGCAGAAGCCAGCGTTTCTGAAAGCGCCAGCTGATGAAAGATCAGGAAAAAGACACTGGAGGCGTGCCACCGCTTCTGGAATTGAGGCAGGTCTCGCGGACCTTTACCGTCCGCGAGCATGCCTTCGGCGAAACAAGAAAACTCAGGGCAGTCTCGGACGTTGATCTCAGGCTGAACCGTGGCGACTGCCTGGGGCTGGTGGGGGAGTCCGGCTGCGGCAAATCCACGCTGGGCAGGCTCGCCTGCGGCCTCATCTCACCGACTTCCGGCCAGATCCTCTACAGGGGAACCCCTCTGCCTCCGGCCGGACCGCATTCCTCCGTGGCGGGGAGACTCCAGATGGTTTTTCAGGATCCCTACTCTTCCCTGAATCCACGTCTGAGAGTGGGACGCTCCGTCTCCGAGGGACTGCTGGCCGCATGCTTTTCCAGTGAGCACCCGGAATACACCAGAGAAGCGGTCAGAGATCGCACTGCCGAGATGTTCCGGCTGGTGGGACTTGCAGGCATGGAAAACCGCTATCCCCACGAATTTTCCGGAGGTCAGCGTCAGCGCATCGCTCTTGCCCGTGCGCTCATCACCAATCCCGATCTCGTGGTCTGCGACGAACCTGTTTCCGCACTGGACGCGTCCGTTCAGGCTCAGGTGCTCAACGCCATGCGCGACCTGCATGACCGCTTTGGGCAGAGTCTTCTCTTCATCACCCATAACCTGGCCGTAGTCGGCTTCATGTGCAGCCGCATTCTGGTCATGTATCTCGGCGAAATTGTCGAGGAACTCAGAAGAGATGAACTCGACAGCGCAAGGCACCCCTATACCCAGGCCCTCTTTCAGGCCATGCCGGATCCCACTCGCCTGCATGAGATGGCCGTGCCGCTTGCCGGAGAAATCCCCTCCCCGCTTGATCCTCCGCAGGGGTGTTATTTTCATCCCCGCTGCCCCAGAGCGCAGAAGGTGTGCAGCCTGGAAAAGCCGTGCTGGCACGTTGTCGGCCCGGGACACCGTGTCAAATGCCATTTTGCGGATCAGTAACCTCATTGACACTCCCCACGGATAAATCCGGGGGATTCTTGGTTCGACGACCACTGCGCCGCATCCTAGGACTTGGCGTCTTACACGATCT
>ONPA01000097.1 GCA_900319575.1 uncultured Desulfovibrio sp. | reverse complement strand
TGCGGCAGTATATCGAAGCTCAACGAACGCCCAATTAAAGGCAAAAATTCCAGTTATGGTGCGCCTTATATCCCCGCCCTGAAGGGCGAGGCTTTACGGCGCACTGGGTAATCCTTAACGAAGAACGGCGCGTCTTCGGGCGCTTCCTGCGGCAGGCCCCCTGCCGGGGCATACGTGCCGCTCCTGTAATCGGCGGTGCGCTGATCGTTGAGAACCTTTCTGAGTTTCCAGCGATCGTCTGGTGTCATGGCATCGAAGTACCCATTGGCTGTCACACGGCTCATATCATACATGGTGGACGTCACGGTCGCCCTGATGCGCGTGTCGATAGCGGCCGTGTTCAGCGCCATGCCGCCCCAGCCGCAGATGCCGATGATGCCGATCTTCCCGGGATCCGCGTTGTCCTGTACGGAAAGGAAATCGACAGCTGCGCAGAAATCCTCGGTGTTGATGTCGGGAGAAGCCACATATCTCGGTTCGCCGCCGCTTTCTCCCGTGTAGGACGGATCAAAAGCGATGGTAAGAAAGCCTCTTTCGGCCATGGTCTGCGCATAGAGGCCGGACGCCTGCTCCTTGACTGCGCCGAAGGGACCCGCCACGGCCAGGGCAGCAAGCCGGCCAGAAGCGTTTTCCGGTGTATACATGTCAGCAGCCAGCGTGATTCCGTAGCGGTTGTGAAACGTTACTTTTTTGTGGCTGACCCTGCTGCTCTGCGGGAATGTCTTGTCCCATTCTTCTGAGAGAGCAAGTTTCGCGTCATGCATAGTGAAGACCTCTCTGTTGTGAAAAGTGCAGCGCATTGTCTTTACAGATAGAACTTTCTCCGTTTCTATAAGCAGGGGAAGTCCGGATCTGTATATCCGAAGTTTGGAAATGATGCACGGCTCAGGCTGCACCTGGCAGTCTCCCTCTGAAAAGGCGTGCTCCCAGCCGGTTCTGCCCTGACTTCCAACGCCGTGAATCTGCTTCCTGTCCGTCTGGTCGGAGGCAGTTAATGGATAAAGTCCGTGAGAATGACGGACTCACGCTTCGGCAGGGGGACGCCGGCTTTCTTCGCGGCTTCCTTACAGCGGAGCATATAGGCCATATTTCTGGCGAGCGTGCGCATGGTCTGCATACCTTCGGTGTCCTGGCGCACTTCGTCGGGGGTTCTGCCGTGTACCTGATTCCAGTACTGGGACGTTACGATGGGCATCTCAAGAATGCCGAAGTATTTGTTGATCTGATCCCATGTGGACGTTGTGCCGGCGCGGCGCGCGGAGACGACCCCGGCGGCGGGCTTCAGATAAAACGTATCAACGCCGCCGTTCTGGCAGACGAAGAAGGCGCGGCTCAGGAAGGAAGTCAGGAAACCATCGGAAGCGGCCCAGTGCACGGGCGTACCGAAGAAGAAGCCGTCAAAATCAGCGGCCATGCCGAGAAACTCGTTGACCTTGTCATTGAACACGCATTTTTTCAGGGTGCCGCACCTGCGGCAGTCAATGCACCCTGCGATGGGCTTCGTTCCCACCCAGTACATCTGGGTTCCGATGCCTTCTTCCTCCAGAGTTTTGCGCACTTCGTCGAGTGCGGTGAATGTGCAGCCATGCTGGTGAGGACTTCCGTTGACGAGAAGAACTTGCATTTTCAACCTTCTTTACTCAGCTAAAAACAGGGAAAGTGTGCGGCGGCGTTTCTGCCGGCGCGGACTCTGAATATGATCCTGCCAGTCCGGAGCCCCCTGTGGATACGGGGAAATAATGAAAAGGCGGGTGGCAGACGTGCGGCCTCCCGGAAGCGCGCAGCCGATCCGGGGGGCCTGCGGTACGTGAAGAATTTAGTCGATGGAGACGAGCTCGTACTGCGGGTTGCCCATCCTGAGTTCGGCCATGGCAGAGAGCTGGCGCAGGCCGTGGCGGCTCTGGATTCGCTCAACGAGGTCGTGATTGTCCTTCTGGGGCATGCCGAAGACGAGGTCGCAGGAGGCCTGGTCGATAGCCAGGATGTCGGTAGAGGCCAGAATGCCGATGTCAGGAATGGTAGGTTCAGCCGCGCTCCTGCCGGCGCAGTCACAGTCGACGGACATGCGGCGCAGCACGTTCAGGAAGACAATGTGCTTGCCGAAGTAGCCGCAGGTGGCCTTGCCTGAGTCGGCGAGGAGTTCCATGAAGTATTCTTTCATGGGAGCTTTCTGCCAGTCGACATTCTCCACACCAACTACGCCGTGAACCTGCTTTTTGCCCATCTGTCCGGAGGCGCAGCCGATGGCGATGTTCTTGAGGGAACCGCCGAAGCCGCCCATGGCGTGTCCCTTGAAGTGGGTAAGCACGATGAGTGAGTCGTAATTCACGAGATGGCCGCCCATGGCCACCTCCTTAAGGTGGAAGCCGTTGCGCACGGGCAGGTTCACGTCGCCTTCCTCGTCCATGATGTCAACGGGGCAGAAGTCCCAGCCGTTGACTTTCAGGGTTTCGCGGTGGCTTGCCGTGGTATACCGGTCACCCTTGTAAAGGGTGTTGGTCTCCACGATGGCGCTGTTGGGAACCTGGGCCTGGAAAGCCCGGACCATGTCCCGGGGCAGAATGTTGGGTCCGTTCTTTTCACCGGTGTGCAGCTTT
>ONPA01000086.1 GCA_900319575.1 uncultured Desulfovibrio sp. | reverse complement strand
CTCCTTGAAAACGTCCGCTTTTTCAAGGGGGAAAAGAAAAATGACCCCGAGCTGGCCGCCAGATACGCGGCTCTGGGCGATGTCTATGTGATGGATGCCTTTGGCACGGCCCACAGGGCCCAGGCGTCCACGGAGGGCGCCATCCGCAAGGCCAAGGTGGCGTGTGCGGGGCCTCTCATGAAAGGTGAGCTCGATGCCTTCGCGAAAGTACTGGATAATCCCAAGCGTCCTCTGGTGGCCATCATCGGTGGATCCAAGGTTTCTACCAAGCTTGGCCTGCTGGATAATCTGCTCGGCAGGGTAGACCGCCTGATCATCGGCGGCGGTATTGCCAATACGTTCCTCGCTGCCACAGGGCATCCGGTGGGCAAGTCCTTGTATGAGCCTGACCTCATCGACGCCTCCAAAGAAATCCTGGCCAAGGCAGAAAAACTTGGCAAGCCTATCCCGCTTCCGGTGGACGTTGTTACTGCCCCCGAACTTGCGCCTGGCCAGAAGGCCGTAACCTGCGGCGTGGACGAAGTGGCTTCCGACCAGATGATTCTGGATATCGGCCCCAAGACTGTCGCCCTGTACGAGGAAATCCTCAATAAGGCCGCCACTATCGTCTGGAATGGTCCTGTGGGTGCTTTTGAGACCGATCCTTTCGGCGCGGGCACCAGGGCTCTGGCTGAAGCTCTTGCTAAATGTGAAGGCTTCGTGGTTGTCGGCGGCGGTGATTCCGTATCTGCGGTCGAGAGCTATGGCCTCGCTGACAAGATGGGGTATATTTCTACCGGCGGCGGCGCTTTCCTGGAACTCTTTGAAGGAAAGAAGCTCCCTGCCGTGGCAGCTCTTGAGGACAGAGCCTAAGTCAGGTCTCTATTCTTTCGTTTTTCACTGACAGAAAAGGCCTCCCTGCCAACAAGGCATGGAGGCCTTTTTTATCTAAAAAAACGCCGGAAACGTTAACGTTTCCGGCGTATGTATTTCTGAGAGAGCCGGGCACCCGGCAGCAACTGCTGCCGCTGCTTCCTTTCGGACCTGACGGGGTTCACAGCGCTGCCGCCACCCGGCTTGTAGACTCCTTTACATGGAGAGGGCGATCTTGTCAATGTGACTGATTCGGGAGCATGCCGTACTGACTGAGCAGGAAAGAAGCATTTGTGAGCAGACGTTCCATGCGTTCATCTGAGAACCCGGCGAGTTTTTTCAGACGGAGCATTTCCTCTCCGGGCCGGTAAATGGGCCAGTCCGTGCCAAAGAAGTAGTGTTCTTCAGGCAAAAGCGTGAAAAGCCTGTGAAGGCATTTCTGATCCACAAAGTCTGTTGTGCTGGACGTGTCCATCCAGAGATGTTCGTAAGGGTGTTCGGAAAAGACCTGCAGCGCCAGATCCCACATGCGGTAGCCGCCGAAATGACCTGCGATGACATCGAGGCGTGGAAAATTTTGAAGGACCTTACGGAGCTTTATGGGAGAGGAGGGGGCTTCGGATGGCAGTGCGGTGCTGCCGACATGGAAGAGAACAATGAAGCGCCCTTCACAGGCCTCATAAATGGGCAGCAGGGCCGGATCGTTCATGGAGAAGCCCTGAAAGTCAGGGTGGAGTTTAAGACCCCGTATGCCGTTCTTTTCGAGACGATCGAGCTCTTCCTCCCAGTGTTCATAGCCGGGGTGCAGCGTACCGAAGGCAATGGCCCTGTTTCCCTCGTCTTGGTGAATTTTGATGGCGTAATTGTTGGCGGGGAGAACCTGGGAGGGAGCCGTAGCTGCGCAGAGAACGGCAAAGTAGCTGACTCCGGCCCTGACTTCCTCTTCCTCGAGATCCGGGAGCAGTCCGGATCCGAGGCAGTGCACGCCATACGTTTTTTCGAGGGCTCTGACGGCTTTTGAAGCGATTTTCGGATGAAAGGCGTGTGTATGGATGTCAATGCCTGGCATGCCCGCAGCCTTCTTCCAGTGGATGCTCTCTGGGGGTGTTCACCACGTTGACAGGCGTCCCCTCGAGCCAGCGGTGAATGTTTTCAGCTGCCAGATTGATGATGCGCTGTCTGGACTGGACAGAAGCCCAGGCTATGTGAGGCGTGATGATAGTGTTGGGAGAATTGAGAAGCGGATTGTCCGGGCTTGGCGGTTCTGTAGACAGCACATCCGTTCCAAGACCGGCAAGTTTGCCGCTGCGGAGAGCGGCTGCGCAGTCTGCCTCGTTGAGAAGTCCGCCTCGGGCGCAGTTGACAAGAAAAGCTCCATTCTTCATGAGGGACAGCGCCTCGGCGTTGATCATGCCCTTAGTTTCCGGGGTGAGCGGACAGTGCAGGCTTATAATATCGGACTCCTGAAGGACCTGCTTTTTGGAGGCAAAAGAGAAGGGAACGTACGATGGTGGATTACGTGGGGTGCGGCAGTTGGCCAGGACGGACATGCCGAAATCGTGAGCCATCTCTCCCACGCGGCGGCCGATGGCGCCAAAGCCGATTATACCCAGAGTGAGGCCGTCAAGAAGGACGGGGCTTTTCAGCCAGTAGCACCATGTGCCGCGCTGAATCCAGTCTCCCGCGTGAACGCTGGCGGAGTGCTGGCTGATGTGGCGGCAGATGTCCAGAATGAGAGCCATGGTATGCTGGGCTACGTCAGTGGTTCCGTACGCAGCGACATTGCAGACCGGGATTCCGTGCTCGTTGAAGTAGGAAAGGTCGACGTTGTCATACCCCGTGGCAAAGAGGCAGATGAGGCGCACGCTGGGGCTGAGTTTCCTGAGATATTTTCCTTTCAGAGGAATTTTGTTGATGGCCAGGACCGTAGCGTCTTTTGTGCGTTCCCCGAAATCTTCAAAGGAGGTTTCGTCGTAGAGGGCTGTCTCCCCGAGTTTCATAATGGGAGACCAGTCAAGATCTCCGGGGTTGAGGCTCTTCCCATCGAGAATTGCGATTCGCATTGTTGAGCTCACTGTTTGAAAAAGACCCGTTTTTGTCCGGGGGGTGACGTTCCGGAGTTAAGTTTTTGCTGATGTATGCTTTTTGTCAAGAATTGAAGCTTCAGG
>ONPA01000122.1 GCA_900319575.1 uncultured Desulfovibrio sp. | reverse complement strand
TGCCCTGAGGCTCCGCAGAGGTTGACATATACCCCTCTTTAGCGTATTCGGGGTGTCGAACGTGACTTCGTAGCTCAGTTGGATAGAGCGACTGCCTCCTAAGCAGTAGGTCGAGAGTTCGACTCTCTCCGGGGTCACCATCAGCGCTTATACGCCCTTCGGGTATTACCCGGAGGGCTTTTTTGTTTTTTGTCTCCCGGGTGGAAATCTACCCGGCCATTTTCCGGAAACAGGACGGTTTCTCCGCAAAAAGAGCGTCAGGGCACAGGCAGGGGAGCGAATCACCACAGATACCCCGCAGACCATCAGCGGAACATAAAAAACAGCCCCGGTTTTGTGTCGTTTTGACACGTTTCGGGGCTGTTCCTGTTCTCATTCCCAAACCTTTTCCGCGGTCATTTTTGGCGGGCGGTCAGGCGTCAGGCCCGCGCCAGTCAGGGGAAAGCCGGGCATCCGTCAGGTTCCCTCCGCCATTCTCCCCATTCTCATCTATCGTGACTCCCTACACCAGGGCATGACATCAGGAAACCCCGGCACAGGAATGCCTCAGGAGACTTTGCCGGGGACAGGCCGGGCAGCCTTTTACAGTATATTTTCATCCTGTGGTCCTGCCTGCATTATGTAAAATCTTAAATCAAATAAGCTATCAATTTATTTTATTGTATAATAATAAAATAAATAAATTCAAAAAAAATATATCTATTATATCTTATAAATCTGCTATAAATATCAGAAAAATAGCAAATAAATACATTAATTTTATTTTTTACAATATATTTCAAAGCATAATTTTGTTTGTTTTGCATTTATATTTTAAACATTACATCTTTCATTTTCATAAAAGTTAAAAACATCATTTTATTCCATTTTTTTCGCTATACAAAAAACGACAATTTTGGCATAGTCGCTCCAGCTCCAGCAGAGAACAAGAGATCGCAATACATATTTGTTCTCTTTTTGTTCCCCCGACAACGCAGGAAAAGATTATGCTTGAACAGTTAAATGGCGACTTCATTCAGCGTCTCCGGGCCTTCTATTACGCAGCGCAGACTGAAAATATCCGGAAGGCCGCGGCCATGATGCAGCGCCATCCTTCCACTCTGAGCTATCAGATAAGCTGCCTGGAAAAGGAACTGCACACAACGCTCTTCGAGCGAAGCAAGACGGGTCTGAAACTGACTCCACAGGGTCGGAAACTGCGCAACTGGGCTGTCCGTACATTTGAAAACCTCGATGAGCTCCTGGCCGACGTCAGCTCGAGCCCTGACGTTCTGCAGGGGGATGTCAGTATCAGCACGCTGCGTCCCATGACACCCGTCGTGCTCGACACGATCAGAGAATTTATCCGCCAGAATCCCGGCGTTCGTATCCATATCCAGACGGATATTTCCCAATCCATTCTGCAGAAGGTGGAGATCGGGAAGTTTGATATGGGTCTGGCCGGCTGCTTCAGGCAGAAAGAAGGGCTTGACTACGACTATCTGTTCTCTTCGGATCCCGTCCTCGTCCTTCCCAGAAAAAATAACTGGCATATTCCGAGGATTCCGTCCTGGGATGACATAGCGAAACTTCCCATCATCGGTTTCAGGGATATCGACACCTGTTCCAGGGACGCCCTGCACAGCATCTTCTATGACGATCTCCCCGAAAGCGTAAAAGAAAGAGGCGTACTCAGCACGAACAGTTACAACGTTCTCCTCCACTACGTCGGCAGAGGCGCAGGCGCCGCCTTCCTTGATGAACTGAGCTTTTACACTCTCTCTTCCTTTGGCTTCGCCCGTGACGTGGTCAAATATTCACTGGCGCATCTTCTTCCCAAGGTGAACTGCGCCATGGTAAAACGCAGTGGTAAGGTGCTTTCCCCCCAGGCGGCCGCTCTGTATGATTTCCTGAAATCAAAGTATCTCAGCCTCACCACACTGAGGGGACTGCCGCTCTGGGACGCCCTCCAAAGTGAAATCATGCAGCCCGGAGGCAGTCAGGACGCTCATGACTCCGCGTTCCATAAACTGCGCCGCTCCCTTCTCGTGAAAAAAAGAATAGTTCCGTCAAAGCTCAGAAAGGACTGACCCAATTCTATATAATCCGGGGGAAGCCTGCCGGCGTGTGTCCCCCTCAGGGGCAGAACGGGACGGCACGCCCCGCTGTGCAGAATCTTCCGGCCCGCGGCGCAGCCGCGTTCATGGAAATCCCGCTCATGGAGCTGAATATCCTCTGAAAAACGGGAATTTCTTCTTCTCCGCTGCGCCCCGAAAGAGACTGCCTTCACGGCCTGCTTCCGGATAAACTGTTCACTATTTTATAAAATTTACAAACATATAATAATTTTATTTATTCCATCACCCGGCCAGCCTGATTCCCGAAACCGGACAGACACTGATTTTCATCCGGATGAAAAAACGGGAAACTGATTTCCACGCCGCAGTCTGTTTTTTCCGCATTTGCCGAAACGGATTTTTTCTCCTATTCGTTACGTACATATCCTGTGGAAAAGCGGCGTCCGCTTCGTTTTTCTCCACTTTCCGGCTGGAGATTCGGCATGTCATCCTTCTTTTCTGTTTTTCGCGTTTTCGCCTGCCTCGCTCTCATTCCGTTACTGCTCTGCACTGCCTCCTGCCAGGACAGCGGCACACAGCAGCAGAAAAAGCCCTTCGGGGTGACCGTCATGGTCATCGAACCACAGTCTGTTCCTGTTCAGGCCGAGCTCTCCGCCCGCGTCAACGCGCTCCGGAAAGCAGAAGTCCGGCCCCAGGTCAACGGCATTCTCCAGAAGCAGCTTTTCACGGAAGGCTCGCTCGTCCATGAGGGACAGTCTCTTTATAAAATCGATCCGGCGGTCTATCAGGCCAGGGTAGACAGCGCGAAGGCCTCTCTCAACGCCGCACAGGTGCACGCCAACGCCGCGAAGCTCAGAAGGAACCGCGTCAGGAATCTGTACGCGGCCCAGGCTGTAAGCCAGCAGGAATGGGAAGATGCTGACGCCGAATGGCAGCAGGCCGTTGCCAGCGTGGGCGTCTGCCAGGCCGCTCTCAGGCAGGCGGAGATCGATCTCAGGTATACCGACGTGCACGCGCCCATTACGGGGCGCATCGGAAAATCCCGCTTCACACAGGGAGCTCTCGTCACGGCAAACCAGACGGAGCCGCTGGCCGTCATCCAGACCCTTGATCCCATTTACGTGGACATGACCCAGTCAAGCCTGACCATTATGAACTTCAGGAAAAAATTCGAGTCGGGCCTGCTGACGCCGCCCGCGGACAACAGCATGGCCGTGCGCGTCAGGCTGGAAACAGACAATTTTTACAGCCGGGAGGGTGAGCTCAGATTCGCTGATATCAGCGTGGACGAGAGCACGGGCATGGTGCTGCTGCGCGCCGTCTTCCCGAATCCCGACACCGTCCTTCTCCCTGGCATGTACGTGCGCGCCTTTCTGAATGTGGGCACGCAGGAGAGGGCCTTCCTCGTGCCCCAGCTGGCCGTTCAGCGCGATCCGCGCGGCGTGGCGCGCCTCTTCGTGGTGGCCGCGGACGGCACGGCCGAGCAGCGTGAGGTCACCACAGGAGACAGGGTCGGCAGATTCTGGATCATCAGCAGCGGGCTCTCAGAAGGCGAAAAGGTCGTTATCGAAGGCCTTTCCGGCCTGCGGCCCGGCATGAAGCTCAAAATCCTCTCCGTAAAACACTACGCCGAACTCGCGGAACAGAAGAAAACCCGTCCAGTCACGGGAAAGTAAGTCCGAGGAAAGAACCATGTCGCACTTTTTCATCGGGCGTCCCGTCTTCGCCGCCGTCATCGCCATACTCATCTGTCTGGCCGGCGCAATTTCCCTGGCCACCATGCCCGTTTCCCAGTTTCCCAAGCTGACGCCGCCCACAGTATCCCTGACATGCTCCTACGACGGCGCGTCAGCAAAAAACATGCAGGACTCCATAGCCCAGGTCATCGAGCAGCGCATGACGGGCCTCGACAAGCTTCTCTACATCAACACGGGATCCAGTTCCGAAGGACGCATGAGCATGCGCCTCACCTTCGATCCCTCCGTTGACGGCGACATCGCCCAGATGCAGGTGCAGAACAGGCTCCAGCTGGCCATGCCAAGGCTCCCGGAAAGCGTGAAAAACGAGGGCGTCCGCGTCCGCAAGGTTTCGGACACCTTTCTGGAATTCTACTCGTTTTATGAGGAAAATGGCCGGATACCAACCTCGGAGATAGGCGACTTCCTTTCCTCCACCCTCGTCGACCCCCTGACGCGCCTGGACGGCGTCGGCGACGCCACACTCTTCGGCGCCCCGTACGCCATGCGCATCTGGCTCAACCCCAACAGGCTCCGCTCCTTCAGTCTCACACCCATGGACGTGGTCGACGCGGTAAAAGCCCAGAACGATCAGATTTCCGTCGGCCAGATCGGTGCCCTGCCGAGCACGCCCGACCAGGAAATCAACGTCACCCTGCTTTCGCGCGCCAAGCTCGAAACCATCGAACAGTTCAGGAATATCGTGATCCGGGTCAATCCCGACGGCTCGGCCGTCTTCGTCAGGGATGTGGCCCGCGTGGAAATGGGGCAGGAAAGCTACATCGTCTCATCGCGCCTTGACAGGCGGCCCTCCGTGTCCATCGGCATCCAGCTGACAGAAGGCGCCAATGCCGTGGAAACCCACGAACGCGTGGCCGCTTTCATGAAGCGCATGGAGAAGTTCTTTCCTGAGGGCCTCACCTACACCATCCCCTATTCCACCGTGCCCTTTGTGCAGGCGTCCATCCACAGCGTGTTCCGTACGCTCATGGAAGCCATCATGCTCGTGGCCGTCATCATGTTCCTCTTCCTGCAGAGTCTCAGGGCGACGGTCATTCCCATTGTCGCCGTGCCCATTGTGCTTCTCGGCGCCATGGCTGTCATGAAGGCCACGGGAACATCCATCAACACCCTGAGCATGTTCGGCATGGTGCTCGCCATCGGCCTTCTGGTGGACGACGCCATCGTGGTCGTTGAGAATACCGAACGCATCATGCATGAGGAACATCTGCCTCCCCTGGAAGCCACCCACAAGTCCATGTCGCAGATAACCTACGCCCTTATCGGCGTGGCGGCCGTCCTGTCAGCCGTCTTCCTGCCCATGGCCTTTTTCGGCGGCATGCCGGGCGCCATCTACCGCGAGTTTTCCCTGACCATTGTATCGGCCATGGTTCTCTCCGTCTTCGTGGCCCTCGTGGTCACGCCGCCCATGTGCGCGAGACTCCTCAGGGAACACGGCACAGGCGGGGGAACAGGTCCTTTCCGATGGTTCAACCGCTTCGTGGACGCCTCCACGCACAGGTACAGCCGGGCCGTGCGGACATGGACGCATCACGGCGGCCTCGTCATGTCCGTGTATGTCCTTATCATCGCGGCCTGTGTCTGGGCCCTGCGCGCCATGCCGACCTCTTTCCTTCCCGTCGAAGATCAGGGTTCCCTCCTCATGAACGTCTTCCTGCCTCCGGGGTCCACGCGTGAGGACACGAGCCGTGTCTGCGCGGAAATCGAGGACTACATCATGAACAGGGAAGGAGACTGCGTGGATCACCTGGCCATCATGCTCGGCCTCGGACCCAACGGCGCCCGAGGGCAGAACATTGCCTCGGGCTACATGCGCCTGAAGCCCTGGAACGAACGCACGGATCCTGAGAAGAGCGCCGGAGCCATCGTACGCCGTGCCAGAGCCCGCTTCGCGGACAACCACGAGGCGCGCATCGTTTTCCTGCAGCCGCCGCAGGTGAGCGGCCTCGGACAGTCCTCTGGCATTTCCATGGAACTGGAAGACCAGGGATCTCTCGGATACGACGCCCTCATCAAAGCCAGGGCGGAACTTCTGGCCGTGGCCAGAAACAGCCCGAAACTCTTCAATCCGCACACCACGTCCCTGGATGATATCCCGCAGGTGCGCCTCGACATCGACGACCTCAAGGCAGGAGCCTACAGTCTCTCTGCGGCGGCCATCAACAGCAATCTCAACGCGGCCTGGGGCGGCACCTATGTCAACGACTTCGTGGACCGCGGCCGCATCAAGCGCGTCTATGTGCAGGGCGATGCCCCCTACCGCATGAATCCTGACAACATGCATCTGTGGTACTTCCGCAATACGAAGGGCGAGATGGTTCCCCTGGACGCCGTGGCAACGGCAAAATGGACACAGGGGCCGGCCATGCTGGAACGCTACAACGGCGTTCAGGCTACGGCCATCACAGCCTCAGCCGCTCCAGGCGTCAGCTCAGGCGACGCCATGGAGGAAATGACAAGGCTCGTGGAAAAACTGCCCCAGGGCATAGGACTCGAGTGGACAGGCCTGAGCTACCAGGAACAGCAGTCCGGGCATCAGGCGCCCTTCCTCTATGCTCTCTCCATTCTGGTGGTCTTTCTCTGCCTGGCGGCCCTCTATGAAAGCTGGACCATTCCCATCGCCGTCATCCTGGTGGTGCCCATCGGCGTCCTCGGCGCTCTCGGGTTCAGCACCATGCGCGGCCTCTATAACGACATCTATTTCCAGGTCGGTCTGCTCGCCGTCATCGGGCTGTCGGCCAAGAACGCCATTCTCATCGTGGAATTCGCGAGAGCCCTGGCCGGTCAGGGCAAAAGCATACGCGAGGCGGCCGTGGAAGCCGCCCGGCTCAGGATAAGGCCCATCATCATGACCTCCCTGGCCTTCCTTCTGGGCGTCCTGCCGCTTTCCGTGAGCCACGGCGCCGGCGCAGCGAGCCAGCATGCCATCGGCACGGGCATCATCGGCGGCACCTTCCTCGCCACGGCGCTTGGCATCTTCTTCATCCCCGTGTTCTTCGTGGTGGTCAACCGGGTTTTTCTCTCACGCAGGAGAAAAAAGGATCTCGCGGCACGCGCGGAGAAGCCGGAAACGTCTGCAAAGGACGCGTCATAGAGGAATACCGGAGGGGCCGGCAGGAGGCTGGCGCATCAGAAAATCTGTATACGTCAGGGCGTGAAAAACATACGGGTCCCTCTTCCAGGCATGTTCCGCACCTCTTTATATGCATCCCTTGCCCTGCCGGCCTCCCGCGTGCTATATCTTTCAGAAGGGCTGTGCTGTCCCGCGGTGCATATTCGTTGAGGTAGGGGCGGTCGCGCGCGGATCGCCGGTAGGCACAGGGACATGCATGGGCTCTGTAGTTACGGGATAAGTTCAGCGCGGCACCGGAAGGCCCGGTGCCCAAGAAAGGAGATCCAATTTGAGAGATGTTGGCACGCTTTACAATCCTGAAAAGCTGAAATACGCCGCCGGCAGTTATTTTGATATGAGCGGCGAAGAAAGCACACTCGAGCTTTTCTGGCCCAGTCCTTCCGAAGACGACATACGCAAGGTGCAGTACGGCAGAGCCACATTCGGCCTCTGGTATTCCAATTACGGTGACGTCTACTTTCTGTATCACTTCGAAGATGATCCGTGGTCCGATTCCGTCTTTTCAACCATGCAGCTCGCTCCTGAGAAACGCATCCGTCCGCCCAAGATCTACGGGCACAAGAGGCTGAATCTCGATATCACGCTGGTGGACGCCGACAGCGGCATCGTCCGCGCCACGCGTCAGGTTTCCCTCTCCGTTTCCTTTTCCCGGAAGATGTGCGCCAGCGTGAACCGCCAGTTCTCTGAACGTTATCTCGCCTCCTGGAACCTTGAGGATTTCCAGAAGCGCTGCCGCGAGATTTACGCCGAGTACCCGCAGTCCGTGGATATCACCCGGGCCCCCGGGTGTATCATCTGCCAGGCTCCTGAAATTCAGCCTTTCTATCTCGAAGAAAAGAACGTCCAGATGTAGCGGGGCGGCCCGTGGGAGGAGAAACGCGCCAGGCGAGAACCGGCCTCCTGGTCTGGAGTTATAGGGAAGATTTCGCCCGTTCGCTCTGTGATGAACGCGGCGTGGCACTGACGCCCGGCTTCTTTACCGGCGTGCGCGGCACGCGCTCGCAGACCAGAGCCCTTCAGATGGCCCGCGAGGCTGCCCGGCGCGCGGGCTCTCCCCTGTTTGCCTATATGGCCGAGGTGACACTTTCCTTCCCCGCGGACGTGCCTCCGGCCGAAATCAGCAGGGGACGGCACGACAATACATTCCCCTGGCAGCTCGTGGACGCCGGCCAGGGGCACATGCTCCGTACCCTCAGAGACCGCGTGGTGCGCGCCGTGGATCCTTCTTTTTCCACGGGACCCAGGGCCCTGGAAAACCTCATCGGGCGCAGCCCCGCCCTGTTCTTCAGACGCTTCTTCTCCTGCCCCCTGTTTTCGGCCGTGCGCATGGTCAGCTGGACGCTGCCGAAGGACCACGGCGGATGGAGCGGACTGCACCTCGCCACAGTCCTGACGCCGGCCATAACCGGTATTTCCCTGCTTTCTCCCTCCCGGGACCTTCTGGCAGGTCTCGAAGGAGTGGAGAGACGCAGGCGCCTCGGATACCTGCTGGGCACTTCCCTTTCCCCCGGAGAAATGCCCGCAATGTGATCTGCGTCACATAAAAAACAGGGATGAGCGAGTAAGGCCTGACCCATAAGGGGGTTTTTTATGGATATAGTCAGATCCTGCTGCCCGCACGACTGTCCGGACGGCTGCGGTTTTCTTGTCACCAGGGAAAACGGCAGGGCCGTCAGGGTCGCCGGCGATCCCGAGCATCCCTTCACGCGCGGCACGCTCTGCCCGAAAACGGCCCATTACGAGAGAACCGTCTATTCTCCCCTGCGCCTCACCACCCCCCTCAGGCGCACAGGGAAGAAAGGACAGGGTGAGTTCGAGCCCGTTACCTGGGACGAGGCCATCGGGGAAATCGCGCGGCGCTGGAAAGACATCATCGCCGGCTATGGCGGCGAGGCCATCATGCCCTGCTCCTACGCGGGCACCATGGGCTATGTGCAGAAGAACGCCTACTATCCGCTCTTCAACGCCCTGGGCGCCTCCGAGGCCGAGCGCACGCTGTGCACTCCCGCCCAGGGCTGCGGCTGGAGGTCGGTCATGGGTGCGACCATCACGACGCCGCCCCAGGAGATGCAGAAAAGCAGCCTCATTATTCTCTGGAGCCTGAATCCGCTTTCCACGAATTTCCACCTGACCCACGACCTGCGCATCGCCAGACAGCGCGGGGCGCGCATTGTCCTCATCGACTGTTACAGGACGTCCTCCGCGCGCATCGCCGACGAGGTCATCCTGACGCGCCCCGGCACGGATGGCGCCCTCGCCCTCGGCATCATGCACGTCCTCGCCGGTGAGGGATTCTGCGACAGGGACTTCATAGCCCGGCACGTGTACGGATTCGAACGCCTTGAAAAAGAAGTCCTGCCGGAGTGGACGCCGGAACACGCTTCCGAAGTCTGCGGCGTTCCGGCTGACACCATCCGCGGACTGGCCCGCGAATACGGTTCAGCCAAAGCCCCGTGCATCCGTCTCGGCGGCGGCATCACCCGCTACGGCAACGGCGCCATGACCACCAGGCTCACCCTTCTGCTCCCCGCACTCGTCGGCGCGTGGGGCAGGCCCGGGGCCGGTTACCTGTGTTCCTGCGCCTCGAGCCACGCCTACAATCTGGAACTTCTGAGGCACACGGAATACCGTCCGCATCCCGTGCGCACCCTGAACATGGCCCGTCTCGGGGCTGCCCTTTCCGGGGAAGACACAAAGGGCGGGGTTCCGGTCAAATCCCTCTTTGTCTGGGGCACAAACCCGGCCTGTTCCTACCCGGATCAGGATACCGTCATCAGGGGGCTTCAGCGCGAAGATCTCTTCATTGTCGTTTCCGAGCGCTTCATGACGGACACGGCGCGCTACGCCGACATTGTCCTGCCCACGACGACATCCTTCGAGCATGACGATCTGTACGCGGCCTACGGCAATTTCTGCGTACAGCGGGGCAGACCCGTCATCAGCCCCCTGGGTCAGTGTCTGAGCAACTGGGACATCTGCAGACGGCTCGCGAAAGCCATGGGACTCACCCAGCCCGTTTTCGACAAAACGACATCCGAAATCGTGGAAGATCTCATCGCGTCCACGGCGGATTCGGAATGGCACCTCACGCCAGAACAGCAGAAAATCCTACGCTCCGGGCACCCCTGCGCCCTTACCCTGCCCGAAGGCTACGCGACAAACTTCATCACGCCGGATGGAAAAATCCGGATCGTGGACGAGACGGACCCTGATCCCCTGCCGCATTACCTTCCGCCGCATTACACGAAGGACAAAGGAGCCTTTACCGTTATCACCGGACCCAGCGTCAAAACGCTTTCCTCGAGCTTCAACGAACAGGAAGGGCTTTCCGGCCCGTCTGACCCCATGCGGCTGTGGATGAATCCGGAAGACGCCGGGCGTCTCGGCCTTCATGACGGGCAGGCGGTCATCTGCTCCACTGCCTCGGGGCACACGCGCTTCACCCTGCTTGTCACGGAAAAAACCCTTCCGGGCTGCCTCGTCAGCGAGGGCGTGTGGTGGCTCTCCCGTACGGCGGGCCGCAACTTCAACGCTCTCGTCCCCGAAAGAATCACGGACAGAGGGCACGGAACAACATTCAATGATATACGCGTGGACGTCGCTCCGGCGGACTGATTCGGCGCGGTACAAATCAAACAGAAGAAAAAGAGCGGCTCCCATTTACAGGGTGCCGCTCTTTCTGTTTCCGGCAGAAGAAATCTAAACGTTTTTCCCGTCATCTCCGCCGCTGTCCTCGGCGCTGTCGGCGCCGTCATTGACAACGATGCGTCCGCTGGCTTCAGAAGGAGACGGAACCCTGCCGACAACTTCGCCGGGACGGGCATTGGCGAGTTTGAGCGTCTGGGTCTGATCCGCCGCGTAGCTCAGGAGAATGCCGACCACGGCGGAATTATCATAGGCGATGGCCTTGCGCACCAGGGCGGGAAGGATCTCCTGCTGGAATGAAGGATCGCCGATGGCGTCCTCCACCAGAAGACGCAGACTTTTCTCCTCGCGCTGGCTAGGGCGTCCGCTGCCGGCCTTGTGGGCCTCGCATATCATGGTCAGGCAGGCCTCTATGGCGGTCATGCCGGCGTAGGCATCGTTTTCCACTCTGTCCAGGGACGTCCTCCCGAGGGAAAGCTGCCAGCTTATCTCATCGGGATCACAGCTGGTAAAGGGGAAAAGCATTTCCGGGGATGACGGCAGCATAAAAGAGGCTCCTTGCAGAGGGAAATAAAACACACGGTCCGAATGCGGAATAAATGATATAGCACTGAAAAACCGGCAGGGCAAAAAATAAATTTCCGCATTTCCCGGGGGAAATGCGGAAATACTGAATATCCTGCTTTATAAAAAAGCGCTAATCGTCATGAACCTCGCCGATTTCCGCGTTCCTGCCGTAATGTGTGGGCGGCATATTGGGGAAACGGCGGCGGATCTCAGCGAGCTTTTCCTCGGAAACAGCCTCGCCCTCATGGCGGCCGCAGCGGGGACAGACATCATTGATCACGCCCACGTAGCCGCAGACGGGATCGCGGTCCACGGGATGGTTGATGGAACCATAGCCGACGCCCTTGTCGTGCATGTAGCGGATGACGGCCTCAAAGGCCTCGGGATTCTTGGCCGTGTCGCCGTCGAGCTCGACGTAGGTAATATGGCCCGCATTGGTGAAAGCGTGATACGGCGCCTCAATCTCAATCTTGCGGAAAGCCTTGATGGGAAAATAGACAGGCACGTGGAAGGAGTTCGTGTAATAGGCCCTGTCCGTTACGCCGGGTATAATGCCATAGCGCTTCTGGTCGAGCTTGACGAAACGCCCGGAAAGACCCTCTGCAGGAGTGGCGATGAGGGTAAAATTGAGGCCGCGGGCCTTCGATTCATCGTCAAGCCGCCTGCGCATGGAACCGATGATGCGGAGGCCGAGTTCCTGGGATGCGGCGCTTTCGCCGTGATGGGCGCCCACAAGCGCCTTGAGGCATTCGGCGAGACCGATGAACCCCACGGTCAGCGTACCGTGCTTCAGCACCTCACCCACGGGATCGTCCCAGTCGAGCTTTTCGGAGTCGAGCCACACGCCCTCCCCCATGAGGAAGGGGTAATTGCGCACGCGGCGGGCTGACTGAATCTCAAAACGGTGCATGAGCTGGCGGATAACCAGATCCATCATGGCGCCGAGCTTCGTGAAGAAGAGATCCACGTCCCCCTTTGACTCGATGGCGAGCCTCGGAAGATTGATGGTGGTGAAGGAGAGGTTGCCGCGGCCGCAGGTGACTTCCCGAGAAGGATCATAGACGTTGCCCATGACGCGCGTGCGGCAGCCCATGTAGGCGACCTCGGAGTTGTAATCGCCCTCTTTGTAGTACTGGAGATTGAAGGGAGCGTCGAGGTTGGAGAAGTTGGGGAAGAGGCGCTTGGCGGAAACCAGCATGGCCTGCCTGAAGAGATCGTAATTGGGGTCGCCGGGGTTATAGTTTACGCCGGCCTTCATCTTGAAAATCTGCACGGGGAAAATGGCCGTCTCGCCGCCTCCGAGACCAGCGTCGGTGGCCTTCAGAAGCTGTTTCACGACCATACGGCCCTCGGGGGACGTGTCGGTGCCGTAGTTGATGGAAGAGAAGGGAACCTGGGCCCCGGCGCGGGAGTTCATGGTATTCAGATTATGGATGAGGGCTTCCATGGCCTGATACGTATCGCGCTCAGTGCGGCGCAGGGCTTCCTTTTCGGCGTAGGAAGCCATTCTGGAGGCCATGGAGGGATCCAGGGGACACGCCCCGTCAGCGGCGGCGTGCTCCAGAGCCTGGGCGATGCGGGAGGGAAGTTCCGGCAGTGCGCTCATGCACACGGGCACGATGACGTCCATGATGCGGTGCCTGACGAAGTCGGAAGCCACCTCATACTCTATGCCGGCCTCCACCTCGATAAAGGCGGTAAGAGCCGCTTCATAGGCCTTGCGGAAAGTCTGGTCCACGCCCTCTGCCATGGCGAAATCAAAGTTTGGAATGGCCTGGCCGCCGTGCATCTCGTTCTGATTGGCCTGAATAATGATGCAGGCCAGGGCAGCGCGGGAAATGATGCTCTTCGGAGGGCGCAGATAGCCGTGCCCCGTAGAGAAGCCCCTCCTGAAGAGAGGAATGGGGTCTATCTGACAGCAGGTCTCGGTGAGCATGTAGAAGTCTTCATCATGGATGTGGATGTCGCCGGAAACCTGGGCCTGGGCGATATCCGGAGGAAGCACTTCATGGTTGCAGAAATACTTGGAACCTTCGGAACCGTACTTGAGCATGGTGCCCATGGACGTGTCGCCGTTGACATTGGCGTTCTCACGCTTGATGTCAGCGTCCCTCGCGGGAGCAAAGGTAAGGGTCTTGTAGATATCCATGAGGGCGCCGGTGACACGGCGGCGGCGCGCGTGGTCAGCCCTGTAAACGATGTAGGACTTGGCTGTGGCCGCGAAGCCGAACTCGATGAGCGTGGACTCCACGAGGTCCTGCACGTGCTCAACGGTCACGGCCTGCTTGCGGGGGTTGAGGCGTTCGACCACCTTGGCTGTGACAAAATCAATGTCAACGTCCGTCATCTTCTTCTCGCCGGACGGAACGTCGTTGGCGGCTCTGAAGATGGCGGAACGGATCTTTACATCGTCGAAGGAAACGAACTTGCCGTCCCTCTTGCTGATGGTCTTCGGTCTCATGTTCCGCTCCGGTGTCTGAGGTTTGTGCGTGAAATCGGCCGCATAGGCCTCTTTGTGAAAGGAGGCGCATCAGCTTTCAAGCTAATTTCACAGGATTTTTTAAAAAG
>ONPA01000042.1 GCA_900319575.1 uncultured Desulfovibrio sp. | reverse complement strand
CCGGCGTGCGTCCAGGGCACGTTCATGACGGGATCGCCAGTGCTGTCGAGTCCGGCCGGAGCCGGTCCCGTGGCGGCAGGCGCGATGAAGGCGTCAATATGATTTTCCTCCATGTACTGGGCGAGCCTGGCGCGCAGGGACTCGGCCGAACTGCAGCCCCTGAGAATGGCCTGCTGCCCGTATTCGCGGCCGAGGGCCACGCAGTCTCTGGTGGGCTGCCTTACGAGGCAGCCGAACTTCTTCCAGAGCCTGTCATGCGTGGCCGCGAGTTCCGCGGAGGTCAGTCTTTCATGAATTTCCCGGATGGACGGCCAGTCTGGCAGGACATCGCAGTCCCGGATGAGGAGAGCCTCGCTTTCCGAAAGTTTCCGGCACACGGCCTCAAAAAGCTTCAGGCAGACCGGATCCGCCTCCTCAAGGTAGGGGCCCCGCGGCACGGCGAGGCTCCAGAAGCGGGGCACACCGGGCCTCGCGCTGTCAGGGACGACCAGGGCGTCGAGCACGAGAGCGGCATCGGACATGCTGATGCAGAAGAAACCCGGCTGGTCCACGGATTCGGAGAAAGGCACGATGCCGGCCGTGGAGAGAGTGCCCCGGCCGGGTTTCACGCCGATGACGCCGCAGTAGGAGGCTGGGCGCACCACGGACCCCTTTGTCTGCGTGCCGAGAGCCAGCGGGAAGTAGCCGGCAGCCACACCGGCTGCCGATCCGCTGCTGGATCCGCCCGGCGTATGTCCGGGATTCAGTGGATTACAGGTGGAGGCAGGAGCCGCTCCGGCAAACTCCGAGCTCTGGGTGATGCCCATGACCACGCAGCCGAGCTTTTTCAGCGCCGTGACAATATCGGCCTCCGGGCCGCGGAAGCAGCTCGCGGGGAGCAGGGATCCCGCGTGGATGGCGTAGCCGGCCGTGCGGTAGAGATCCTTGACGCCGACTGGCACGCCGAAGAGCGGAGGACGCACGCGGGGATCAGGCCAGTGGTGTTCCAGGTCGTCAAGCACGTCAAGCACGCGGCGCGGACTGAATCCGCCATCCGTGAAGACGTGGAGCTCGTCCTCCCGCTCCGCTATGCGGTGGAAGAGGGTGCGGTAGATTTCCTGCAGGCGCGCGCCTGAGGCTGTCCGGAAGAGATCTGTCGTGAGCCGCGGAGGCAGGTCGTCTGTCATAGGATTACCCCTTTGCCCAGTCGTTCAGGAGGGCCCGGTACATGGAATAGCAGGCGGTAATCTGATCCGTGGGGCAGAACTCGTTGGTCTGATGGGCCTCGGAAGAGGGGCCGGGGCCGAGGATGAGCACGGGCAGATCCGGCATGACGGAGCGCAGGGCTGCCGCGTCCGTAAAGAAGGCCACGCTCATGGGGCCCGGACGGCCGCCAAGGAAGGGAGTCAGCACGTCAAAGGCGTGGGAGAGCCAGCCTTTGTCCGGATCCGTCCACACAGGCGGAATATCAAGGAGCGTTCCGAATTCCGCCTCACCCTCCGCGAGAGCAATGACGCGATCCCTGATTTCAGCGTTGTCCTGGCCCGGAATGGTGCGGATATCGAGGGTAAGAACTGCGCTGTCCGGTACGGAATTGATATTGAGGCCGGCCTTCATGGTGGAAAAAATCCAGGTTCCATGGCCGAGCACGGGATGCTCACCTTCGAGCCTGAAGCTCTCCAGCATGCGCGATCCGAAGCGGATGAGTTTGTCGAGCGCGTTGACGCCCTTTTCAGGCATGGATCCATGGGCCGTGACGCCCTTCGAGACAGCCTTCATCCAGAGCGTGCCCTTGTGGCCGCAGAGGGGCAGGGCGCCCGATGGTTCGCCCACGATGGCAGCCTTCACGTTTTTCATGAAGGTTTTATTCCCCGCCATGTGGAAGGATCCCTCGCAGCCCGTCTCCTCGCCGCCGTAAATCTGCACGGTCACGGATTTGCCCGCTTTGGCAGCCAGACGGCCTTCAGCGCAGGCTGCCAGAGTCAGGGCTGCGGCGCCGCTCTTCATGTCCGAAGCGCCGCGGCCCAGGAGCTTCCCGTCCGAAATTTCGCCTTTCAGGGGATCAAAATCCCAGGGGGCCGCGCCCAGGGGCACGGTATCAATATGGCCGCAAAGAAGGAGCGAAGGTCCTTCCCCGATGCGGGCAGAGAGGCTGCACCGCTTCGGATTGGCGGGATCATAGAAATCGAAAGTAACGCTGAAACCTGCCTCCTCAAGAAGAGGGGCCAGGATATCAAGGGCTGCCCTTTCGTCGCCGCCGGAGATGGTGTTGCAGCGGACGAGTTTCTGGGCAAGCGCTATGGGATCGTCTGTCCTTTGCATGATGTATTCTCCCGGCGCGGACCGCCGCGTGGCGGGGCGCCAATAAACCCGGTATGAAGAAAAACAGGAGACCCGGAAACGCCGCGGCTCAGCCGAAATAGGCCTTGCGCACGTCTTCGTTCCCGCGCAGTTCCTCAGCCGTTCCGGAGGCCACGATGCGCCCCTGGGCCAGGACGTAGCCGCGCTGGGCTATGGCCAGGGTCTGGCGCACGTTCTGCTCCACAAGGAAGACGGCCGTGCCGGCGCGGCAGATGTCGCGTATGACGCGGAAGTTCTCGGAGACCAGGGCCGGCGAAAGACCGAGGGAGGGCTCGTCAATGATGAGGAGCTTCGGCTCGTTCATGAGGCCGCGGCCGATGGAGACCATGGCCTGCTCGCCGCCGGACATGGTGCCCGCTGCCTGGGTGCGGCGCTCCTTCAGGCGGGGGAAGAGATCGTACACGCGCGCGAGGCGCTCCCTGATGCGGTTTCTGTCCCGCTCCTGATAGGCTCCCATGAGCAGGTTTTCCTCCACGTTCATGGCAGGGAAGACGCGGCGTCCCTCGGGGATGCAGGAGATACCCATGGACACGATGCGGTGCGGGGGCAGCCCCGTGATTTCAAGGCCGTCAAACTGGATGGTGCCTGCGTGAGGCTTCGTGAGGCCGGTGAGGGCCCTGATGAACGTGGTCTTGCCCGCGCCGTTGGAGCCGAGCAGACAGGTGATCTCGCCGGGATTGATTTCCACGTGCACGCTGTTGAGCACGTCGGCTTTGCCGTAGGCAACGCACAGACTGTCCGCAATGAGCGGTTTGAAAGTGGCCATTATTCGTCCTCCGTGACTTCCCGTCCGAGATACGCCTCGGCGACAGTGGGATCCTTCGTCACCTCGTCGTAGGTGCCTTCGCAGAGCTTCGAGCCGAAGTTCAGGACGACGACGCGCTGGCACACGCGGTGGATAACGTTCATCTCGTGCTCAATGAGGATGATGGCGGGCCTGTCATCTCCCGTATTCATGCTGATGATTTCATCCATGAGACTCTGGGTCTCATCAAGGGTCATGCCCGCGCTCGGCTCGTCAAGGAGCAGAAGCCGGGGCTTCGGCATGAGGGCGCGCACGATTTCCACACGCCGCCTGTCGAGCATGCTGAGCTCGGAAACGGGATGATCAAGTTTCTTTCCGAGGCCGGGGTTCAGGGCTTCGAGCTTTTCCGCCGCCTCTTCACGGCAGGCGCCGTACTCGGCGAGAAAGGCCTTTCTCCGGAAGATGTTGTGCATGAAACCGAGGCTGAGGCGCGTATGGTTGCCGACCATGATGTTGTCGAAGACGGTGAGATCGGGACAGAGCCTGGAGCGCTGGAAGGTGCGGGTGACACCCGCCCGGCACACTTCCTGCGGAGAGGCGCCGGTGATGTCGCGGCCGTCCACCACGACGCGGCCCGCGCTCGCGCGGTAAATGCCTGTCACCACGTTAAAGAAGGTTGTCTTGCCGGAGCCGTTGGGACCGACAAGCCCCACGGTCTCGCCGGCGTCGACGTGCATCTCCAGCGCGTTCAGGGCCACGAGACCGCCGAAGCGCATGGTGAGATCCGTGCATTCAAGCAGATGTGCCATTACGCCCTCCCTGTGTATGTACGCGGCCTGCGGGGCAGGAGTCCTGCCGGACGATAGAGAATCATGAGCAGGACGATGGCCGAGTAGATAAGATAGCGGTATTCCTGAATAACCTGGAACTTCTCGGGGAGCATGACCATGAAGGCCGCGGCCAGAATGACGCCCCAGCGGCTGCCAAGGCCGCCGAGAAGCAGGATGGACAGGAAGAGCAGCGAGTCAGAGAACGCGAAGTTCGCCGGGCTGATGTACGCCAGCATCATGGCGTAGTAGGCGCCGGCTATGCCGCAGATGAAATTGCCGACAGTGAAGGCCCATATTTTCCAGCGGGCAATGCTGATGCCGAAACAGGCTGACGCGGTCTCGTCCTCGCGCACGGCGTCAAGGGAAAGCCCGAGCCAGGAGCGCTCAAGGAGCGTGGTGAAGGCGAAAACAGCCACAAGCAGGACAATGGCGAGGAAGTCATAGCTCAGGTAAAAAGAGCACTCCATGCCGAAGAGTTTCGGCTCTTCCGCAAAGGAGAAGCCGAAAAGACTGAACGGATCCACAGGCACGCCCTGCGGGCCGCCGAACCACGGGCAGACTTCAAGGAAAACCTTAAAGAGCAGGGCAAAGGCCATGGTCACCAGGGCTGCGTAGTTGCCGGAGGTGCGCAGCACGGGGAGGAGCAGAATGCAGCCCACAAGGCTCGCGGAGATGCCGCCGGCCAGGATAGCCAGGACGGGGGTGAGGCTGGTATCCGTCATAAGCAGGGCCGCGGTATAGCCGCCCACGCCGAAGAAAGAGGCGCCGGCGAAGTTGATGAGTCCCGTGTAGCCGAGCTGGACATTGATACCGAGCACGGCCGTGGAATAGATGAACACGGTGCCAAGGAGGAAAAGCACGTAATGGTCGTCATGGAAGAAAAGGACGAGAAAAACGGCCATGGCCAGCATGAGGCCGGCCCAGAGGCGCCCGGCCCTGTGCACGCATTCAAGCACAGGATCAAGGACGCCGGCGATTTTGAGCAGGGCAACAGCAGCCACGCCTCCGGCTATGGCCGCGGCGATGGACACCTGCGCCTCGGCTTTCAGGAGACAGATGAGATAGGCGGAGACGGCGAGGGCGGAAACGACGCACACGAGAGGGGCAGGAAGCCCGGAAATCCATTTCACTCTGGCCATTGCTAAACCCTCCTGCTGACCTTCTCGGCAAGCAGTCCGGTCGGCTTCCAGGCTATCAGGGCGATGACGACGCCGAAGGCGAAGACGTCCTTGTACGCGCTGCCGAAGGGCAGGGCGACCGCGCCGATGGTCTGCAGGAAAGCGAAGAGGAAGCCGCCGATGATGGCGCCGTAAATATTGCCAAGACCGCCTATGACGGCGGCGCTGAAGCCGATGGCGCCGAGCATGAGGCCCACGCCGAAGTTGATTTCGCTGTAGTAGATTCCGTTCATGACGCCGGCCAGGGCGCCGACGCCGTTACCGAGCGCAAAGGCCGTGACAAGAACAAGCGTGAGGTTGACGCCCATGAGCTGGGCAGCCTCCTCGTCCTGGCTCACGGCGCGTATGGCCATGCCGATACGCGTGCGGGAAATCACGAGATGCACAATGATGATGGCCGCGGCGCCGGCGAGAAAAAGAATGACATTATCGAGCCTGAGGCTGAGGGCGCCGAGGGCGAGGCTGGTATCGGGGAGCAGATGGGGGAACGGCTGCGGGTTGGAGCCGTTCGGGTAAAAGAGCCGGATGGATTCACGCATCACGGTGCCGAGCATCATGGTGGCGAGAAGCGTGTTCAGAGCCGGCGCCCTGCGCAGGCGCATGATGAGCGTACGTCCGAGGATCACCCCGAACAGGGCCATGGCTCCGATGGCAACGGCCAGAACTATCGCGAGCGCAAGGGCTGCGCTCATGGTCGGGTACGTGGCCGACAGATATGCGTATGTCGCAAGGCCCGTGAACGCGCCGAGCATGACCGTGTCACCGTGTGAGAACACGATGACGTTGAGCACACCGAAGAAGAGGGTGAAGCCCACGGCCACAAGCGCGTACATCATGCCCAGCATGAGCCCGTTGATAATGAACTGGGCTATCAGGGATGTATCCATAAAAATTCCTTAAAATTTCCTTCTCCCGCGCGGGCGGTCTGCAGAAAATTGCCCCTCACTCCCGCAGGAGCGAGGGGCTTCCCAGAAGAGAGGGTGACGTTTTGGTTCAGAGGAATTTACTTTGAAACGGGGCTCTTCAGATGACGCTTTCCGGAAGCGTATTCGCTTTCAGGCCAGTAGACCCACTTGCCGTCCTGGACCACGAAGGGGCTCACGGCAGGTTCGATGTTCTGGCCGTGATCGTCGTAGGTGACCTTGCCGACGAGCGTATCCGCGCCCTTGATGCCGGAGAGATACTGCGCAACCTTCACGCGGTCGGGTCCCACGTGCTCAACAGCCTCGATGAGCTGCTGCATGGCCACATAGGCGAAGGGGCCGTAGGCTTCGGCGGGTTCCTTGAAGTTATGCTTCTGGTAGCTCGTGATGAACTTCGAGCCGCCGGCCAGCTTTTCAATGGGAGTGCCCTCGATGAAGCTCATCGTGCCCTCAGCCACATCAGCACCAACACCGGAAATAAAGGCGTCGGACTTGATGCCGGAGCAGCCTTCAAACTGACAGGTCATTCCAAGCTTGGCCATCTGGGAGCGGACACGCACGCCTACGGGAACTAGGCCGCCGAGGTAGAGCACATCAGGATTCAGGGCCTTTACCTTGGTGAGCTCGGCAGTGAAGTCCTGCTGGTCGGAGTTCACGCCGAAGGAGCCGACAATCTTGCCGCCGAGCTTCTCGAAGAACTTCGTAAAGTACTCAGCATGGCTCTTGCCGTAGTCCGTGATGTCATGAATGATGGCGATATTCCTGTAGCCTTTGTCATACATGAATTTGGCGGCCTGCTCGTTCTGGTTGATCATGGTGCCGGGCGTACGGAAGATTTCCTTGTAGTCATTGCCGTAGGTGATATCCGGCTGCACGGCGCCCCATACAATGGCCGGCATCTTAAAGCGGTGGTAGATGCCCACAGTGCCAAGAGCCACGGCGGAACAGTAATGCGTAACAGCGCCCACCATCTTTCTGTCGGAGGCGGCCTTGGTGGCTACCTGGATGCCGACGTTGGGTTTGCACTCGTCGTCATAGGCCGTCATCTCGTACAGGAATTTGGTATTGGGATCCTCATTGGCTTCCTGAACGGCGAGCTCAGCCGAGTTGCGGCCGCCCACGCCCAGAGAGGAAAGACCGCCGGTCAGGGGGCCGATGAAGCCCACTTTGACGGTTTCCTTGGCAAACGACTGGGCCGGAGCGCAGAAGAGTGCGGCGGCGAGACCGGCTATGGCAGCCTTTCTGAAAAGTTTCGAAGCGAACATCCTGAAATCCTCCTTTTGTTTTATGGAGGAAGCAAGAGCCATGCCATTCGACATATAGATTTAACATACTGAAAATACATAATATTTATCTAAAGCCCGGAAAAAGCAGAAAAACAAAAACGTATCAATGGTTCGTTTTTGTTTCATCAGACGCCGCAGATACGGCAAAAATCAGAGTATTTCACTATAAATTTCAGCCGGAACTTCCCGTTTTTCCACAGAAAATGCCTGTCAGGCAGAAAACGGCCGCCATGATGAGATAAAAATGTCTCAAAAAGCCTCTTTGAAACAAAATTGAAAAGCGCAGAAGGGGGAGAAAGGAGTCTGGCGGTAAAGGGACAGACGGGGGAGGGCCGGCAGAACACCTCAGAGTGACCGGGTACCTGTGGCTCCCCGGGAGAGGGCGGGGTTTCGGCACCGGATATGAGAAGGCTTCCAGGGCAGAGGGAAACCGGAGCGCCTTTTCTTGAAGGGGCGGGCGAAACACTGTACAAAAAGCCCGCCGGGGACAGGGTCGCAACACCGGGAAACGGGTTCTTTCCCGGACCTGTGCCGGGCTTTTTCCGTGAAGAGGATGCTTATGCTGAAAAAACTTTTTCTGCTGATCTTTCTGGCAATGGCTGTCCTTCAGGCCGCGCCCCAGATCTCATGGGCGGACATGGACGTTTCCTTCAAGGCGGGCTGGACCAACAGCGGTCCCCAGAACTATGGAACCAGCAGCTCTGTCGTCCTGACGCTCACCTCAACTGGTACTTCAGACGTCATTGTACGCCGCGTTACCATGAATGGCGGCCAGGATATCTCCGCGAAATGCACCAACGTTACCATCCCCTGCCGCATGCCCCCGAAATCCAGCCTGCTTTTCACGTTACCCGAAGGCACCAGAATCAGCGAGATCACCATTGTTACGGACGGCGGTCCTCTGACAATGCGCTACAAATAACTCCTTCATTCCGGTAAGCCCCGCACTGTCTCCGGCGGAGCTTACCGGTTTCTTTTCCTGTTGCCAGCCAACGACCAGCAGGTGGACTGCCAGGCTCCCGCGGCGGCCAGGAACACCGGGGAAAAGCTGCTCCATCTATGCCGCAAGGGGGCAGACCAAACTGTCCCTTCACAAACCGGAGAGCACGGCGCGTCTTCATACGCTGGTGAAAAGTGCTCCGGGTTGTCCGGATTCGGATGGAGGGAGAACACATTTCCACTTTTGCCCATAATCGATCCCGCCTTCTGCGCTCATGATAACGGCAGAGTGCGTCATGCACGGATGAAGACGGAGGTCTGTACCAGCCCGCCCCGCAAAACACAGTACACGTCCAGGCTGGGGAAAGACGGTTAGACAGCGTGCCTCTTTATCTCATCCTGCGCTTCCTGGAGCGTTTTGACCTTCCAGACCGAAACCAGCAGATCCGGAAGCTTATCAGGATCAGACACTTTTTTTATGTTCTCACCGGTAGAGGGCGGCAAAGGCGCAAAATGACATTTCAGAGCGTTCTGTACAGCTTTCTGCAACTCTCCAATGAGTTTAGCTTTGCTCTCAGCTATCGCCATAGCTTTGCCTTCAGCTCTGCCTTCAGCTATCCCCTCAGCCATACACTCAGCCCTGAATTTTTCCTTCCACGTATTAAAAGCTTCCGCATACATGGCAACAGCTCCTTCCAAAGTCGTATTTTCAGAAAATCTATGCTGATTCCCGTTCGGCAGGACAATACACCT
>ONPA01000170.1 GCA_900319575.1 uncultured Desulfovibrio sp. | reverse complement strand
GCCCGATGCCGCATCTGCCGCCGATGAGGTTCTGCCAGTAGGCGTCCACGCCGATGCCGAGAGGCGTGACCGCTCCCATTCCTGTGATGACCAGTTTTTTCTCTTCCATAATTTTATCGGTCTGCAGGAGCCAGGCATGCGTGCCGGGCCGGGCTGCCGCTAGGCCTTGCCGAGAGCCTGGCGGAGGTCTTCGATGATGTCGCCGGCGTCTTCGAGGCCCACGGAAAGGCGGACCAGGCCGGGAGTAATGCCGCACTCGACGAGCTGCTCGTCAGTGAGCTGACGGTGCGTCGAAGAGGCGGGATGCAGCACGCAGGTGCGGATGTCGGCCACGTGCACCTCGAGGGTGCACAGCCTGAGGCTGTCGATGAAACGCGCGCCCGCGTCACGGCCGCCCCTGAGGGAGAAGGAAATGACGCCGGCACAGCCTTTGGGCAGGTATTTTTCTGCGAGGGCGTGATCCGGGCTCGAGGCGAGGCCGGGATAATTGACGAACTCGATCTTCGGATGCCCTTCCAGGAAAGCGGCCACCTGTTCGGCGTTGCGGCAGTGGCGGTCCATGCGCACGGGCAGGGTCTGCAGGCCCATGTTCAGGTAGAAGGCGCCCTGCGGGGTCTGGCAGCAGCCGAGGTCGCGCATGATCTGCACCCTGGCCTTGACAATGAAGGCGGCCTTGCCGAAGGCCTTCGTGTAGACGGTGCCGTGGTAGGAAGGATCGGGATCGGTAAATTCGGGGAATTTGCCTGAGTTCCAGTCGAATCTGCCGCTGTCGACAACGACGCCGCCCATCTGGACGGCCTGTCCTTCCATGTACTTGGTCGTGGAGTGGACGATGATGTCGGCCCCGTACTCAAAGGGACGGCAGAGATAGGGCGTGGCGAAGGTGTTGTCCACGATGAGCGGCACGCCGTGTTTGTGCGCGAGAGCCGCGAAGCGTTCGATGTCGAACACTGTGAGCGCGGGGTTGGCAATGGTTTCGCCGAAAACGGCCCTGGTTTCCGGGCGGAAGGCCTTCTCAATCTCTTCGTCGGAGGCGCGCTGATCCACGAAGGTCACGCTGATGCCGAAGCGCTTCAGCGTCACGCCGAGCAGGTTGAAAGTGCCGCCGTAAATGGAGGAGCTCGCTACGATGTGATCGCCGGCTTTGCAGATGGTGGCGACGGCAGTCAGCGCAGCTGCCTGGCCCGTGGAGGTGAGGAGTGCGCCGACGCCGCCCTCGAGGGCCGCGATTTTCTGCTCAACGGCGTCCATGGTGGGATTGCCGAGGCGCGTGTAGAAGAATCCGTTTTCCGTCAGGTCGAAGAGCTTGGCCACTTCGGCGGTGGACTCGTAGCGGAATGTGGTGGACTGGACAATGGGGAGGGCACAGGCCTCGCCGTTTTTAGGCTGGTATCCGGCGTGGATGCACTGGGATTCGAATTTCATGATTGACTCTTGCAATGTCGGCCTGTGTCTGCCCGGCAGGTCGTAATTCTCATGTGGGTATATCCCCGGAGGACAGAAAAACGGCGTTTCTGCTCTCCCGGGCTATGGAAAAGGAACGTGAACGGTACGGGCTTTTACCGTTTTAAGAATTCATTTTTGATTGACTTGCGGGGTTCCGTCAAGTTTTTTCAGTCTGTGGCGCGGCCTGCGTGTCAGCAGGAGCCGCAGTCGGACGGATCGCCGTGCAGCTTGTCCAGGGTGTGGGCGAGGGCCGGGAGCACGGCCTCGAGGTTCTCGATGACGGCGCGGCGGCTTCCTGGAAGGTTGATCACGAGGCTCTGTCCGATGACGCCGCAGACAGCGCGGCTGATGGCGGCCTTGGGTGTTTTTTCGAGACTGACCTGCATCATGGCCTGGGAAAAGCCGGGCAGGGTGTAGTCGAGGACACGGGACGTGGCCTGCGGCGTGGTGTCTCTGGGGCCGACGCCGGTGCCGCCCGTGGTAATGATGAGATCATAGCCCTCATCGAGGGCGAGGCGTGTCAGAAGAGAGCGGAGCGCGTCCGGCTCGTCAGGAAGAAGAAAACCCTGGGCGCAGGCCAGCGTGAGCGCCCCCTTCACGAGCTCCTCGATGGCCGGACCGCTCTGATCCTCGCGCAGGCCGTTGAAGCCCTTGTCCGAAAGCGTGATCCGGGCGAGGGAGAGTCCGTTCTTCATGGCCGTCAGGGCCATTGTGCCCACGGGAAGATCCGTGCGGGCCGTGGCCAGGGGGCAGAAGAGAGCCTGGTTTCCCTGCCTTGAAGGCAGCCAGACGTGTCCGGTGATGCGCAGATGCTCCGTGCCGGACTCGTCATAGAGACCGGTGCCCACGGGGAGGACAGGGAGAGCGGCGGGAGGACAGGGCTGGCCCTTCCTTCCGGAAACAACCAGATGGGCCGTACACCCGGCGGGGGCGCTCACAGCCAGGGGAAGGGTGGTGCCTGCGGGACAGGCCTGAAGTTTGACGGTAAACATGGCGGAATCTGTCTTTTTTTGTGTGGGAAGGGAAACCTTACGCAAAACAGGCCGCGGCAGAGGCGGCCAGGCTTCCCGGGAGAGGAAAAACAGCGGCAGGGTACTTCTTTCGGGCGGGAAAATCTACCACGGGGCTGGCGGGCCTGAAAAACAGAAAGGGGGGAAGGTGTGCACCTTCCCCCCTGGTTTCAGCGTATTGCCCTTAAGGAGGCGGAGCGGACGGACTCCCTGCAGGGAGCGGAACCCGTCTGCCTTTCAGGATTAAAGAGCCTGCTTGTAGATGGCGGCGACAGCGGCGTCGGTCATCTTGCGCGGGTTGGTGAGGCCGCAGGCGTCCTTCTGGGCGTTGGCGGTCATGATCGGGATGTCTTCTTCCCTC
>ONPA01000053.1 GCA_900319575.1 uncultured Desulfovibrio sp. | reverse complement strand
TTCATCTCCTCAAGGCAGCCGAGCGCGTTTCTGAGGCAGCCGTCAAAGGAAGGCGGCGTGCCGCAGGGCGCGTACATCCCTTTGTCGTCGACGGCGATGATGCCGCGGGAAGAGAGGGCGGTCAGCGCGCGGTGGAGCCACTTGGTATAGCGTTTTGCTGCGCCGGATTCGCTGATGAAGTCTTCAAGTCCCGTCCATTTCCTGTCGTAGAGACCGAGAGCCCGCAGAGCCAGCTCGGCCGCGGCAAGATAAAGGTCTGAGAGACCGTTCCACATTTTTTTGAAGATTTCAGGGTCGAAGTCAGTCACTGACTCCGTGTTCCCTGCGGCCTTCATAAGGTCGTCAGTCAGCTGGCTGGGGGCTTCCTCAGTCCGCATGATCATGCCGGCCTTTTCCGGTTCGGCTTCCAGGAAGGCGGTAAGCTGCTTTTCGCCGCCCTGTCCGTTTTCAACGATGACGGCAGCGCGCTTCACGGCCGGGTGATCCCTGAGCACGGATTCGACTTCGCCAAGTTCGATACGGTAGCCGTGCACCTTTACCTGCGTGTCCAGACGGCCCAGGAATTCAATGGTGCCGTCGGGGTGGTAGCGGGCGGTGTCGCCGGTTTTGTACATGCGCGGGTGCTTTTCCGTGGCGGGAAGGAAGGCAGCGGCGGTCTTTTCAGGATCGTTCCAGTAGCCTGTGGCGAGTCCCGCGCCAAGGATGTAGAGGTCGCCGGGCACCCAGTCGGGACGGTCCGTGAGGTGTCCGTCAAGGATGGCGAAGGCCTGGTTCGCGAGAGGCGTTCCGTAGGGAACCGAGGTCCATGCCTCATCGGCGGGGCAGGTCTCATGGAAGTTTGACCAGATGGAGGCTTCCGTGGCGCCGCCCATGGCCATGACCTTCAGGCCGGGGATGTTCTTCTTCAGTTTCACCGGCAGATCCCTGGGGATCCAGTCGCCGCTGAAGATGGCGAGCTTAAGCGGGAGGGGCGCGCCGTTTTCCTCCTCCACGGCGTCACAGAGAATCTGACCGAGAGCGGGAACCGTGTTCCAGAGGGTCACGCCATGCGCGCGGATGAGGGTAAGCCAGGACTGGGGCTCAAGACGTTCGTCCTCATCGGGAACGACAACGGTGCCGCCCGCCGAGAGAAGGCCGAAGATGTCGTACACCGAAAGGTCGAAGGAGAGCCGTGACACGCTGAGAACGCGATCCTGGCTGGTCACGCCGTAACGGCGGTTGACGTCAAGAATCGTGTTCATGGCGGCTTTGTGGGAAATCACGACGCCCTTGGGCTTTCCGGTGGAACCTGAGGTGTAGATGATGTAGGCGGGATCTTCCGGCCTGGCCGCGTTTTCAGGACAGACAGCGCCGTCAGACGCCTTCAGGGTGTCATCGGCGGAGAGGAAGACCGTCCCTTCGGGAGCGGCGCACTTTCTGCCAATGACCGCCTTCACGCCGGCATCGGCGAGAATTTCTCCGATGCGGTTTTCGGGCTGGGCCGGATCGAGGGGCAGGTAGGCCGCGCCGGCGCGCTGAATGCCGAGACAGGCTGCGATCTGCTGCCAGCCATGGGGAAGCAGGATGGCGCAGCGATCACCGCGGCCGACGCCCTTCTCCCTGAGCTGAAGGGCCAGGGCGCGGCTTATTTCTTCCAGTTCGCCGTAGGAGAGAACCCTGTTTCTGCCGATGACGGCACAGGCTCCGGGATGGTCAGCGGCCTGTTTCAGGAAGGGCGCGTACATGAGCCCCGCGCCGAGTTCCATGGCCGTGTCGTTGACTTTCGCGCGGATGGCGAGCTGGGCTTCAGGGGCCCTGACAGGGGCGATGCTGTCCCAGAGGCTTTCGTCGCCGGCGAGGCGGGTCAGGAAGTCTGCATAGGCATTGAACATGTCTTCAATCATGCCCCTGGGGAAGAGTTCCGGCACAAAGTCGAAGACGAGCCTGAGAGCGCCGTCAACCTCGAAGAGCTGATGGTCAAGCCAGACCTGCGGCGTCTGGGAGATGCTGCAGACCTCGCGGCCAAGCCCGCCGAGGGCGAAAGCATCGCCTTTGGATTCCATGGAGAGGATGCTCGTGAAAATGATGGGCATAATACCGGCTGCGCTGCCGCGGCGCCGGCTCATTTCACGCAGAACGCGGATACCGCTGAAGGAGCGGTGCCCCATATCGTCCCAGAGCCTGCTCCAGAGGCGTCCGGCCATATTTTCGAAACCTGTTCCCTCGTCGAGATCCACGGCGAGAAGCGTGTTGGAGGTAAACTCGCCCACGAGCTCGTTGACCTGCCTGTGCATGGGCAGGCGGTTGAACAGCGTGAGGTTGAGGGTAAACTTCCGGTCGGCGCTCCACAGGCCGAGCACTTCGGCGAAGGCGGCAAGCGTGATGGCCGTGGGCGTGAGTCCTCTTGCCTCACCTTTCTTCCTGAGGGACTGCCACACGCCTTTG
>ONPA01000039.1 GCA_900319575.1 uncultured Desulfovibrio sp. | reverse complement strand
CGCCTTCAATTGCTTACGCAAATTCGGCGGACGCGCCTTATATCCCCAGCCCTGAAGGGCGGGGTTTTACGGCGCATTCGATAAACGAAAGAGACCGGTACAGCTGCCTGTCCCGGTCTCTTTTATTTGCAGAGGGAAGCCCCGTTAGCGTTCGAAATACGTGTAACCGCGCAGGCCGTCTTCAAACGTCTGCAGGAAGGAGAACCGCTGGCTCGGGGTGATGCGTCCTTCACGCACGGCGCGTTCGGCTGCGCTGCGCAGAGACTCCAGAATATGTCTCGGATCGTACTCCACGTAGGACAGCACGTCGGCCACGGTGTCGCCTTCCTGCTCGCGCACGAATTCGTAGGATCCATCGTCTTCGATGCGGATGGAAACCACGTTGTTGTCACCGAGCAGATTATGCAGATCACCAAGCGTTTCCTGGTAGGCACCCACAAGGAAAACACCGAGATAATATTCCTCACCGTCACGCAGCGGGTGCAGTTCAAGAGTCTTTTTCAGACCCTGCTGATCGATAAAGTGGGACACCTGGCCATCGGAGTCGCAGGTGATATCGGCAATGATGCCCCGGCGGGAAGGATACTCCTTCAGCCTGTGGATAGGCATGATTGGGAACACCTGATCAATGGCCCAGCTGTCCGGGAGGGACTGAAAGATGCTGAAGTTGCCGTAATAAATATCGGCGAGATAGGCATCAATGTCCTGAAGGTCGCGGGGTACGGTTTTGAGTCCTTCTTTTTCTTCGGCAAGCCTCATCATGATGGCCCAGAAAAAACGCTCGGAAAGACAGCGCTGCCGCAGGTTGACCGAGCCTGTCGCGAAGAGCTGGCGCATTTCATCGCGATAGTAAATGGCGTCGTTGAAGCATTCCTGAAGATTGCGGGGTGAAATGGTTTTGTACACCTCGCGGAGGTTCTCCACCGGTTCAGGGGCGTCCTTTGGAAGTTCTTCCGGAATCTGCCCAACTTCAAGGCGGCTCACATCAAGAATATTGAAGAGCAGAATGGAGTAATAAGCTACCGTGGCACGGCCGGATTCCGTGACTATATTCGGATGAGGTACATTTTCCTCATCGAGCGTTGACATTATGGCTTCCACAATGTCGGCGCTGTATTCGTCAATGGTGTAGTTGCGCGATGCAAAATAATTGGTGTGTGAACCATCGTAGTCCACGGCCAGACCGCCGCCAAGATCGAGATAGCCCATGGGAGCTCCCTCCTGGACAAGGCCCACGTAGAAACGGGCGCCTTCCATAGCTCCACGGCGGATGTCGCGGATATTGGAGACCTGGGAACCAAGATGGTAGTGGAGGAGGCGCAGGCAGTCGAGCATGTCACATTCCTTTAGCCTGTCCACTACGTCCACGATTTCTTCGGGCGAGAGGCCAAATACGGAACGTTCGCCGCCGGATTCGGCCCAGTGGCCGCTGGCCTTGGTCGAAAGCTTGCAGCGCACACCGAGGTTTGGGCGCAGTCCAAGGATACGGGCGCGCTCCAGCAGAGTATCAAGCTCACCGGCATTTTCCAGGACGAAAAAGACGTTCAGCCCGATACGCTGGGCCTGCAGTCCGAGATCAATGAATTCGCCGTCCTTATACCCGTTGCAGATGAGACAGGCTTCCGGATCGTGCAGCAGGGATACGGCGGCAATCAGTTCCGCCTTGGACCCCACTTCCAGACCGTGATGATAATTTGATCCGAACTGGGCAATCTCCTCGATGACCTGCTGCTGCTGATTCACCTTTATGGGGAAAACGCCCCTGTAGCTGCCTTTGTAACCGAGGCTCTTAATGGCTTTGCGGAAGGACTCGTGCAGATTGGATATCTGCGTATCCAGTATATTTTCCACGCGCAACAGGCAGGGAAGTTCGTATCCGCGTTCCCGTATGCCGCCGATGATTTCCGGTATCGGCACCCGCGGGCCTTCCGGGCCTTTGGGACAGATCACCACTTCTCCCGCGTCCGAAACATCGAAGAAACCGGCTCCCCAGCTGTGAATGCCGTACAGTTCGGCCGAATCCTCTACACGCCAGGGCTGCAGCGTATGATTTTTCGTCAAATCCTTCCCCCCCAGAAAAACGTAGGCTGCCTCCGGACATGACTTCAGGCAGGAGAACCGTCGGTCCGGCGGCGGGCGGAACACATATGTCCGCATCTATAATCGGGTACTGAAATCTCCGCGCAAAAGCCACCGGGCAGACGGCCCGGTTGCACGCGGAAGAGCTCTGCCATTGAACTAGGTTTTAGTGTGCTGAAAAGGGACGCATGTCAAGTTCGTTCCATCTGTGCGCAGGTCCTGTCACACAAATGTCTGAAACAGCCGCAGACTTGCGCTGTTTTCCTCTGTCTGTTACTCCCAACTGAGGTATGGCGGGCCGCGCGGCAATGCGTGCCGGCTCCGGCCTGATGCCGTGGCCGCCGGCTCCTGCATTCTGCGAAGCCTTCAACGCTTCCGCGCATACCTGAAGGAGTTTTTGCATGGATCTGCTTCCCATTCACAGAGCGATACTCAGCGTCACGGACAAAACCGGTCTCGTCGAATTCGCGAAATTCCTCGTCGATAATGGCGTGGAACTCGTCTCCACCGGCGGCACCATGAAATGTCTCAAAGAAGGCGGCCTTCCGGTAAAGGCTGTGAGTGACGTCACCGGTTTCCCCGAAATTCTCGGAGGACGCGTCAAAACCCTGCACCCCATGATTCACGGCGGCATTCTGTGCAACAAGGATCTGCCGGAACAGCTCGAGACCGTGAAAAAAATGGGTATTACCCCCGTGGATCTCGTCTGCGTCAACCTTTACAATTTTGCCGGCGCCGTCAGCCGTCACCTTTCTCTTGAGCAGGCGGTTGAGGAAATCGACATCGGCGGTCCCTGCATGCTCCGCGCTGCGGCCAAGAACTATCATTCCGTCCTCGTTGTACCAGGTGTTGAATGGTATGAACCTGCCATGGAAGACCTCAAAGAGCACAACATGTGCTCTTCCCTTGAATTCAGGCAGCTCATGGCTTCCCGCACCTTCGACGCCACTTCCCGCTACGACGCTCTGATTACGTCCTACATCAGGCCTTAGGGGGCAGAGCTATTTCTCACATTGACGGAAATCTGCAGGGACTGAAACCCAGCCAGCTCAAAGCCCTTGACCGGCTGTCCAAGCGCAAGTTCCCTGAACATGAAGTGTATACCGTAGAGCAGGCGAGAGAAATCTCCCTGCTCTCGCGGTCTCTGGGCCGTCAGATTGGCCTGCTCATAGACCGCCGCGGGCGTGTGGACATGGTCATCGTGGGCAAACCGGACAGCATCTACATCCCCGAACTGCCACATTCCCGTACCGGCGCCACGCGGCTGCGCGGTCTGCGCCTCCTGCACACGCACCTCACGCCCGATCTGCTCAGCGAGGAAGATCTCATGGATATGCTCTTCCTGCGCCTCGACTGCGTGATCGCCCTGACCGTGAATCCACTCGGCGACCCGGTACAGTGGCAGGGAGGACATCTCATGCCCCCGAAGGCATCGAAGCCCTACATGCTTGATGCTCCGAAGCCCTGGGATCAGACGGAAACGGATCTCATGGGAACGGCTCTGGCCCTGGAAGAGGAACTCAGCCGCCAGGACAGCACACGTGAGTCTCAGGCCCGGGCACGCGCCGTGGTCGTCTCCGTGTCTCCCGAACCCAGAACCATACAGGAACGGAACCTGGATGAGCTTTCGGAACTCTGCAGCACGGCCGGCATTGCGGTCTGCGGGCGCATGATTCAGCGCGTGCGCCAGGTCAACCCGAAGCTCATACTCGGCCGCGGCAAAATGGCCGAGCTCGAGGTTACGGCTCTCATGGGCAATGCCGATACCCTCGTTTTCGATGGGGAGCTTTCGCCCTCCCAGCTTCACAACCTGGCCGATGTCACGGAGCGCAAGGTCATCGACCGCACACAGCTTATTCTGGACATTTTCGCAGAGCACGCTGTCAGCAAAGCCGGCAAGCTGCAGGTGGAACTGGCTCAGCTCAAATACGCCATGCCGCGGCTCTCCGGGAAAAACCGCTCCATGGACCGCCTGCTTGGAGGCATCGGCGGAAAGGGCCTCGGCGAGACCAAGCTGGAGCTGGACAGGCGGCGTTTCCGCGAACGCATGGCCCGTCTCAACAGGGAGCTGCGCGATCTGCGCAGGCAGCGCTCCTTCACGCGCACCAACCGTTCGCGCAGCGGCGTCCCTCTGGCCGCCCTCGTCGGCTACACCAACGCAGGGAAATCCACGCTGCTGAACACCATGACACAGTCGCATGTGCTCACGGCCAACAAGCTTTTCGCCACCCTGGACACAACCACGCGCCGCATGCGCTTTCCCCAGGAAAAGGAACTTATCGTGGCCGACACGGTAGGCTTTATCCGCAACCTGCCGAAGGAGCTCATGGAAGCTTTTCAGGCTACTCTTGAGGAACTGGAAGCCGCAGATCTTCTTGTTCACGTGGCCGACGCTTCACAGACCGGACTGCTGCAGCAGATTGAGTCCGTGGAAAAAACGCTTCATGAACTCGGACTGGAACGCATTCCGAGGATCCTCGTGCTGAACAAATGGGATCTTCTCGGCACGGCCCAGAGAGCGGCGCTCGGTGACATGCTCCCCGACGCCCTTCACGTTTCTGCGGCAACAGGAGAAGGCCTCGACAATCTTCTCTCAGCCATCGAACGCCGCCTTCTCCAGGGGGCGGAACCGGTGGACAAAGACCAGGATCACGCCTTTGACACCTTTCCCGATGTCACGGCGCCCATCCAGTAAACAAAAAGGCGGCCATCCCCTGATGAGGGAACAGCCGCCTTTTTACTGACATAAGGATTTAGGCCTTCGCTTTGGCCTCAACTTCCTTTTTAAATTCATCCTGCACTTCAAAACCGCCTTCCTCAGCCTTCTTCAGGGCTTCGGCGGCTTCCTGGAAGCGCTCCTGTTCAAAAAGAGCAAGAGCAAGATTGTTCCAGGCCGGGGCAAAGGCAGGTTCGTCCTTGAGCAGCTCACGGCAGGCTTTTTCGCTCTCCTGGTAATCGCCTTTCATGAAATGGGCTGTGGCAAGCTCGTTGCGGGCCTGTATGAATTTGGGATCCCATTTGAGAGCCTTGGAAAGATGAGCCAGGGCCTTGTCGGGATCGCGGCGCTGCAGATGCACGAAAGCGATGTTGCTCTCGGCGATGGCAAACTTGGGGCGGCAGGAGGAAGCCTCCTCATTGTAGCGCAGACAGCCCTCGAGGTCGCCGCGCTGCAGGCAGATGCCGCCAAGCTGAACCATGGCTTCAGCCATGTGCACGGACTCGCGCAGGGCTTCGCGGAACTCGGACTCAGCGCCCACGAAGTCGCGTTTGGAAAGCAGGGCAAGACCAAGGTTATAATGATGGGAAGCGCAACGGCCATCGGTGTCGGCTATGGCAGCTTTCAGATCTTTAATATATTCGTCGATGTTGTCGTACTTTTCTTTCATGTCGTTCTCCTGTGCCCGCTTTCCGGCGGGATCCTTTAGTCGGCTTTAGGCATCTGCGGAATAGTCTGCACCATGTGCCCCTCCCGTTTAAGGAGGTCGGCGTACCAGAGGCAGAAATCAAAGGTCCCCAGCATGGTCTCGTCGTGATTGATAATCCCAAGGGCAGCCTTGAGAGCCCCCTGGGCATACTCATTGCTGTACTTATCGGAGTTGGCCATGGCCTGCAGGAATTCACGCACGAGCTGCTGTGTCGTGCGCTTGGTCACGTCCTGGCGGATATCAAGAGGATCGTTGGGTTTCTGGAAGGGATCCCACTTGTCGTACCCGATGCGGTCGACCCATTTGCGGCCTCTGGGCTTCAGACTCTCATACATCTGACGCTTACTGGCTTCTTCCTCGGGAGTCAGTTCCTGCGGCTGACCGTCGCGGAACATGGAAGCATGCATATCGGAAAGGAAATTGGACATTTCAACTCCTCGGAATCCTGCCCGCCCTTCTAATCCTCAGGCTTGGCCGGCCCTATGCCCAGGAAGGATTCATCAAAATTCGTCAGAAGAGCCATGGACAGAGGCATGTATACTTCGTGAAGCTTGTCAAAGCGGCTCTGAACCCCTCTTTCAATGGCAAGGCTCATATCCTGAAGGGCGTTCTGGATCTTGTCGAGTTTGACCGTGGGGTATTTCATTCCTTCCTTGAATCCGGAAAAGCCGCAGACATGCCCCTGATTGCCGATCACCGTAGGAATACCGTAGAGGCGGCAGGTTATCGGGCGGGCGTCGTAAAGTTCGCAGAGTCCGTCATCGCCAAGGAGAGGGCAGCGCATGCGCATAGTGGCGGCATCGTTCATGATAGTCATGGTATCGATGCCCTTCTTTTCCTCATGGAAGAGGTCTCTCTTCATACGCGTGAGCTGACGATCCGCCCTGTCGGCCCGGGTAAGGATTTCCGAACGCTTCGGACCGTAGTCAAAAGCCTTGATGAAGGCGTGATTGATGTACATGGCCTCCACGAGAGAGAGATCAAAAAGGGCGTTGCAGCAGTCGCTGCAGCCTTTATGGCAGGTCACGCATTCAGGCCCCTGGCTTTTTGCCACCTGGGCGAAAATAAGGTCTGCCTGATCGCGGAGGCGTTCATACGCTGAAAAAATGGACGAAAGATCTGGAATCATAGTGTCATTACCTTAGCGGGAATGGGAGAAAACTGAAAAAAGGCCTTCTGGCAAAAAGTGCCGCCAGACGCTTTGAAAACGCCGGACGGCACTTTTCTAAAAAAAGGGGAGATCCCCTCTCAACTAATTTTCAGTGATGGTGATGGCGCTCTGCTGGCAGACTTCCACGCAGGATTCACAGCCGAGGCATTCCTCAGCGTTCACCGGGTTGGATTTGCCGTCCTGAAGTTCGTAAACTTCAGCGGGGCAGACATCGACACATTCGCCGCAACCGACGCACTTGTCCTGATCGACAGTCGGAGTGTAAGCCATAGTTTGTTCCTCCTAAGGTATTGACACCTTACCTGTTTTTGACGGCTGAAACCGTTTCATCTGTAGTACATACCAAGTATGCCTGTGTCAAGCAAAGCCTGAAAACACAGGCGTTCCTGCCATGCCTCCTGAGAGGCGGAAATTTCCGGAAATATTGGGTGTTGCTGCACATTCTCACTGCAGCCTGATGGGGGCGTAATACGCCTGACGGCCGCGTCCGATGACCAGAAGGACCTGGTTCGAAAGGCGCTCATTGCGAAAGGCCTGAATCATGTCTTCTTCCATGCTCACCTCAACCCCGTTCACGGACTCGATGACATCGCCCTTGCGCAGGTACCGGGCCGGACCGTTGGGATCCACCCTGCTCACAAAAAGGATTGCCCTGTGCTCTTCCACGTCCAGCCCCCAGCGATCCCGCATGAGATCTCGGGCCATAGCGTCGGTGAAGGCCTGGGGCATGATTTCAATACGCGTTGGCTTTCCACCATCCTGCTGACGGCACAGATCGATGCTCAGCTTCGCTCCTTCCACCTGATTGCGGAGCAGATTGAGATAATCGCGCCGGTCACTGAGAGGCGTGCCATTGATAGACTGGATGGTATCGCCCGGCTCGATGCCGGCCGCAGCCGCCGGCGTGTTCTTATAAACACCGGTGACGAGCACACCCTGGCTGGCGTTCAGCCCCATCGCCATGGCATAACGCTGGTCGATATCGCCCACCTGCAGACCGAGCCAGATGGGAGACATGCGGGCTTTGCCGAGAAGACTGTCCATGACGCGGCGGGCCTTGTTGATGGGAATAGCAAAGCCGATGCCCCAGCCTTTGCCATAGACGGCCGTGTTGATGCCGATGAGGGCCCCGTCCAGGTTAATGAGCGGTCCGCCGGAATTGCCGGGATTGATGGCCGCGTCTGTCTGGATAAGATCAGTGTACAGACCGCTGTCGCTGTGAATGCTGCGGCCCACGGCTGAAACCACGCCAGTGGTCACCGTGTGACGGAAACCGAAGGGATTGCCGATGGCGATGACCGTCTCTCCGGGCATGATGTCGGACGAATCGCCCAGAGGAAGTTCAGGAAGGTTTTTTGCGCCTTCAAGCTTGAGCACCGCAATATCAAAATCGGAATCCGCGCCGCGCAGGGTGGCCTTGAACTCGCGCCCATCATTGAGACGCACGACGATATCCGTACCGCCCTGGACAACGTGAGCGTTGGTCAGCACTAAAGCTCTCGTTCCATCCACAATAACGCCGGAACCGAGGCTCACCCGCTTGCGCTGTGCCGGCATTCCGTCAAAACCGCCGAAAAATTCCTCCAGGGGAGAGTACCGCCGCCCTTCCACACCGGTACTCGTGATGTTCACGACAGCCGGAGAAGCCTTGGCAACGGCACGCACCACGGGCGTACGCCGCTCTTCACTGACGCCAGCCGGCAGCCCCCCGTCAGCCGCAGCCGCGGACACGGAAGCGCAGACCAGGAGGGAGCAGCAAAAAACAGCATGGATAAACAGTTTTTTCAGCACGGGAAGCCTCTCCTTTTCATCAATGGTAAAATCAGCATTACGGCGCTGATCGTCAAGGGCCTGGGAAAAGTTTCCCTGAAGAGACCGGTCTGGGGAGGATAAAACGGATACCGCTGTCAGTCTGCTATGCCAAGCAGGGCAAGTTTTGCCCTGATTTCCGGCAGCAGCCTCACAGGCTTCATATGAGACGCGTGCTCTCCAAGGGATTTTTCCATCCAGATAACGTCGTACCAGCGCCCGAATTTGTAACCACAGCTGCGAAAACGGCCAGCAAAGGTGTAGCCGTGGGATTCGTGAAAAGCCGGACTGTCCCCAGGCACGCGGCTGTCCCCGTCCGGCGCAGACGTGATGCATGCGTGCAGATTGACAACCCCCTGGAGACGAAGCACGGCTTCAAGCTTTTCGTAGAGAAGCCATCCGAGTCCATGGTGCCGCTCGTCCATCCTGAGGTAGATGGACGTTTCAACATCCCAGTCGTACGCGGCGCGCTCCTTGAACCGGGAAGCGTAGGCGTATCCGGCTATGCGCCCGTGCTGTTCGGCGACGAGATAGGGATACCTCTCCTCAACGGACAGAATGCGCCTCTGAAACTCTTCCTCGGAAGGAGGAGTATACTCAAAGGTTATAGCGGTATCCCGGACATACGGCGCGTAAATCTCCAGAAGCGCAGCGGCATCGTCAGGGCGGGCCAGCCTGATCAGACAGTCATTATTGTCTCTCATGCACTCTCCTTCAGGAAGACGAAACTCTCCCGGACCGGAATGGTTTTCTGTTTTTTCCTCACAAGTCAAGAAGGGGAGAGCAGCCTGCTGCAGCCTCTGTTCCTTGCCAATGGGGGCGTAAAATGGCATTTACTTCTCCATGCAGAACATCACTTCCACCCTTACGGGGAAAGGCCAGGAATCCACCTGTATCTTCTCCCCCCTCGCGACCACGCCGGAGCTGCTTTTTCCCCACAGGCAGGCCTTCATCCCCAGCGAACAGGAATGCCACGACCTGTGGGACAAATATGACATGCTGGACAATATCCGCGCCCACTGCACGCTCGTGGCACGCGTCGCCACGGCTGTGGCCGGCATGGCCTGGGAAAAAGGCCTTCAGGTCAACGTCCCGGAAGTGCATGCCAGCGGCCTTCTGCATGATCTTGCAAAAACCTACTGTGTCCGCCACGGCGGGGGACACGCCCAGCTCGGAGCGAGCTGGGTCGTCCAGGAAACGGGCAACTATGCCATAGCCCAGGGCGTCTTTCATCACGTCTACTGGCCCTGGTCCCTGCCGCGGGAGAATGATCCGCGCATCTGCTCCCTGCCTTTCTTCGTCATGTACGCCGACAAACGCGCCAGACACGATCAGTTCGTCACGCTTGAGGAACGTTTCGAGGATCTCCTCGTGCGCTACGGGGACACGGAGGAACACAGACAGGGCATACGCCAGTCCTACGCTCAGGGAAAAGCCATAGAACGCAGCATGTCCCTCATTCTTGGCCGCGACCTGAGCCGCGAAAATCTCGGCTGATTTTCTTCGGCTCCCGCCGTCTTCCAGCACTTCTAACTCTTTAGCCTACCGGAGGCAGCGCGTTTTTCTCCCTCCTTCACGGAACGCGCTGATTGTACGTATGAAAATTCTTCTGATTGCCGGCGGATGGTCCACCGAGCGCGAGGTTTCCCTCACTGGCGGCCGAGTCATGGAAAAAGCCCTGAAAAGCCTGGGGCACGAAGTCACGTTTTGCGATCTGCTGGAAAATTTCGACCGCATCCTCGACCTTGCCGGAAAGCATGACTTCGCCATGCTCAACCTCCATGGCACTCCCGGTGAGGACGGCCTCGTGCAGGCCATGCTGGAAAGCGTACACTGCCCCTATCTGGGGGCCGGTCCTACGGGCTCCTTCCTTTCTCTGAACAAAGCCGTCACCAAGCAGGTTCTGCGTCATGCCGGCCTGCCTACAGCTGACTGGGAATTTCTCCCCACACGTCCTGCCCCGGAATGGCAGACGAAGCTGCCTTTCCCTGTCTTTGCCAAGAGCAACCTGGGCGGTTCCTCCATCCACCTCGGGCGCGCGGCCAGCAGGCAGGAGCTCGATGCTCTCGTAAAAGAAATTTTTGACAACGGAGACAGCGCCCTCATTGAACCGGCCCTGACAGGAAAAGAAGCCACCTGCGCAGTCCTCGGCGAAGAAGCCCTGCCTCCCGTGCTCATCGAACCCATTGCCTCCGATTATTTCGATTACAAGAGCAAGTACGCCGATGGCGGTTCCCGTGAGATCTGTCCCGCTCCCCTGCCCGAAAACGTCATCAGGAAAATCCAGGAGTACACCCTCGCCGCCTGCCGGGCTCTCGGCCTGGACGGTTACGGCCGTGTGGACTTCATTATCTCTCCTGACGGAAGCATGAACATCCTCGAGGTGAACACTCTCCCCGGCATGACTCCCGCGAGCCTTGTCCCCAAAGAGGCCAAAGCGGCGGGTCTGTCTTTCCCCGAACTTCTTGAGAAGCTCATTGCGCTTGGCTTCAAAAAGGCCGGCAGAACCATGCCCCGTTAATTAGTTCAGAGCTCAGGAAATGCAGGACAATAACCGGCTTATAGCTCACCTCTTCGCTCTGGGGACGACCATCGTCTGGGGAACGACCTTCATATCGTCGAAAATCCTCCTCGAGTCCCTGACGCCTTCAGAAATCATCGTCTATCGGTTCGCCATAGCCATTGCCTTCCTGTACCTCCTGCGCCCCCACTTCTTCCGCCACGGGAGAGGATGGCGCATGGAAGCCGCTTTTGCCGGTGCTGGACTCAGCGGTGTCTCCGTGTATTTTCTCTTTGAAAATACCGCGCTGACCTACACTTACGCCTCCAACGTAGGGGTCATCATCTGCACGGCGCCCTTCTTCACAGGACTGGCTTCCGCTATTGTCTTCAGGGACAAGCTGCAGGGGAATTTCTTCTGGGGCTTCCTGGTGGCCATGGTGGGCATCTGCCTCATTTCCTTTAACGACGTAAGCGTCCTCCAGCTCAATCCCCTGGGCGACTTTCTGGCTCTCATGGCCGCGGCATCGTGGGCGATCTACTCCATCTGCACGCGCTTTATCTTCAAATACGGGTATCCACTGCTTGAAGTTACCCGGCGCATCTTTATCTGGGGTCTCATCTCCCTCATCTTCTTCCTGCCTTTCCAGGATGAAGTCTGGTCCATGCCGGATCTTGCCAATATCTCCATTCTTGGCAACCTGCTCTTCCTGGGTATTCTTGCCTCGGGCGTCTGCTTCGCCACATGGAACTACGCGCTGCGCGTGCTCGGTCCCATCAAGACGACGGCCTACATTTACCTCACCCCCGTCATCACCGTGGCGGCCTCGGTCATCTTTCTCGGCGAGCATATCACGCTCCTGGCCGCCTTTGGCATTGGTCTGGCACTGGCCGGACTTCTTCTCTCGGAAAACCGCTTCACTCTTCCCGATGTCCTTAAAGAATACGGGAGCCGGGGGCTTGGCCTGAGTTCGCCGGACAACAGCCTGATTAAGACCCTCAAGGCCATTCATCTGTTGTCCGCCACGGCCTGGGCCGGCGGTGCGCTGTCCATGCAGGCTCTGAGCTTTCTCAAAATCTCCACAGCAGATCCGGCTGTCCGGGATCAGATAGCCTACTGCCTGCATTTCATCGATACGGTTGTCGTCATTCCCGGTCTCTGCGGCTGTGCGCTCACGGGACTTTTTTATTCGCTGTTCACGGCTCTCGGATTCTTCCGCTACGCATGGATAGGCTTCAAATGGCTCATCACGCTCTGTGCGGCGTTCTGGGGAACCATGTTCTGGGGCCCCTGGGGCGATTATCTCATAGCAAGGCTGGCGGAACACGGCTGGGACTTCCCCATCCGCTTCATCAAGGCGTTCATCCTGCCGCAGAGTATGTGGCAGGGCGCCATGCAGCTCGGCATCATCCTTGTCATGTGCCTTATTTCCGTCTACAGGCCAACGTCTTTCAGGCACTGGAAAAAAACTGAGAAATAATCAGCGCCGCGCACCGGCCAGCACTGTCAGGCAGATGCCTCCCAGAATAAGAACAGAGCAGACTGCGAGACGTACCGTGAGCGCCTCATCCAGAATCCACAGCCCCATGAATGCCGTGAGAATCGGAACGGAAAGCTGGATCACGGATGATGCCACCAGCGTATAACGGGTGACGATGGCGTACCAGAGTATGTAGCCCAGTCCCGAACAGAGAGCTCCGGCTGTAAGCGCGCAGCATAGCGCAGGCAGCGAGGGCGCTGCTTCCAGGTACAGCGCGGAGAGCCCTGCAGCAAGAGCGAAGACGGAAGCGCGGAGGAAATTTCCTACAGTGGCAAAGCCTGCCGACGTGGATCTGCGGCCGCAAAGGCTGTAGCCGCTCCAGCAAAGGCCCGATCCCATCATGAGAAGGCCGTTCACGAGGGGCGGCACCTCAAGTCCGGGCATGAGCAGCGCTACGAGCCCGCCAGTCGCCAGAAAAAGACCTGCTGTCTGACCCCCGTTAGGCCTCATCCCGGCCCAGAGCCCCCAGCCAATCATGCCGAACTGCACCGAAACGTTCAGGATCAGCGTGCCGGCTGCAGCGGGCATGTCCACGTAGCAGAGGGAAAAACAGAACATATACCCAAAAAGAAAAGCACCCCCCAGCCAGGAACTCTGGGCAAAGGCCTCCCTGAAGGCTTCTTTCACCGTTCCCGCATGCCCCCTGTCAGCAAGCCTCAGGGAACAGATGAGAGCAAGCATGACAGCGCCCGAAAGGCAGCGTATGGCCGTGTACTGCAATGGCCCCATACCGTACCACACAAGGGCGGCCCGGCAGAGGATGGAATTCATGCCGAAGTTGGCCATGCATAAGAAGGTGAGGAAATAAAGCAGACTTCTGCTGCGCACGGTCTGCGCCTCCTGTCCCGGTCCGGCCGCTGGCCGTTATAAACAGATCAGTTTTCCTGTTTCTCGGCATTGGCCCCGGCAGCCTTGAGCTTGCGGAAAATGGTGGATCTGTCCACCTTGAAGACCTCGGACACCTTCTGCACGGAACCGTACATATCGATGGCCCGGCGGAGAAAATCGGCTTCCGCTTCTGTCATGATTTCCTTCAGCGTGCGGCGGCCGGAATAAATATCCCCGGCGAAGCGCTTGTTGAGCGGAGAGGGACCGGCCACCTGGGAAGGCAGGTCAGCGGGGGAGACAGCGTCGCTTCCGGCCGTAATGGCCATGCTGTGAACCATGTTTTCCAGTTCGCGGACATTGCCGGGCCACGAATAGTTCCGCATCATTTCCAGCGTAATATCCATGAAATGCAGGTTTTTATGGTATTTGGCCGAAAATTCTTCAAGGAAACTCTTCGCGAGTGGAGCGATATCGTCACGACGTTCACGCAGCGGCGGAATCTCGAGAACAGCCACGTTCAGGCGGTAGTACAAATCACGGCGGAACGTGCCCGCGTCCACGCATTCCTTCAGATTCTTGTTGGTGGCCGCTATAACGCGGACATCGACTTTGCGCGGCTGCGAAGAGCCGACGCGCACGATTTCGCCGTCCTGCAGGACACGAAGGAGACGGGTCTGCATGGAAAGAGGAAGCTCGCCGATTTCGTCAAGGAAGACCGTGCTGCCGTTAGCTATTTCGAAATAGCCGGCCTTGCCTTTGGAGGAGGCGCCGGTAAAGGCGCCCCCAACATAGCCGAACATTTCGGATTCGGTCAGCGTCTCGGAAATGCCGCCACAGTCCACCTTGAGCATGAGCTTGTCACGCCTCGAGCTCTTGTTATGAATGAGGCGCGCAATCACGTCCTTGCCAACGCCGGTCTCACCGAGAATGAGCACAGTGGCGTCAGTGGGCGCCACTCTGTCCACCAGGGTGATGACACGCTTCATGGACTGACTGGCGAAGGTCGGGGATTGTGACTTGAGGAGCTGACGCCTGGCCACGTACTCGATCTGACCGGCAGTCTGGCTCACAAGGCTGCGCTGCCGGTTAATCTGATCATTCAGCCTCGTCATCAGGGTGATGTCGCGCGCGAACGTGACAACAAAACGCAGGCCGCCGTCATCATCGAAAACGGGATAACCTGAAAGAACGAGAGTCTTCCCGTCTTTCAGATGCTGCACGTGCGTGGTCGGTTTCCCCGTTCTGACGATTTCAGGGTTGAGGGCAATATCGAAAACACCGGAGCCCACGAGGTCACGCACGTCCCTGCCTCTGATGTCATCCTTACGTAACCCTGTCAGCTGTTCGTACATTTTGTTGACGCAGATAGTGGTTCCCGCTCTGTCCGTTATGTAGATGCCATCCGACATTTCATCGAGGATAGCCTCAAAAAACCCGTACAGGCATTTCTCCACGTCACTGCTCATACAACACCGATTCCTTCATCATTTTAACATGCTATATATACCGGAAATCCAACGGGTTGTTAACTGATGAAGCGATCCCCGAGGATCTTTCTGGCCACGCCCTGAAGCGCGGCGAACTTCTTTTTGTTGAGTTCCGCGTCCCCCATGGCGTAGTCCCGGCCAAGGTAAAAATACTTTTCACGTCCGAATTTATGGTAAGGCAGCATCTCGTACTGCACGTGAGAGCCGAAAGGCTCCAGAAATTCGGCAATGGCTTCAACGGCGCGGGCATTATCATTGAACCCGGGAATAATGGGCGTACGGGCGCGCACGGTCTTATCCGGCACTTCTTCGCAGACAGCCCTGAAATTTTCCAGGATCTTTTCATTAGTGTGCCCGGTCCATTCCCTGTGCTTTTCGGGATCCATGTTCTTGATGTCGAAAAGAATAAAATTCAGAAATTTGGCGCCTTCGAGCATGACGTTCTGATCGGCGAGGCCGCAGGTCTCCACACAGGTACGTATATAACGGGCACGGGCCTCACGCAGGAGGGCCAGTGCGAAATCTGCCTGCAGGAAAGGCTCACCGCCGGACAGGGTCATGCCGCCGCCAGAGCGGGCGTAGAAGGGAGCGTCCTCTTCAATGACCTTGAGGACTTCATCCACCGTCTTTTTTTCGCCGTAAATATTAAGTGCGTCAGCGACGCAGGCCTCAGCGCAGGGCATGGAGCATCCCTTGCAGAGAGAACGGTCAATACGCAGGGAATCGTCTTCCTCACGGACAAGGGCGCCGCGCGTGCAGACTTCCAGGCAGTGCTGGCATTTGTCGAGCCCTATGCAGCGTTTTTTATTGAAAGCGAGCTGGGGCTCATGGAGCTGTGACTCAGGATTGCAGCACCAGCGGCAGTGGAGATGGCAGCCTTTAAGGAAGGCAATGGTACGGATGCCTGGTCCATCATGAACCGAGTATTTCTGAATATTAAAAACAATGCCCTCTGTCTTTCTGTCATCAAGTCTGCTCATGGCGTCTCCCTTTGTATACTCGGAGGGGGCCCGCCTCCTTGAAGAGGCGGACCCCCTTTCAGACGGCCGGGCGAAAGCGCTCAGGCCCGGCCTGTGGTTGTATTATAGCTCGTTAGATGGTTTCGTTTTCGGTACGGGCAATCAGGTCGTTCTGGAGATCCTTGGAGAGATCGACGAAGTAGGCGCTGTAGCCGGCGATGCGGACGATGAGGCTGCGGTACTTGTCGGGTTCCTTCTGGGCCTTGATCAGGGTTTCCTGGTTGATGACGTTGAACTGCACATGCCAGAGCTTGAGGTCGATGAGCGTGCGGATGAAGGCCACGAGCTTTTCAGTGCCCTGGTCGCCTTCGAGACACTTGGGCGTGAACTTGATGTTCACGAGACGTGCCGCACGGTCTCTCAGACCATAGTTCTTGGTGTTGAAGTTGGAGAGCAGAACAGCCGTAGGTCCGTTGACATCGGCGCCCTGAGAGGCGGAAGAGCCGTCAGAGAGCGGGAACCATTCGGTACGGCCGTTGGGCGTAGCGGACACGACCTTGCCGAAAGGCACATGAGAGGTGAAGGGCACGTAGCGGCAGTCGTTATGGATGCCGAGATCCTTCATGCCGTACTTGCCGGCGTACTCGACAGTGATGCGATCGAGGTCACGGCCGATGGAGTCGGCGTAGGGATCGTTGTTGCCGTAGCAGTGGCAGGTCTTCACCAGGGCCTTGATGTCCTCGTAGCCTTCGAAGTTGGCGTCGCAGGCCTTGATGAGCTGATCCATGGTGAGCTTCTTTTCTTCAAAGACGAGCTGCTTGACCGCGCACAGGGAGTCAACAACGGTGCCGAGGCCCATAAATTCGAAGTAGCCAAGGTTGATGCCTTCAGGAATCTGTTCCTGATGGAGGTCGATGCAGTACTTCATGCACAGGTCGTGCATGGCGGAGCCCATGGGCTGGGCGAAATGCTCAGCACGGAGCTTGTTGATGATGTACTGCTGAATGAAGGCGGCGCGCAGCATGTTGTAATGCTGCTTCTTGTAGGCTTCGTAGAATTCTTCGAAGCTCTTGAAGTTGCGGGGATCGCCGGTCTCGAGGCCGAGAAGCTCGCTGCCGTACTTCTTCATGCGGCCGTTGCGGAGCACCATTTCGACGGCAGCGGCAAAGTTGATGTAGGCGCCGCCGGAAGTGTAGGTGTCACGGTTGGGCATACGGGCTTCCGTGCAGCCGGAAACGGCGTAGTCCAGGGCCTCGGCGAAGGTAGCGCCCTTGGAAACGTACAGGGGCACAACTTCCTCGTCGTTGATGATCTTCGGGAAGCCGGTGCCGAACTTGATGGTCTCAGCAACGTCCCAGAGATAGCTTTCAGGAGCGCCGGCGTGCACACGGGCAGCCAGATCCGGATAATGCAGGGGGAATTCCCTCTTGCTCTTCAGGATAAGGTGAGTGAGCTCGTTGGTGGCGTCACGGCCGTCAGGAGTCTGACCACCGACAGTAACGGCTTCCCAGTGGGCGTAGCCTTCGTTGAAGGCGCCGCCGACGGGGGAAATGTACATGTCGATGAATTCGGCCATGCCGACCCACATGCACTCGAGCAGTTCCATGGCCTTGGAGTCATCGAGCTTGCCGGCTTCAACATCAGCCTTGTAGTAAGGATAGAAGTACTGATCCATGCGGCCGTTGGAAATGGTCGTACCAGTCTTCTGCTCCAGGCGGGAGAACATCTGGGTGAACCACTGGCTCTGGCAGGCTTCCCAGAAATCACGGGCAGGTTCGCCGGGGACATGCTCGGCGTTCTGAGCCATGCGGAGAAGTTCGGCCTTACGCTGGGGATCCGTGGTCACGGCAGCCTTTTCGCGGGCAGCCTGGGCGTAACGCTTGGCCCAGAGCACGATGGCATCGCAGACGATGACAACAGCATCAAGGAAGGGTTTCTTTTCGCAGGTATCCTTGGCGGACAGCGGATCAAGGGCGGCCAGTTTTTCCTGAGCTTCCTTCTTGATGCCGTTGAAGCCTCTCTTCAGGATCTTGGCGTAGTCATGCACCCACTGAATGGAGGAACGGAAAGAAGCGGTTTCGTTGACGATGTAACGGGAAACGAGGCCCTTGGGATCGTCATAGGTAAGCTTGTGCACATCCTCGGGAAGAGCGGCGTTCAGAGCTTCATGGAACGTCTTGCCCTTCCAGTAGGGAGCGATCTCCTCAACCACGAGCCTGGCGTCCTCGGGATCGATGGAAGCAGGGGAAGTGGTACGGGTGGGCAGGTCCTTTACGGCGATGTCAAGGAAGTCACCATCAAGTTCAGGGTAAAGGATGCCATAACGGCCGCCGCGGGAGCCGGCGCGGCCAAGAAGAAGCATATCGTCTTCAACAGTGACGGTGATGTTCTCAGCGATCTTGCGGAGAGCCTTGGCCCAGCGGAGCACGAGCGGCTGGCCTTCGGTTTCCTTCATGGACTGGGTGAAATAAAGGGCGCGTTCAATGTCGATGACAGGCTTCTTTCCATCAAAACGCTCGAGCATGCGGAAGGAGCGCTCATGCGTTTTGCGGAAACGGTCAACCTTGCCGTCTATACGGTCCTTGACGCGGAGTTCCTGGGGAGAAAGACATTCACAAAGAGTTACGGGATCCATAATACCCTCCGGGGTAGTTTTGATTTCTTCTTTTTGGTTTGTGTAAGCTGGAGTAAGAAGCTTTTTCGTGCTTCACTTTGCTTTAAGCATATACCGTGCCATCTTAAAACATGGCTTTTAAAGGCTGAAATTCGTCAATTTTTCTGTGGACAGAGCCTCTCCGGCTTTCTCCGGGCGAACTGAAGTCGCATAGTTGCGACAGCTTTTTTATTTATTTTTTCACAGCCCTGGTGACCTTTATCACAATTAGATGATTTTATTGGTTTTTATTCACTTTTTGCCGGTTTTTCCTGCTAGTGGCATTTCTGCCACGATACGTTTCAAGGGCGTTAAACCTGCAACAAAGGCGGAAGAACCGTCCGAAATGTGCCTTCTTTCACGATACCGCAGGGCAACGTGTATGCCCTGCGGTATCGTGAATGGCAGCCGGAGAGTCCCTTGCCCCGGCCGCACGGAGAAAAATGCTGGAAAGGAGAGAAGGGAAACTACTTCAGGCCGAGAATCCTGAACGCGTTCTTGTAAAGAACCTTCTCGCGGGTCTCGTCGCTGATAGGCATATTCTTATAAATCTCGATTGCAGCACCCTGTTCGACAAAGGGATGGGCGCTGGCGAAGAGGATTTTGTCAGCGAGCCAGCCGTTATTCAGAGCCTCCACGTAGAGGTTGGCCATGGGAGCCTTCTCATACTCGGAAAGATCCATATACATGTTCTTGTTACGCATGCAGGTGAAAATCGCTTCCTGCACATAGGGGTAACCGGCGTGGCTCATGATGAGGGTCAGTTCAGGGAAGTCGTGGGCGACCTTTTCCACGTCGCGGGGATCAGTGTAATCGATGAGGGCATTCGGAACGTTGGCCGGCGGAGCCATGGTGAGGATGACAGGAACGCCGAGTTCGCAGCACTTCGTGTAGATGGGGTAGAAGCGGGCGGCGCTGGCGGGCATATGGGCGAGGTACGGATCAAGGGCCACGCCGCGCATGCCATACTCTTTGACTACCTTTTCAATGGTACGGACAGCGTCCATGCCATTGTAGGGATCGATGCCCCAGAAACCGAAGAACTTATCCGGATAGGCTCTGCAGAACTCCAGCACACTGTCATTGTTGTCCTTGGAGCCGTACGTGGAACGCGCATCGCGGCCGGTAATGACCGTGCCAACCACACCGCGCTTATCAAGATCAGCCACGATTTCGGGCAGGGTCTGGGCAGGGAACTGATCAAAATGGGTGGCATCAGACCATTCCTTGAACATTGCGCTTTTGCTGATGCCATCGAGGATGGCACGCGTGTTGGGTCTGAACCTGAAATCAAAAACTTTCATATTTTTTCCATGAACCTGCATATTTTCCGTGAAAGCCGCCCCGCAGAAAGTCAGCCGCTTCCCCCCTGACGCACTCACGACAAGGCCTGTTATCCCTCCTAATGCATAATGCAGGCCAGACACATGAAACTCTATTTCGGCTTTTCTTCCCCTGCCAGGCAGGGGAAGAAAAAGAAATAACCTGCTTTCCTGCTTCTTCTATAAAGAAGAAAGAACCGCCGGATTATCTTCTTTCGCGGATATGAAGAAAATTCTCTCCTGTGCGAAGCCCGGCCTTAGCGGACATCCGGGTTTCTTCTCCCCGCTGTACCGAGTGAAAAAAAGAGCGTGCTTGGTGACGATGTCCGGCAGCCATACCAAAATGTCGCAAAAATACACTGTCAAGAATTTTAACTAGCATAATCGCATCATTTATGGTGCAATTATGCATCATAAAAGCTTTTCTCTTTTTTTTGTGATAAAAATCACGATCTGCAAATTTATAACTTTTTTGATATGTTTTTTTCCTAAGTCACGAAACTGCCACGGATTTTTTCAAAAAACTTCCAAAATAGAAAATGTCCGTCTGTTTTCCGCTTCAAGGTAGTAAAAATGCGACAAAAAAACAGTAACTATAATCAATAAGGCTAATATCGGCCATTATTGTGTCTTTGGAGACGCTATTCCGTGAGAACTCGTCTTTATTGCGATGAAAAGAGGCGGGAAAATGCATCCAAAAAATGGCATGCAAATTGCTAAACATTTCACATCCAGGCCGTTGTGGCCCATCTCTTTCATCTAACTTCATTTCTGGGAGTCCCACATGAAAAGAAGAACCGTTCTCTTCTCGCTCGCAGCTGTCGCCGCAGCCAGCATGACCCTGAGCTTTGCCCCCATCGACGCTAATGCAGCCAAGCCCCTTACCCTGCGCCTCGGTCATCCCATGGCTCCGGGTAACAACGTGACCGTCGGTTATGAAAAGTTTGCCGAACTCGTGAAAGAAAAGAGCAATGGCAAAATCAAGATCCAGATTTTCGGCAACGCCCAGATCGGCAGTGACCGCGTGACCACGGAGGCCGCTCAGGCCGGTACCCTCGATATGTCCTCCAGTTCCAGCCCGAACCTGGCCAGCTTCCACAAGGACTACATGGCCCTCGACCTGCCCTACGTGACCAAGCCCGAGAACCAGAAGAAACTTTATGCCGCTCTCGATAACGGAGAACTCGGCAAGTACTACGAGAAGGTCGCCGCTTCCATCGGGCTCGTTCCGATCATGTACAGTGAATATGGCTACCGCAACTTCGTGACCACCAACAAGCCCATCAAAACTCCGGCTGATCTCAAGGGTCTCAAGTGCCGTACCACCGATTCTCCCGTTGAAGTGGCCGTCGCCAAGGTCCTGGGCATGAACCCGGCTCCTGTAGCCTGGGGCGAAACCTACACCGCCATGCAGCAGGGCACCGTCAACGCCGAAGGCAACACCTTCTCTCTGCTGAACGACGCCAAGCACACCGAAGTCATCAAGTACGCCTGCAACTCTCAGCACAACTACTCCATGCACGTGCTGCTCATGAACAAGAAGAAGTGGGACAGCCTCACTGACGAGCAGCGCAAGATCATCCGTGAAGCCGCTCACGAAGCTCTCGTCTGGCAGCGTAGCATCACCGGTGAACTCGAAAAGAAGGCCTGGGACGCTTTCAAGGCCAAGGGCATCCAGATCACCATGTTTACCCCCGAGCAGTTCGAGGAACTCTACAAGCTCACCCAGCCCGTCCGCGACGACTTTGCCAAGCAGCTCCCTGCTGAACTCATGAAGCTTATCGCTGACACCCAAAAGTAGTTTCCCTATTCTCACGTCCGTAACGGGCTGCCTCTTCCTCAGGCAGCCCGTATTTTCTGACAGTTGTATGAAGATTTCTCTCTCTGGGCTGTCAGGCAACACTATCCAAGGTCGGTAAAATGGATAACACTGCAAACACCAGCCCCAGCTCAACTGCCAAGTTCTCAGT
>ONPA01000109.1 GCA_900319575.1 uncultured Desulfovibrio sp. | reverse complement strand
TTGCGGGCTATGTAGGATATGGCCGGGCTGATAAGCTCGGGAAGCTGAATGCTCCTGATGAAGTTTGCAGACCACTGCAGGGCTTCCATGGGAGAACGCTCTCGCAGGGTCATGATACAGAATTTGAGAGCCGGAATGGCGTTCGCGGCCAGCCTGTTGAAGAAGTCCGGTCCTTTCCCCCGGAGAAGGCTGTCTATATCCTCTCCCTCGGGCTGGAGGATGACCCGGCATGTGGCGCCGCGTGACAGGAATTTAGCGGAAGCGGCGAGAGCTGCCTTTCGCCCGGCGTTGTCGCCATCGTAGAGGAGCATGACTGTCGGCGTGTACCCCAGAATACGCTTGACCTGCTGATCCGTAAGCGCCGTGCCAAGGCCGCCCACGGAGTTGGTGAAGCCGAACTGGTGCAGGGTGAGCACGTCCATGTAGCCTTCCGTGACGTACACGGTTTTGGTGCGCCGTATGGCCGATCCGGCCAGATCCAGTCCGTACAGGTGCTCGCCTTTTTTATAGATGGGCGAGTCCGTGGTGTTCACGTATTTGGGGGCGTCCTTCGTGTTATCGATGATGCGCCCGCCGAAGGCGATGGTCGTTCCCGATGTGTCCCTGATGGGGAACATGAGTCTGGCCCTGAACGGATCGTAAGCCTGGCCCGTCCTGGAGGAAATGCCGATAAGGCCGCCTTCCGCCGCCAGTTTCAGATCGCAGCCCATCTGCTTCAGGTGGTTCGCGAGATCGTGCCAGTCGTCCATGGCCCACCCTAGACCAAAGCGCTCCAGCAGTTCCTCAGTGATGCCGCGGCTCTTCATGTAAGCCCGGCATGCCCCGCCCTTTGCCGAGAAAAGATTCTTCTGGAAGTGCGCCTGGGCCTGCCTGTACATGTGAAGAAGCTGTTCGCGCCTGCTGCGCTGCTCCTTCGCCCTGCGCGCTGCGCCGGGATTGCGGTCCGTCTCGTCAACCGTGACGTTGGCCATTTCGGCCAGCTGGTTCAGGGCTTCCCTGAAGGTGACGCCATGGTATTCCATCCAGAAGTCGAAGATGTCGCCGTGCTTCTGGCATCCGAAACAGTAGAAGTATCCGTCGGGATTGACGGAAAAGGACGGCTTGGTTTCCTCATGGAAGGGGCAGGGTGCCACGAAACGGCTTCCGACCTGCTTCAGTGGCACGAAGCGGTTGATGAGTTCAACGATATTTATGCGCTGTTTGATGAGCGCAATGGCGTCGCTGCTCCTCATGTCCCCCTCCTTTGAAGAATGTGCCCGGCGCGGACAGCACCGGACACGCGGGCAGTCTCCGGACAGAGCCGGAAATGCGTTACTTGAGAATAGCTATGGTCATGCCGTCACCGCCGCGATCGGCAGGAGCCGTGCTGTAGGAGGCAACCTGCGAGCATGTGCCGAGCCAGTCCTGAATGGCCCGGCGCAGGGCGCCCGTGCCTCGTCCGTGCACGATTTCCACCTCAGGGAGTTCCGCGAGGTAGGCCTTGTCGATGCAGGCCTGGACTTCGGCGATGGCCGCTTCCGCGCGCAGGCCGCGTACATCGATGCTGAATGAGGCTCCCGCCGAGTGGGCTGCACTCTGTCCGGCCGAGGAAGGTTCCGTGTCCTCGCCGGAGGGCTCCTTCTTCGTGGAGGGCGCAGTGATGCGGCCGAAGACCTTGGCCTGCCGGCCCGCTTCCGCCGTCTTCTGCGCGGCTTCCTGCGCCTGCGCGTATTCGCGGATGTCCTTCATGTCGGCCCAGAGGCCGACTCCGCCGAGGTCGAGACGCACGCGTTTGTGCTTCTCATCCACCTCGGTCACACGGCCTTTCTTCCGGAAGACCGTGTGCATGACCATGTCATTGACATGCAGTGTTTCAGGCTTCGGCAGGATGGATGCCCGTTCGGCCGGCTCAGCCATGCCGCTTTCGGCAAGACCTGCACGCAGGCTGCCCATTTCCCTGAGCGCCTGCCTGTGTGTGATCCGGTCTTCCTTCCAGGCCTTCATCAGCTCCTGAGCCTTGCCCCGCACTTCCTCGTAGAGTTTGAGCCTGTCCTGCTCAAGCCTGTCGCGGTAGCGCTGGGCAGCGTCCTTCGCTTTCTGCTCCGCGGCCTTCATATGCTCAAGTTCTTCGGCCCGCTGGGCTGCGAGGTCGTTGAGCTTGTGCAGAAGGGCGGTCGCGTCCTGTCCATCCTGAAGCAGATAGTGTTCGGCGCGGGCGATGATGGACTCGGGCAGACCGTGTTCGCGGGCTACGTCCAGAGCCTGGCTTGCGCCGACCTGATCGTAGGCGAGAGAGTAAAGCGGCCTGTGCGTGTCCGGATTGAAAAGCATGGAGGCCGCACGGGCGTGTTCGCGGGTGAGGGCATAGCCTTTCAGAGCAGGAAAATGCGTGGCTGTCAGTACAAAGGTATGTTTGTTTATCAGTTCGTCAAGGACACCCTGGGCCAGAGCCGCACCCTGGGCGGGATCCGTGCCCGAACCGAATTCATCGAGCAGAACCAGGCTCCTGCTGTCAAAGTGTTTCCAGGCCTTGGCCAGGTGGTCGATCTGGGCCGTGAATGTGGAGACATTGTCGTCGAGGCTCTGTTCGTCGCCGATAAAGGCGTCGATACGGTCGAACCAGGGCAGATGTGAGCTGGGTTCCACGGGGACCGGCAGGGCCGCGAGAGTCATGGCCGAAATGAGTCCGAGGGTCTTGAGACAGACCGTCTTGCCGCCTGCGTTTCCGCCGGTGACAATGAGCGCGCATTCGCCGGGGCGGAGTGTGATGTCCAGGGGACGGACGCGCTGGCAGGCCTCCTTCAGATGATCGGTGCCGGTTTTCGCGTTGGGATTGCGGCGGCTGCCGTTGAGTTCGCTGAGAAGCAGGAGAGGATGGCGGGCTTTCACAAGGCTGATGCCGCTTTCAGGCGCCGTGAGGCTGACCAGGCGGCCGCCGATGTCTCCGGCGAAGAGACGCTTGGCGCGAAGAAAATCGAGCACAGTGAGGAAGCGGAAGGCCGCCTTTGTGTTCTCAAGTTCGCTGTCCAGAAGGCCCGCCAGAAATTCCAGCACCTCGTGTTCGCGATCCCGTTCCTCACGCTTCAGTTCCTGGATCTTATTGTTGATTTCCACCAGAAACATGGGCTCGAAGTAGCAGGTTTCCCCCGTCTGGGACCAGTCGTGGATAATGCCCTGAAGGCGTCCCTTATACGTAGCCTTGAAGGGCAGGACGTAGCGGTCGGAGGACAGGGTCATGAATTCGTCCTGCAGGTAAGGCAGGATGTTGTGATCCTCTGCGAAGGAGCGCACTTTCCTGAGGCAGGTCTGATGCAGGCTCCTTAGCTCGACCCGCACCTGGTAGAGCTCCGGCGAGCTCTCGTCCCGTATATTGCCGTCGTCGTTGATGCAGCGCTGAAGGGCCGCGGTGAGCTGGACAGGAAGCGGCGGGTTGGTGGCGAGGTACATGAGCCTCGGCCATTCCTTCTCACCCGTGGGGGTGCAGATGCTGTCCCTGAGCCCCTTTGCCGTCATGAGTGCGCCGCGCAGAGCCCAGAAGGCCTCTGTGTCGTAGCTGGCAGCTTTGGCCCCCTTTCTGGCCACGAGGTTCAGCAGACCGGAAAAATCCGGGAAATCGCCAGGTCCGCCGGCCGCCGGCTGTCCCGTGAGGCGCAGGGTCTCGGGGCTGCCGGCCCAGCGGGACGACTCCTCGTAGAGCTTCTGGGCCTCCAGAACCTCTTCCTCGGTTTTGAAGGGCAGAAGTCCGGACGCCATGGCCGCGCCGCTCTGCGACTGGCAGAAGGACGCAAGGACTTCGGTAACACGGTTGAATTCGAGCGATTGGAGCGTGCGTTTATGGATCAAGGGATGCCTCTAGCGGGAAAGACGGGTCCTGACAGCCTGCGAAAGTTTCTTGCCGTCCACGCGGCCTTTGTAGCCCTGCATGATGGCGTTCATGACCTTTCCCATTTCCTTGGGAGAAGAGGCGCCGGTCTCGGCAATGGTCTTTTCGATGACGCCGGCGAGCTCCTCGTCAGTGAGAGGCTTGGGGAGATAGGTTTCAAGGATGACGAGTTCGGCGTTTTCCTTGTCCGCCAGATCCTGACGGCCGGCCTTCTCGTATTCGGCGATGGAATCGCGGCGCTGCTTGCCTTCCTTCAGGATGACGTCCATCATTTCCTCATCGGTAAGGGTTCCGCCGGGACGGCAGAGATCGACGAGACGGTTCTTGACGGACGCTTTGAGCATGCGCAGCACGGAGACACGCTGTGTGTCCTTGGCCTTGTAGGCCGTGACGTAATCCTTGTTGATTTGTTCGAAAAGGCTCATGAAAAACTCCCCCTTCAGAATAGAAAAAATGCGGGAAACCATCGCTGGCTCCCCGCTTTTACGTCACAGAAAACAAAAGAGGCAGATTAATTCTGGCTCATCTTTCTGAGTTTCTTCATCAGGCGCTTACGAGCAGCAGCCTTCTTCTTCTTGCGCATGACGCTGGGCTTCTCGTAGTGCTGGCGCTTCTTCATTTCAGAAAGAATGCCGGCCTTCTCGACCTGCTTCTTGAAACGGCGCAGGGCCAGATCAAAGTTGTAATCGTCATCGTTGAGAAAAACTCCGGGCACGGGAATCACCCCCCTCTTCTTGAGATGCACCGAAAAGCATCCGTGAGGAGTGACATTCCGGCTGCTGTGCATGAGAAAAGAGACTTCTCCTTACACAGGGAGGCCAACATAATGATTTTTCAGAAAGAGGTCAACTAAAAATATGAAAAGGGCAGAAAAAATTTCTTTTTTCCGCCCTGGCTGTCCATTTTTTGGGGGTTATCTTCTGTGATCCTGCTGGTTCCCGATGATGCCGCCGGCAAGAGCGCCGGCACCCGCACCGGCAAGGGCGCCCCAGCCGGCGTACCCGCCGGATATGGCTGCGATACCGGCACCGGCAGCGGCACCAGCCGCTGCGCCTATGGCAGTACCCTTGGCAGTGTTGTTCCAGTGGGAGCAGCCTGCGCCACAGGAGAGAACCGCGGCGAGAAGAGCGACGATGCAGAATTTTCTCATTGTTTTTTCAGACTCCGGTCTGCCGCTCCTTCAGCGGAATCCGGAGAACTGCCTCCATTATGAAGCGTTGGTATATTCCGGGAAAGGTTATCTGGTCTTCCCGGTCCCGAGTCTGGGGGTCACAATTTCATCCCAGATGACTTCCATGACCAGTCTGTTCTCATTACCTGGATGCGCGGCATACCAGTCATCCACGGCTTTGACGATGTCGGCGATCAGAACATCCTTGAAGGCCTTTGTCCAGCCGATCTCAAAAGGAGAGAGGTTTGTGGACGGGCGTTTGCCGGCGCGGACGGCATTCGTGGTCATGCGGTCATTGATCATGCGTTCGATGTCAATGGCAGTCTCGATGCCAAAAATAACGGCTTTTTTCGAATCGGAAGAGCTTTCCAGCCAGACTTTTCCGGTCAGCTGCTCGATGCGGTTACGGGGTGTGTTCTGGAATTCGCCCTGCGCGGCGGAAGAGGCCGTACTGAGGGCATTTTCCTGCCCGGCAGCCTGGGAAGCGGCCGGCACGGCCAGGAAGAGAGCCAGCAAAAAGACGGTGAGTTTTTTCATATTGAGACCTCCGGCGCGTGAATACGTGCAAACAAGTCTTTCATTTCCTTATAGTTGTGCCCTAAAAGAGTGTTTCCTGCAAGATCGGTTTCCTGGCCTTCAAAAGGTGCAGCCCGCCGGGGGAGGTTTCCGGCGGGCTGCTGGGATAGTCAGGAACGTGTTCTTTATTTTTTCACGGCGTCTTCCATCATTTTATGGAAACGGGCGAAGAGATAGCGGCTGTCATGGGGGCCGGCTGCGGCCTCGGGATGGTACTGGACGCTCATGACGGGTTTTGTCGTGGAGCGTATCCCCTCGAGTGTCCCGTCGTTGAGGTTGATGTGCGTCACCTCAACGTCTTTCACGCCGTCCACGCACACGCAGAAACCGTGGTTCTGGGAGCTGATTTCCACGTGTCCCGTGGCGTTGTCGCGTACGGGATGGTTGCAGCCGTGATGTCCGAACTTCAGTTTCGATGTGGTGCCGCCGAGAGCGTGGCCGATAATCTGATGGCCGAGGCATATACCTGCCACGGGGAAGTCCTTCATGAGATCCCTGACGATGGCGATTTCCCCGGTGAGGGTGGCCGGGTCGCCGGGACCGTTGGAGAGAAAGACGCCCTGGGCGCCGCTTCTGCGTACGGCTTCAGCCGGGAAGAGGGGCGGGACCATGACAGGGGAGAAACCGGTTTCCTTGAGCAGGCGGATGATATTCCACTTGATGCCGTAGTCGTAGACCACGAGGCGCAGGCCGCTTCCCACGAAGGGAAGTCTGCCGTTTTTGTCTGCGGACACGGTCTGCACCGCGTTGCGGAGGAAGACGTAGGGAGCTTTCGCCGCAACGAAGGGCACGAGGTTCTGTCCCTCCATGCCTGGCAGAGCCCTGGCTTTGGCCGTGAGGCTTTCGGGATCAAGGTCGCGTGTTGAAATCATGCATCTCATGGAGCCTTTGCTGCGCAGCTGAATGGTCAGGGCGCGGGTGTCGAGACCTTCCATGCCTGGAACGCCCTGTTCCTTCATAAAGTCGGGAAGACTCATGAAAGAGCGCCAGTTGGAGGGTTCCTTGCAGCACTCCTTTACCAGAAGGGCCTTCATGTGGATTTTTCCGGACTCCATGTCCTCGTGAGTGATGCCGTAATTGCCGATGAGCGGGTAGGTGAGACAGACAAGCTGGCCGCAGTAGGAAGGATCCGTGAGGATTTCCTGGTATCCGGTCATGCCCGTGTTGAAGATGACCTCGCCGCCGGTTTCGAATTCTCCGGTGAAGGATTCGCCTTCGAGTGTGAACCCGTTTTCAAGAGCCAAAAGCGCTTTCATCTATCTGCCCTCTCTTCTGTAGTATTCCTGCAGGCTTTCCACATGGATAGCCTTGCCCCTGGCCGATCCGATGGCCGTGGCAGTGGCGCGGGCGCTCTGGATGGTCGTGCAGCAGGGGATGCCGTAGGTGAGCGTCGCCTGGCGGATGGCCTTGCCCGCGTGCGTTGTGGCGCCATTCGAGGCGGGCGTGTTTACCACAAGGGCTATTTCATGGTTGATGAGCAGGTCGACGATGTTCGGACGGCCTTCCTGGACCTTGTTAACCACGGAGACCGGATAACCGGCTTCGGAGATGGTTCTGGCCGTGCCGCGTGTGGCCGTGAGTTTGAAGCCGAGGTCATAGTAGAGTTTCGCGAGTTCGGGGATGAATTCCTTGTCGCGGTCGTTGACCGAGAGGAAGACCGTGCCGCCGTCAGGGAGTCTGGTGCCTGAACCGAGCTGGCTCTTGAGGAAGGCTTCCGCGAAATCGGCTCCCATGCCCATGACTTCGCCTGTGGAGTGCATTTCGGGGCCGAGGATGATGTCCACGCCCGGGAAGCGCTTGAAGGGCAGGACGACTTCCTTGCAGCAGGTGAAGCCGCCTTTTTTCATGCTCCAGGGGTCGAGCTCATCAAGCGTACTGCCGAGCATGACCTGCGTGGCGAGATAGGCCAGCGGCACGCCCGTGGCTTTGGAGACAAAGGGCACAGTGCGCGAGGCGCGCGGGTTCACCTCAATGATATAAAGATCGTCACCCTTGAGTGCGAACTGGATGTTCATGAGACCGACGACGTGCAGTTCCCTGGCCAGAGCCTCGGCCTGCATGGCGATCTGGGCCACGTGGTCGTAGGAGAGGGAGTAGGGGGGGATGACGCATGCGGAGTCGCCGGAGTGGATGCCGGCCTCCTCGATGTGCTCCATGATGCCGGCCACGTAGACGTCGGTGCCGTCGGAGAGCACGTCCACGTCGATTTCGGTGGCGTGCTGCAGGAATTTATCAATGAGGATGGGGTGTTCCGGACGTTCAGGAACCTGTTCGTGAAAGTAATCGGTGAGTTCCTGTCTGTCATAGACGGAGGCCATGGCGCGGCCGCCGAGCACGTAGCTCGGGCGTACCATGACGGGATATCCGATGCGCTCGGCCACCTCTATGGCCTCATCGAGGCTCTTGGCTGTTCCGTTTTCGGCCTGTCTGAGGCCAAGCTTGTCAATGAGGGCCTGGAAGCGTTCCCTGTCCTCGGCACGGTCAATGGCGTCGGGGGAGGTGCCCAGAATTTTCACGCCCGCGCGCATGAGCGGTACGGCCAGATTGAGGGGGGTCTGGCCGCCGAACTGGACGATGACGCCCTCCGGTTTTTCCTTCTCGATGATGTTCATCACGTCTTCGAACGTGAGAGGTTCGAAGAAGAGCCTGTCGGAAGTGTCGTAGTCCGTGGAAACCGTCTCGGGATTGGAGTTGACCATGATGGACATGACACCGGAGTCCCTGAGGGCGAAGGAGGCGTGGCAGCAGCAGTAGTCAAACTCTATGCCCTGGCCGATGCGGTTGGGACCGCCGCCGAGGATGATGACCTTGCGCCTGCCGGAGACTTTCATTTCATCGCCCTTCTCGTAGGTGGAGTAGTAGTAGGGCGTGTAGGCCTCGAATTCGCCGGCGCAGGTGTCGACGAGATAGTAGGTGGGCTCAATGCCGAGGCTCTTGCGCAGGCGGCGCACATCAGCTTCGGGGCGTTTCCACATTTCGGCCAGCTGTCTGTCGGAGAAGCCGTATTCCTTGGCTTTGCGCAGCATGGGCGCGAGTTCTTTGTTCCACGGAGTCATGTCATTGGCCAGGCCGAAATCGCGGATGTGGTTTTCCATGTCCACGATGCTGCGGATCTGGCGCAGGAACCAGGGATCGATGTGCGTGATGCCGTTAATGGCGTCCACGTCCATTCCGGCCAGAAAAGCCTGGCGCACAGCGAAAATGCGTTTTGAATTGGGCGTGCTGAGTTTTTTGATGATCTCGTCGGTGGGAGGGAGCGGTTTGCGGAAGTTGTAGCCGAGGCCGCTTGCGCCGATTTCCATGGAACGCAGTCCCTTCTGCAGGGCCTCCTTGAAGGTGCGGCCTATGCTCATGGCCTCACCGACGCTTTTCATGGATGTGGTGAGTTCGTCTTTGGCGCCGGGGAATTTTTCGAAGGTGAAGCGCGGGATTTTTACCACGCAGTAGTCAATGGCCGGCTCGAAGCAGGCCGCCGTTTCCCGGGTGATGTCATTGCGCAGTTCGTCGAGCGTGTAGCCCACGGCGAGCTTGGCCGCGATTTTGGCGATGGGGAAGCCCGTTGCCTTGGAGGCCAGGGCTGAAGAGCGGGACACGCGGGGGTTCATTTCAATGACCACCATATCGCCGTTCTGGGGATTGATGCCGAACTGAACGTTTGAACCGCCGGTCTCGACGCCGATTTCGCGCATGATGGCGATGGAGGCGTCTCTCATGCGCTGGTACTCGCTGTCCGTGAGTGTCTGGATGGGGGCAACGGTAATGGAGTCTCCGGTGTGAACGCCCATGGGATCGAGGTTTTCGATGCCGCAGACGATGACCACGTTGTCGTTACGGTCGCGCATGACCTCCATTTCCATTTCTTTCCAGCCGAGAACGCTCTGTTCGAGCATGACTTCGGAAGTCGGACTCGCGGTCAGGCCGCGCCGGGCGATTTCGAGGAGGTCGTCATAGTTGTAGGCCACGCCGCCGCCCGTTCCGCCCAGGGTGAAGGCCGGGCGCACGATGAGAGGCAGTGGCAGTTCTTTTGCGAGGCGGCGCACATCGTCCATGCTGCGGGCTATGCCGCTCTGGGGAACTTTGAGGCCGATGTGTTCCATGGCCGCGCGGAAATGCTCACGGCTTTCCGCTTTTTCAATGACTTCGGCGTTGGCGCCGATGAGTTCCACGCCGTACTTTTCCAGCGTGCCGTTTTTCCAGAGGGAGAGGGCGGCGTTCAGTGCCGTCTGTCCGCCGAGCGTGGGGAGAATGGCGTCCGGCCGCTCCCTGGCGATAACCGCAGCGAGCGTAGCCGGTTCGATGGGTTCCACATAGGTGGCATCCGCCATGTGGGGGTCGGTCATGATGGTGGCGGGGTTGGAGTTAACCAGAACGACGGTATAGCCTTCCTCTTTCAGGGCCTTGATAGCCTGGGAGCCGGAATAATCGAATTCACAGCCCTGGCCTATGACAATAGGCCCTGCGCCGATGACAAGGATTTTATGCAGGTCTGTACGTTTGGGCATGACAAATCCTTCTAGCCTGAGTGTTTCGGGGCAGAGAGTGTCCGATGTGCCGCGGGATTGTTCCTTTCTCCCTTCATCCGTTCCGCACCGGATAGCGGGGATTTCCCTGACACATCAAACCTTAAACAATCAATTATTAAATTATCTTGTTTTGTTTGTCAATTAAATTATACCTTCCTCCGGGAAGCACAAAAAAAGGCGGAGAGGGTCTCTCTGAGACCTCCTCCGCCGGGTATTCATAATTTCCGCCCCTCAGGCTTACTTGCTTTCCTGGAGGTGTTTCTTCACGTTCGCGTACTGCACGAGACGCAGGGAGTTCAGCTTGATGAAGCCCGCGGCGTCGTGATGGTCATAGTTGCTGGCCTCGAAGGTGGCCAGGTTCTTGTTGAAGAGCGAGTACGGGGAAGTGCGGCAGAGAGGCCACACGCCGCCCTTGTACAGCTTGGCCCTGACCTGGCCGGTGACGGTCTCCTGGGCTTTGTCCATGAAGGCCTGCATGGCTTCGCGCTCGGGGGAGTACCAGTAGCCGTTATACACGGCCTCAGAGTAGCGCACGACGAGCTGGTCGCGGATGGAGAGGAGTTCGCGGTCGAGGCACAGGCCTTCGAGGTCCTGATGCAGCTTGTAGAGAATGGTGCCGGCGGGGTTCTCGTAAACGCCGCGGCACTTCATGCCCACGTAGCGGTTTTCCACGATATCGCTGCGGCCGACACCGTTGCGTCCGCCGGCGAGCTCGAGCGCGTGGATGATTTCATAGGGAGAGAGGCGTTTGCCGTTGAAGGCCACGGGGTTGCCCTTTTCGAAATCAACGGTGATTTCTTCGGGGGTGTCGGGGGCCTGTTCCATGGGCACACAGCGCTCATGGCAGACGGGATCGGGAGCGAGCCCGGGATCTTCCAGTTCGGAACCTTCGAAGCTCGTGTGCAGCATGTTTGCGTCCATGCTGTAGCGCTTGGCGCCCTTGGAAATCGGAATGCCGTTGGCCTCAGCGAAGGCGTTCAGAGCCGTACGGCTCATGAGATCCCATTCACGCCACGGGGCAATGACCCTGATGGAGGGATCGAGGGCCTTGGCGGAAAGTTCAAAGCGGACCTGGTCGTTGCCCTTGCCGGTGGCGCCGTGAGCGATGGCGTCGGCGCCTTCCTTGTGGGCGATCTCTACGAGAGCCTTGGAAATGAGCGGACGGGCGATGGAGGTGCCGAGGAGGTAGCGGTTTTCATAGATGGCTGCGGAACGGACCATGGGGAAGACGAAGTCCCTGGCCATTTCCTCACGCAGGTCGAGAACGTAGGCTTTCTTGGCGCCGGTTTTGTAGGCCTTCTCCTCAACACCGGAGAGATCCTCGGGCTGGCCGAGGTTGGCTGTCATGGTGATGACGTCGCAGTGGTAGGTGTTGATGAGCCATTTGAGAATGACGGAGGTGTCGAGGCCGCCGGAATAGGCGAGGACGACTTTGCGGGGATTACTCATAATCTGTGTTTCCTTTGTGTGTTCCGGAAGCGGCGCGGGAAAACTCCCGGCCGCGGCGCCCTCCCCGTATTATTAAGGAAAGGGCGTCCCGTCTGGCCTGTGGATTAGCGCCAGAATATCTTGACGAGGTTGGTGCCGCGCGGGGTATCCGCTGAGCCGTGAATCTGTCCGGCAGTGATAACAGCTCCGTCGCCCTTTTTAAAGTAGGAGCTCTCGGTGATGAAGTTTTCGGCGCGGCGCAGATGGCTTGGCTCGTCCTCGGGATTTCTGATGAGGATGGGCGTGACTCCCCAGGAATAGTTCAGGTACTTCACGGCGTTGTTATTGGGCGTCAGGCCGTAAATCTCCTGAGGCGGGCGGCAGGAAGAAACCTCACGGGCCGAAGCGCCGGAGAGGCTGTGGATGACCAGGGCTTTTGCCCTGGCCTTTTCGGCCAGCAGGCAGGCGGAATAGGCCAGGTACTCGGGAATTCCGGAATCGCTTCCCGGTTCCTCAAGTTTATGGCGCTCGGCGAGCAGAGCCTCGGCCTCGTTGCAGATCAGGCGCATGTATTTCACCGTCTCGACAGGGAAGCTGCCCATGGCTGTTTCTTCGGAAAGCATGACACAGTCGGCGCCGTCGAGCACGGCGTTGGCCACGTCCGTGGTCTCGGCGCGGGTGGGCGCGGGAGAGTTGACCATGGAGAGAAGCATCTGCGTGGCCACGATGACGGGCTTGGAAGCCCTGTTGCAGGCCTGGATGATGTGCTTCTGGATGGCGGGCAGTTTCGGGAGCGGGCATTCCACGCCGAGGTCGCCGCGGGCGACCATGACGATGTCAGCCTCGGCCAGGATGCCGTCGAGATTGTTGACGGCCTGCTGGCGTTCGAGCTTGACACAGACCGGCACGCTCCGGCCGCAGGATTCGATGAGTTCCTTGGTTTCGCGGACATCGTCCGCGGTCTGCACGTAAGAGATAGCGACAGCGTCCACGCCGAGCTTCATGCCGTCACGCAGATCGCGCTTGTCCTTTTCTGTCAGGGCGCGCACCCGGGTGGCCTTGCCGGGCAGGGCGAGACCCTTGCGGGAGGTTACCATGCCCTCGTTTTCGGCTTCGAGGATCACGAGGCCGTCGGGGCGGCGTCCGTAGACAAAGAACTGAAGCCCGCCGTCTGCCAGAACGAGGCGGTCTCCCTTGACCAGAGTTTCCAGAATCACGTCGTGGTCAAAGGGGAGATAGGGCATTTCCGTGGTATAGCTGCTGGTCGGACCGAGAAGGAGCTGCATGCCCTTGGTGACCTCAATGCTCTTTTCCCGGATGTCGCCGAGGCGGATTTTGGGGCCGGAAAGATCCTGCATGATGGTCAGCGGGATGCAGAGTTCCTTTTCCACGGAGCGGATGCTGTCGATGATGCCGACGAAATCCTGGGCGCTGCCGTGGGAGAAATTGAGGCGGAATACCCTGACACCGGCCTGGGCAAGATCATGGATTTTTTCCCTCGTGTTGGAGGCCGGTCCTATGGTCGCAACAATTTTTGTCCTGTTCATTTTTTTTCTTTTCTCAGTGCTTTTCATCCAGAGGATGCCGCACTGCCTCCTTAAGAGATAACTGAATTTGTTGGGGGAACCTCTGCTGTTTCTGAAGGAAAATTTCTAAAACGCTTTGCCCCGTCTGTCCAGAAAGCAGAAGGCACCCCCGCGCGGAAGTTTCTCTCGGACGGTGACACCCGCGCCCCGGATACAGATATTTACTCCCCGAGAGGAAAGGCGCTCTTTCCCACTCCTTCCCCCGCCATCTTCATCTTTTCCACTCTTTCCCACGAAAGAGGCTGTTTTCCGTCTTCAGACTGAAAAAAGGGCCGGGAAAGGAGGCTGCAGCAGCCTGTTCCGCTTTCCTGCAGATGTGCAGGGGAAGAGATGGTGGTTTTTCCGTGGTGAAGCGTCCGCGGCGGAAGGCAGAAAGAAAAACGGACCGGGGAAAGGCGCAAAATTTGTATGGGGCCGCTGAAAGGCCTGTTAATCCAGAGCGCAGAGGCAGGATGCCGGTCCGAACCGGAAGATACGCTCCCTTGACAGCGGGGGAAGGGGAGTACATAGAGTGTGGGAATCTGTGGGAAGATCTGTCATTTTGTGGGAGCCATGATGGAAAAACTGTTCACCAGAAGCCAGCAGAGGAGCCTCGACGCGAAAGGCCGCCTCATGCTGCCCCCTGAATACAGGGAGGGCCTGGCCCGGAATAATGAACAGGGCTCATTCTGGCTGACCTGCTATTATGGCCGCCTGGTGGCGTATCTCCCCAGCTCCTGGGACAATTTTGTTGAGAAACTCAACAATATCGGAAACCCTTCACTGAACATTGTGCGCTTCAAATCCAAAGTCATGGGTCTGGCAGAGGAGCTGTCCTGCGATCATCAGGGCCGCGTGCGCATCCCGCAGCCGCTCATCACCGCAGCCGGCCTGAAAAAGGACGTCATGCTCGTGGGAATGTTCGATCGTTTTGAAATCTGGGATCTCGAAGCCTTCAACGCCATTGTTCCTGAGGACGTCTCCGGCGAACTCGCGGAAAAGGGCATCAGTTTGGCCATCTAGGAGGATGGGCGGCATCATGGAAGAAATGGCGAAGGGCTATCAGCACATTCCTGTGCTCCTCGGAAATATTCTGGAAGATTTCTCTCCTTTGTTCAGAGATACTCCAGAAAAACCGTCCGGACCGGTGCGCATTCTGGACGGCACGCTCGGACTCGGCGGGCACAGCGGCGCGCTTCTCGCCGCGCATCCGGACTGCGAGATTCTGGGGCTCGACCGGGATACCGAGGCCATGGGACTGGCCCGTGAGCGGCTTTCCCCCTACGGCTCCCGCCTCCACACCGTGCACTGCCGTTTCAGCGATTTCTCTGAGGCCCTCAGGGAAACGGGCTGGGACAGCCTTGACGGAGCCATGATCGATATCGGTGTCTCGTCCCTTCAGCTCGATGAGGGAAGCCGCGGATTCAGCGTCCACGGAGACGGACCGCTCGACATGCGCATGGACGCCGCCTCCGGCTCCCGCTCTGCTCGGGACATTGTGAACACAGCCGGAGAGAAGGAACTCAGGGATCTCATCGCCTCCTATGGCGAGGATCCCCTGGCCGGGCGCATCGCGAGGGCCATTTGTGAAGCCCGCAGGGAAGCTCCCATTGAAACCACGGGCAGGCTGGCGGAGATAATCTCCCGCGCCTATCCTGCAGCCTGGCGCGCAAAGGCCCGTCATCATCCCGCGACGAGAAC
>ONPA01000035.1 GCA_900319575.1 uncultured Desulfovibrio sp. | reverse complement strand
TGGGATGCCTTCAGTAATTTTGAGGCCATGCAGAAGGCCACGATCGCTGACCTCCAGAAACTGCCCGGCATAGGCAGGATCCGCGCGGAAGCGCTTTATGCGCATCTGCACGGGGATATGGATACTCAGAGAAAAAATTAAAGTTCTACATTAATTCTGATGTTATCCCCTGTCATCAGGGCAAATTTTCCTTTGCGGAGTATTAGCTACTCCGCAGGCGTGGAATCATCAGGTACTTCTTCAGTCGAAAAAGGATTGGCCGGATGGGTTTCCGGCAGATGATGCACTTGTCCCGTGCATATTCCTCCTTTTTCGCGAAAAATCGCGAAAAGTAAAATTTTACGGACATAAAATATTTGTTTTATTTCAAGTTATTAAAATATATATTTATATATTAAAATACTAAATCAGGATATATTGATAAAATGAATGACAGGGCAGGTTCATCAGGCATCCCAACTCATGGATACCCCGCTCGTTGCCGTATAATGGTCCCAGCCTTTGCCCTGTGCACACAGCGAAATTCATGAGAATCGGATGCAGGGTCCCTGGTACCAGCCGCACGTGCGACCCATACGGGGAAGTCCGGCAGGCAGCTTTCTGTTTACCCCAGCGAATGTGCTCTGTCCCGGAAGGTGCGTTCGCCGGTGACGGTTGCAGCCATGGAGCGGAAGAGGCGCCCATCCAGGGAAGGGCTCTGCCCGGAGTTTTCCACGACGGAGTGCCGGTAGCGGAACCGCCAGCGGCGGTAACGGGGCAGGGGGGCTCCAGCCCAGGCACGCATCTTTCCGGCAGGAGATGTGTGGTGTTCAGGGCTGAACTGTTTCCCTCCTTGACGCAGAAAAATCCCGAGGATATACAATAGCTCCACAAGGGGAGTAGCTGGGTTCGTGTAACCCGGGTTATATCAACAGCATGGCGCAAGCCTGGTATAGCCACCGGCCTGAGGCTGGCAAGTGAGACCTTGGCATATACATCTGATATGCCGGGGCCTTTTTTTTCGCCCCGGCGCAGGGGGGAAAGATGAAAATTTCTGAATTCAGGCCTTTTCTGATTACCATGGCTCTTTGCGTTCCGGGAGGGCTGATTCGATTTGCGCATCCGGAACTGTCACCGTTCATCATTGTTATTCTGACCGGTTTTGCCATTTTCGGCGCTTCTTTCATGCTCACATGGACCTGCGAGGCTGCGGAAATGGATATCCCGCAGGCCGTGGCTGTTGCCGTAGTGGCGCTTATTGCTGTTCTGCCGGAATATTCCGTGGATATGTACTTCACGTGGATGGCCGGGCAGAACCCTGACAGCCGGTATACCCATTACGCCATCGCGAACATGACTGGCGCCAACAGGCTTCTCATCGGCCTCGGCTGGTCTGTCCTGGTCTTTATTTTTGCCGTGCGTTTCCACAGGGGTATTGATCTTCTGAACGACAAACGGACGGATCTTGCTTTCCTCGGTCTGGCAACGCTCTACGCGCTCTTCGTGTCCTGGAAGGGCTCCCTCACCCTGCTCGATGGCTGCATCTTCTTCGCTATGTATGTGGGGTATATGGCCATTGTTTCCCGCAGGCCTGTTGAGGCCGGCGAACAGGAAGGTCCCTCCCTCGCGCTGGCACGTCTTCCCCGTAAGATTCGAATCAGTCTTGTGGCGTTCTTTTTCGTGTATTCCGCCGTGGTCATTGCGGCCTGCGCTGAGCCCTTCAGCGAGGGCCTTGTTGCCTCAGGCAAACTCCTTGGCATCGATGAGTTTCTTCTCGTGCAGTGGCTGGCTCCAGTGGCGTCGGAAGCTCCGGAGTTCATCGTGGGCATTATGTTCGCTCTGCGCGGCAACGCAGCCCTGGCGCTGGGCAGCCTCCTTTCATCCAAGCTTAACCAGTGGACGCTGCTTGTCGGCATGATTCCCGCATGCTACGCGCTGAGCTCCGGCAGTACAGTTCCCATGGCTATGGACACGCACCAGTTTGTTGAAATCTTCCTGACAGCGGCGCAGTCCCTGTTCGCTCTTGTGCTGCTGCTCAACCTGCATCTCGGGATAATGGAGGCAGTTGTTCTGTTTCTGCTTTTCTGCGGGCAGTTCCTGTCCCCGGTATATGAGCCGGCCTTTGAGGCCCTGCTCGCTCTTCCCCATGATCCTCTGCGTCTGCACAGGTTTTTTGCTTACACCTACCTCGCTCTTGGTGTTATCTGTCTGATCCCGCAATGGCGTGATCTTCTCAGACTCAGAAAGGGGTTCTTCGTCCGGGTGGACGCGGACTGAGTCTTGGAGTGTGAGTGTATGATGTGCGGGGGGATACCCCCGCCGTTCCTTATGCTCGGGAGTTTTCGGAGTATGACCATATCGCAGGCTTCTGATGTATGCCGTCTGGCCGCCTGTATATCGGCTGCAGTGCTTGTCTGTTTCCTTGCTCTGCCGCAAACGTCTTCCGCGGCCCTTCCCGGTTCCTCGATGAGGGGATCGCAGACTCCTCCGTCAGGCCAGGCAGGCGTGCCGCTGCTCATTCAGAACCTCGATATCAGCCGGCTCGGCAGAGCCGGGATGCCAGACATAAGCGTTTCCTATCCGAGCGTGGGCGTCAGCGCCATTGATGAAGATATTGCGGCCTGGGTTAATCATATCGTCTTTTCCTTTGAGCGTGATTTCTCCGGGGAAAACGGGATTTCTGATAAGGGAGATGCGGAGAATCGCTATTCCCTGAGCAGTACGTACCGCGTGATCAGGCCTTCCCCGGCCGCACTAAGCGTTGTTTTTGAACTCTGGATGGATACGGGCGGCGTTCATCCGGGCCTTGACGTAATTACCCTGAATTACAGCCTGATCTCGGAACAGAGGCTTTCCCTTGTGGACGTTTTTGAGGATACCGCCAGAGCCCTTGACGTGATGTCCGGCTACAGCCGATCGGTGCTCGCCGTGCGGGTCGGCGGCGGCCGCGTGGATCAGGCCATCGCTTCAGGAACGGCTCCCGACCCTGATAATTTTGCCAATATTGCCCTGATCCCCGGCGGGGTGCGCGTTTATTTTCAGCCGTATCAGGTTGCGCCCTGGTCGGCCGGCACGCAGATCGTGGACATCCCTCTGGAAAAGCTCAAGGATGCCCGCCCCCTGATGGATCTTTGGGGCAGGCAGTAAACGGGGCAGAACGTGGATACGGAAAGGTACCGGAACTATCTCGCCCTCGGCCGGGCCCTGGCTTCAGAAGCCGGAGGCAGGCTGCTTTTTCTCACAGTGTTCGGTTCTGTTCTCTACGGCACGGACATCCCAGGAAGATCAGATGAGGACGTGCGCGGCATCTACCTGCCTGCGCCCTGCACAGATCCCCTGCACGCGCCGGGGCTGCACTATTCGAGCGCGGCGCAGGGCACGCGCAGCACGGCGGGGGATACGGACTGCGACCTTCTGCCGCTGGACCGCTGGCTGCTGTCTGATTTGCCCCGCGGTGACACCGGGGCTCTGGATCTTCTCTACGCACCTTCCAGACCCTCCTGTCTTCTTTTTGTGGAGCCGGCGCTCCGCCCTGTTTTCAAAACTCCCCGGATCTTTCTGAATCTCTGCAGCGGAGAGGCCTGCCGGGACTACGCTTTCCGGCAGGGAAGCCGTTACGGACTCGCCGGAACGAGGACCGGGGCCCTGTACCGTGTCTGGAAGGCGCTGGATTCCGGAGCCTTTCCCCTGAAAGCTCCGCTCAGAGGGTATGCGGGAAAATTGGCGGAGCTGGCGGAATCTCCTCTGCACTGTACCCTGCTGGAAGATGGCGGTCTGAGACTGGCAGGCTCCGTGGATGAGGGGTGCGTGCGTCTCGGGGTGCTCCGGGACAGGGTGCGGCGCAGGCTGCAGGGACATCTACCCCGTGTCCAGGCGGCAATGGAGGGCAAAAACGTGGACTGGAAGGCCCTTTCGCATGCCGTACGCGCCATACGTCAGCAGGAAGAACTCCTGGAGACGGGGCGCCTTGTGTTTCCTCTCCGGGACAGGGCTGAGATTCTGAGCATCAAGAAAGGCGCGCTGTCCTTTCAGGAAGCGGAAGGTGTTATTACCCGTGGACTGGCCGGGCTCGTGGGACTCCGGGCCGCGTCACCTTATTCCGTGCCCTGGAAGGAAGAAGAGGCGCGGGCGATCTGTGCCGCTGTCCGGGGAAGCCTCGCGGGCTGAGGCTTCTTTCCGCGGATCTTGCCCGTCGTGCGCCGATAAATTAGAATTAAAGGACAGGCCCTCGGAAAACCGCCTGTCCTGTGTCCACAGTGTATTTTTCAAACATTAACCGGTGTTGCTTTTCCGGATTTCGGAATGGCGTGGCGAGGAACCACAGATGAAAATTTGCTGTCCTGAATGCGGTTACACCCGCCAGACTCCTGAAGACCGCCTGCCGGAGGGGGTAGTTGTGGCCGTTTGCCCCCAGTGTGGATGCCGTTTTCGTTTTTCCAGAAAAGACGGTGTCCTCGGCGTGGTATCCGAACGCCCCCGTCCGGTTCAGCGCCGGGACGGTGATGTTTTCCCGCCTCCCGGGGCCGTCATTCCCGGATCTTATCATTCCGATCCGGAGCAGCCGCAGCACACGGGAGAAAGAGCCCGCCCGGAGGAAAGGGAGACGGAGGACAGGAAACGCGAAGAGGATCCGCGTGACCGTGAGAGACAGGAAGAGTGCCGGGATGAATACCAGGGGCCGGAGCAGTGGGGCCGCATTCCGGATGAGGATGAGGTTGGTCCGGACAACTTCAATCCCTGGGAAAGCGCGCCGGGTTCCTCTGGCTGGCTTTCGGCTTTTTATCAGACCTGCATCAGGGTGATGTTCGCAGGCGAGCGCTTTTTTTCTTCCCTCAGGCGGGGACCGTACATGCGCGCTCTCGTGTTTTATCTCATTATGTGCGTGCTGCAGACGGCCATGGCCTATTTCTGGATCCATATGTACGTGGAATGGTTCAAACCCATGAACACGGATCCTCAGGTGGGCAAAATCATCGAAGCTCTTTCGAGTCAGAGCAATCTTGCCCTTTCCCTTCTCCTGCGCTGCGCCATGCTCACTGTTCAGATTTATCTGTTTACGGGACTGCTTTATCTGACATGGCGTATCGTGGCCCCCGATAAGGCTGACTTTTCCCTGATATTCAAGGTTCTCGCGTACGCTGAGGCTCCGGGCATACTCTGTCTCGTTCCGGTTATCGGTAACGCTGCCGCACTCATCTGGGGATTTGTGTGCATACTGACAGGGTGCCGGGCAGCCCTGAAGCTGAACTGGAGGCAGACCATGCTGGGCTTTCTTCCCCTGCTTCTGCTCATGGTGCCCTCGGTCGCGCAGATTTTTCTCATGCTGGGGGGCTAGGGCATGGCTCTGATCGCACGTGGGCAGGGGCACCGTCCCGTGTCTGCCCTGGAAGCCGGTCTCATCGCGGCTTCCCTGTGTGAATTCGTCTTCCTCGGCGCAGCGCTCTGCGCTGTTTTTTCTCCGGAGCTCGTTCCCTGGCTTGTTCCCTGGCTCGGCGTGCTGCTGGCGTGCGCGTCCGCAAGCGCGATTGTCCTTTTTCTTCTGCTTTATCTCTTCGTTGTCCGCCCCCTGCGTATTCTGGATGCGGAGCTCGGTTCCTGGCGCCACGGAGGAGAGGACAGATCGCTGATGACCCGGGTGATGACCCGGGTGCGCGCCCTCATAGAGGAACACCAGCGTGCCCAGCTGGCGCTACAGGAAAATTCGGAAAACATGCGTGAGACGGAAAAGCTGGCTCTTGTTGGCAAACTGGCTGCAGGCGTGGCCCATTCCATCCGCAATCCCCTGACCGGGCTCAAACTGCGCATGTTTTCCCTGACCCGCGGGCTGACTCTTACCGACAGGCAGAAGGAACATGTCAGCGCCATCAATGAGGCTGTGGCGCATATGGAAAAGATAGTCACGAGTTTTCTGGAAATTTCCCGCAAGCCCAGGCTGTCCAAATCGATGTGCAATATTTCCGATATCCTGGACCGGGTTCTGCTCCTTCTCGAACCCCGTATCGAAGCCTACAAGGTGCGGGTGGAGAGAATGTACATTGAGCTTCCGGATATTGAGGCGGATGGGGAGAAACTGACCGAGGCCTTCACAAACCTGGTGGCTAACGCCTGTGAGGCAGCGGGCATGAACGGAGTCATCTCCATCACGGAAGAGTACGGGCACCTCGAACCTCTGGAGCACGTCATTGTCGTGCGCATCCGCGATACGGGCCCCGGCATTCCCGAGAATCTGCGGGAAGTCGTATTTCAGCCCTTCGTCAGCACCAAAAAGGAAGGTACCGGTCTTGGTCTGCCAATAGCCCGCAGCGTTTTTGAAGAACATGGGGGCTGGCTTAATCTGCACTGCGCGCCAGGACAGGGAGCGACGTTTGTCTGCGTTCTGCCGCTGACCGGAAAGGAGGGGCCATGGCCCAGATCCTCCTAGTCGATGATGATCCGCTGCTGCTTGAGGGGTTTGAGCAGCTTCTTCAGGATGAAGGTTATGAAGTGGTTACAGCGGCTTCCGGCACCGAAGCCCTGGACAGGCTGCCAGGCCTGCACCCCCAGTGCATCGTCATGGATGTGCGCCTGCCAGGCATGGACGGCCTCTCCACGCTTAAGGCCATGCGCAGCAGTCCCTCCTGTCCTCCCGTGCTGATCATGACCGCCTATGGAACGACGGATACGGCTATTGAAGCCATGAAGCTTGGGGCCTTTGACTATATCCTCAAGCCGTTTGAGATTCCCAAGGTTCTCGCCCTCATAGCCAGGGCAGTGGAGGCCGGCGAGCGCCAGAAGGCCCATGACAGCCAAGGCGGAGAAACCGGTGAAGAAAGCGTATGCCTTGTGGGCTCCAGCGCGCCCATGCAGAAGCTCTACAAGGCCATAGGCCGGGTTGCTCCTACGGACGTTCAGGTGCTTCTGCGCGGTGAATCGGGAACGGGGAAGGAACTCGTGGCCAGAAGTCTGTGGAAGTACAGTCCGCGGGCGGACAGGCCCTTTGTGGTCATCAACTGTGTGGCCATCCCCGATTCTCTTCTTGAAAGCGAGCTTTTCGGTTATGAGCGGGGGTCGTTCACTGGCGCGGATCAGGCCCGCCCCGGACGCATAGAGCAGGCCGCCGGCGGTACTGTATTTCTTGACGAAATCGGCGATATGCCTCTCAGTGTTCAGGCCAAATTTCTGCGTCTTCTGCAGGAACGCCAGATTGAACGCATTGGTGCCCCAAATCCTGTTCCCGTGGATGTGCGTATTATTGCTGCCACGAACGTGGATCTTGAAAAGGCTGTGCAGGAAGGGCGCTTCCGCGAGGATCTGTATTACAGGCTCAAGGTTGTGACGCTCTGGCTGCCTCCCCTGAGGAACCGGCTCGACGATATTCCCGAGCTGGCTCAGGCTCTGCTTGCCCGTCACGCTGCGCATATCGGGGTTCATAATCCGGGGATAGAAAAGGACGCCCTGGGCTATCTGGCAAGCCAGATCTGGCCTGGAAATGTGCGTGAACTCTCCAACGTTCTTCAGAAAGTGCTCGTCTTTTCTGACGGATCGCCAATCCGGCGCAGCGATCTCTTACGCGTTCAGGATTTCGACCGCCACGCCATAGGCGGGGATGCGGCCCCGGCAGAGGGCAGTACGAACCCGAATCCCGGCAATTCCCAGTCCCCTGCCGGCGAAACCCGTCTGGATTCCGCAGGAGCGTCTGGTGAACCTGAGGCGTCTCCTGACGCGGACAGAATTCTGGAACCCCTTATTGACCCGCTGCTCCGTGAAGGCGGCAGTGCTTTCGACCGCTGCATGGATTTGATGGGGCGGGCCGTCGTCAAGCGCGCCCTGGAAATGGCAGACGGCAACCGTTCCCGGGCAGCCCGGATGCTCGGTCTTTCGCGTCCGACTCTCCTTGCGAGGATGGAACGATATGGTCTCAGGGTGGAAACCCGTATACGCTGATGTTTCAAGCCTGCATCATTGAATTGCGAGACTGCAACATACTGAATTTATTTTTATATGCCGTTGCCATTCCAATACAAAATTTTTAGGATATGCTGATTTAATCAGTTTGCCGGCAGGCCATAAGCAGGCAGAACTTTCATGGCCTGCCGTATGTACCAGACCTAGACAAGGAGGCTTTCTTTTTATGTGTAAACGGTCTTTTGTTTTTCCTGCGGCTCTCGGCGCGATGGCTGCCTGCCTGACGCCGGTCATGGCCGCGGCCGCTGAGGGCGCCCCTGCGCATCTTCCCGGCGCCGAGCTTTCCGTGTACTGGGCCATTCCCTTTGCCTGTATGCTCCTTTCCATTGCCCTTGGCCCCATGATTGTTCCGCATTTCTGGGATCACCACTTCGGCAAGGTTTCCGTTTTCTGGGGCCTGGCGTTTCTTGTCCCCTGCGCAATCGTTTACGGTGTGAATACGGCGGTTTTCGAAGGCCTGCATTCGATTCTGCTCGATTATATCCCCTTCATTGTTCTGCTCTTCGCTTTGTTCACTGTGGCCGGCGGCGTGCGGCTCAAGGGTACACTCGTCGGAACTCCCGCCGTGAATACGGCCATGCTGGGCATCGGCACGGTGCTGGCCAGCTGGATGGGAACGACCGGCGCGGCCATGCTGCTTATCAGGCCTCTTCTCAGAGCCAACGCCCACAGAAAATACAGAGCTCATCAGGTTGTCTTCTTCATCTTCATGGTGGCCAATATCGGCGGCAGCCTTACGCCGCTTGGCGACCCGCCCCTTTTCCTCGGTTACCTGAAGGGCGTTTCCTTCTTCTGGACACTGGAACACCTTTTCCACGAGATGCTCTTCGCCGCCGGCATTCTGCTGGTTCTGTTCTACATCATCGATAAGGTGACGTATATCAAGGAGGGCAGCCCCAAGGGACCCAATCCCGCTGAAGCCGCCCAAAACGGCGAAGTGGAAAAATTCGGCCTTGATGGCAAGATCAATCTTCTTCTGCTTGTGTGCATCGTCCTCGCTGTTCTCGTTTCCGGAATGGTCGATCTCGGCGTCTGGGGAACGGTCATGGGTATCCAGCTTCATGGTTCCGGTATCGCCCGCGACCTGGTTCTTCTCGTCATCGCCGGCCTCTCCTGGGTGCTGACTTCCCGCCGCAGCCGCAGCCTGAATGGCTTTACCTGGGCTCCTATTCTTGAAGTCGGAAAGCTCTTCTTCGGTATCTTCCTGTCCATGATTCCGGCTATCGCCATCCTTCGCGCTGGCACTGACGGCGCCCTCGCCAATCTTATCAACCTGGTCTTCCATGACGGTCATCCGGTCAACGCCGCCTTCTTCTGGCTCACCGGCGCCCTGTCGAGCTTCCTCGACAATGCCCCGACCTACGTGGTCTTCTTCAACACGGCCGGCGGGGATCCCGCACACCTGATGACGGATATGGCTTCGACGCTCGCGGCTATTTCCTGTGGCGCCGTGTTCATGGGCGCCAACACCTATATCGGCAACGCCCCGAACTTCATGGTCCGCTCCATCGCCGAGGAGAATGGCGTCCCCATGCCCAGCTTCTTCGGTTATATGGGCTGGTCCTGCGGCATCCTCATCCCCATCTTTATTCTCATGACGTTCCTGTTCTTCATCTAGCGTGAAGCCGTTAAAAGCGGTAAAGAAAACCGCGGGTGTCCGGAGGTTCCGGATATCCGCGGTCATTTTTTTTCTCCAGGCCCGAGCGGGCCGTTTCAGACACAGGAAATCTGCCATGCCCAAGAACCCAACTCCCAGAAGACGCGCAAAACTGCAGCACGTGCTCGAACTCCGTCAGCCGGATCTCACGCTGGTTCTCGCCAACATTCACGATCCCCACAACGTGTCCGCCATTTACCGTTCCTGTGATGCCTTTGGCGTGGAACGCGTGCATCTCTATTACACGGATACGGCTTTCCCGATTCTCGGACGCAAATCCTCCGCCTCGGCCAGGAAGTGGGTGGGCACTGAGCGCCACCGTTCCCTTGAAGAACTGAAAGAAGCCCTGAACGGTATGCAGATCCTGGCGACGGACTGTTCTCCCTCAGCCCGCCCCCTGCGCGAATGGGATTTCACAAAACCTACGGCCGTGATTATGGGCAATGAGCACAGGGGCGTGGATCCGGAGCTTCTGAGCATAGCGGACGGTTCTCTTTATATCCCCATGTTCGGCATGATTCAGAGCTTCAACGTCTCGGTGGCGGCAGCCCTCATTCTGTCCGAGGCCGGCCGTCAGCGTGAGATCGCCGGTATGTACGCGTCACCGCGCTACGCCCCTGAAGAACTTGAGCGCAGGCTTGAGGATTGGATAGAGCGCTGAGCTGACAGCTACTTTGCTGAAGCGCCGCTGCCATCTGGAGGCAGAGAAGAGGCAGGCTCCCCTGACTGAGTCTCCGGTTTTGTGTCTTCGGTGGTTTTGATGAAATCATGCCCGTTCCACTCGTAGCGGATCTTCTTCGAAACGGGAATATTAACAATGCCGCGGCTGCTCCAGAAAACGGCCTGCGCGCTGAGTCCGTTCAGTCCAAGGCAAAGCGTGACGGAAGGCTGGATACCTGCGGGGAGCTTTTCGCCCCTGGCCAGAAATTCCCTCGCGTCCGGTTCCTCCGGGAGATCTGCGAGAGTCGTGCGTCCGTTTTTGTCCCTTTTCCAGGCTTCGAGCACGCAGATAGGGGCTCCCACTGTACCAATGATACCGATGACGGAATCATCTTTGTCATTATAGAAAAGGCGCAGGGCGACGATGGTGTCGCTGAAGGGAATGGAAGAGAAGACGAGGAGATCTTTGTCTTCGCCGCTGATTTCCCAGTTTTCAGAAAAACCCTGGCGCAGGAGCGTGTCCCGCTCCGGGGCTGAAAGCCCCTCGACCGTGCTTTCAAAGATGCTGCAGGGAAGATCCTGGAAGAATTCCCGTGCCGTGAGATCGGAGTTGGCGGCAGCGGCATGGCCTGGCTGAAGGACGAGGAACAGAGAAATCAGTGCGGTGATGATAAAGCTCATGACTCACTCCCTTTGGCTACAGAATAAGGTTCTTTCCCTGTCAAGGCAAATAAGGCAGTGCCGTGACAGTGTAGCACCCCTGCTCTGCTCAGGAGAGAGATATGCAGATGACGCCGATCGCCAGCAGGACTATGCCGGCCTGCTTCTGCCGGGAGATGTGCTGATGGAAGATGAAGGCTCCAATGGCCAGCGTTCCGAAGATACCGAAAACGCACCAGAGCGCGTAAGCCACACCCAGGGGAATTTCCAGAACCACGCGGCGCATGCAGAAGAAGGAGAG
>ONPA01000031.1 GCA_900319575.1 uncultured Desulfovibrio sp. | reverse complement strand
TCAATGGTCAGAACCTCGCCGCCGGCCTGGGTCCAGGCAAGGCCGTAGCACATGCCGGGACTCAGCGTCATGCTGTCTTCGTCATCGAGGAAGACAGGCGGACCGAGCAGTTCGAGAAGGTCATCGGGCTTCACCTCAAAGGGCGGCTTTTCCCCCTCTGCCTTGCGGCGCGCCATCTTGCGGCAAAGGGCGCCGAGGGTGCGCTCCAGCGAACGGACGCCGGCCTCACGCGTGTACTCCCTGATGACCTTTTCTATGGTTTCATCCGGGATGGTCACGTCGCCGTCTTCAAGTCCGTTCTTCTCCACGCACTTGGCGAGGAGGTGCCGTTTGGCGATTTCGAGCTTTTCCTGCTGTGTGTAGCCAGGCAGCTGGATGATCTCCATACGGTCCCTGAGGGCCGCGGGAATGGTATCCAGCGTGTTGGCCGTGCACAGGAAGAGCACCTTCGAGAGATCGAAGGGCACGCCCAGGTAATGATCTGAAAACGTGCTGTTCTGCTCTGGGTCGAGCACTTCCAGAAGGGCCGACTGCGGATCTCCCTGCACGTCCCTGCCGACCTTGTCGATTTCGTCAAGGACGATGACAGGGTTGCGCGTGCCCGCGTGGCGCAGGCTCTGGATGATGCGGCCGGGCAGGGCGCCGATATAGGTGCGCCTGTGGCCGCGGATTTCGGCCTCGTCATGGATGCCGCCGAGGGAGATGCGCTCGAACTTTCTGCCGAGGGCCCTGGCTATGGATCTGCCGAGGCTCGTCTTGCCGACGCCTGGGGGGCCGGCGAAGCACATGATGGAGCCGCCGGCTTCGGGTTTGAGCTTGTAAACGCTGAGGAACTCCAGAATGCGGTCCTTGACCTTGTCGAGGCCGTAGTGATCTGCGTCCAGGGTCTCTCTGGCGTTCGTGATGTCGAGGTTGTCCTCGGAGGTTCTGCTCCAGGGAAGCTCGCTCATGAGCTCGAGGTAGTTGCGCAGGACGCTGGCTTCCGCCGAGTCGCTGTGCGTGAGCGACAGGCGCCTCAGCTGCCTGTCGGCCTCCTTCTTCACATCCTCAGGCATGCCGGCTTCCCCGAGGGCCTTTTTCAGCCTGTCGAGTTCTTCCTGCTCGTCTTCCTCGGGCGTGCCCAGTTCCTGGCGTATGGCCTTGATCTGCTCGCGCAGGAAGTAGTCCTTCTGGGCTTTGTCCATTCCCTCGCGGGCCGTGTTCTGGATGCGCATCTGCATGGTGGTCACTTCCACCTCCCTGACGAGGAGTTCCGTGACCTTCTGCAGGCGTTCCACCGGGTTGTCGGTTTCCAGAATGGCCTGGGCGTCATCAGGCTTGATGTGCATGGTCGAGGCGATGAGGTCGGCGAGCCTTCCGGGCTCGTCGATGCTCTGCAGAATGGACAGAAGATCCGGGCTCGCCAGGCCGCGCATATTCAGCACCTTTTCGCACTGATCCTTGGCGAGGCGCATCATGGCCTCGATCTTCGCGTCAATGGTCAGCCTGGGGTCCTTCAGCACCTCGATGCGCGCTTCCATGAAGGGATCGATCTGCGTGAAAGTCTGCACCCTGGCCCGGGCCGTCCCCTGCACGAGGGCCTTGACCCGGCCGTCAGGGAGACGGAGCATCTTGAGCACGCGCACGACAGTTCCCACACTGTAAAGCGACTTCGGCAGGGGATCGTCCTCTTTTTCGTCCTTCTGGGTGAGAACCAGCACCTGACGCGTGGTCTCCATGCAGCTTTCCACGGCCTTCGCGGATTTCTCCCTGGTGATGAAAAGCGGAATGAACATGAAATTGAAAAGCACCACGTCGCGCACGGGCACCACGGGCAGGACAGAGGGCGTTTCCGCCTCTTCTTCTCCGGCCGCTCCTCCGTTCACGCCGAGGACGATGGTGGCAGGGCCGGTATGGTGTCCCGGAACCTTCCTGTCCGCGGCTTCTGCGGCGCGGGCGGCGTTCTTTTCCCCGTCTCCGCCGTGCCCTCTGGTGCGGTTCCTGCGCACTCTGAGCGCGGAAAGGGGACGGTTCGCCTTCCTTCTGGCCCCGGCTGCCGGGCGTTCGTTTTTTGTGTCCTTGTCGTCGTCTGACATATATGTATCTCCCGCGTCTCCGGGATTCTCTGGACCCTGTGGAGGCGCTTGGCCTGCTCCTGCGTAACGAATGAGACGGCTGCCCGGTCAGTTTCGCGGTCCGGATGGCGGTAACGCCCGGAACCCGCGCGGCCGGCAGCCACGGTTATAGATTTTATAGATAAGCAGGATTCGGGCCTTGGCAAGGGGCCCGGGCTTCAGGCTCGGCGGAAGAGGGGGAGCAGGCGGGAGAGGAGAAATTCGATGGCAGGACCGGGTTCGGCCTGTCCGGTCTTGATGGCCTTTTCGGCGTCAGCAACGGCCGAGAGCGCAGCGGCCAGCCCCCTGGGGCCGAGACTGCTGGCTATGCGGGGCATCATGCCTGCGGCCGTGCCGTAAAAAGAGACTTTGTCGTGGGACATGCTCTGCCAGAACTTTCTCAGGTTCATGGCCAGGAGGCCGAGAAGCTGGAAAGAGGCCGTGTCCATGTCCGTAACGCGGGAGAGCTCGCGCCAGGTGCCTCTTGCGTCGCCGCGGTAGAGGCAGTCGAGGCATTCGAAGAGGCTGGCGTCAGGGGCCCAGTCGGCCGTGGCCAGCATGGAGGGACTCACTTCGCCGTTCTCCGGATGCATGAGCATGACCTTATCGAGTTCATTACACACGACTTCGGCCGAACGGGGCACCGTTTCCGCAAAATGCTGCAGAACCTGCGGCGGGATACTGAGGCCTCGGGCCGCGGCTTCCTTCTGAATGAATTTGCCGATATTCCTGTCCGTTAGGCCCTCGCTGCGCCAGATCCAGCCTTTTTTGCCGGCGAAGTCGAAACAGGACAGTTTGGAAAAAAACACGGGCAGCTTGGGGCGGCCCCGGTCCCAGGCATTTTCGAGGCAGAAGACAGGCAGGCTGCTGCCGAGCGGGCGGGACAGGATTTTATCCAGCCTGCGCCAGAGAGAGGGGGACCACAGGTTTGCCTGACGCACCACGATGAAATGGCTGGCGCCGAAGAGGCTCGTCTCCGAGAGGTTGGACCAGAAGTCCTGCGGGGGATCCGTGTCGCCCCAGTAGCAGGATCTGTCCCAGGCTCCGCCGTCCTGGGGCGGATTGTCCTTCTCCGCCTGTCCGAACCGTTCGCGCAGAAGCTGCGCGTCCGGGCATACAAGAAAAAGGAAGCCCGGACGCGCCGTACTGTGTCCGTTTGCCGTCATCGTTTCCTACTTGGCCACGACGTTGACGATCTTGCCGGGAACGACAATGACCTTGCGTATGGTCAGATCTTTCGTGAAGCGCCGGATCTGTTCCGTGGCGAGAGCGAGATCCTCGAGGGTTTTCTTATCCGCGCCTGTAGGCGCTTCCATAGTTCCCCTGAGCTTGCCGTTGACCTGCAGGGCTATGGTCTGGGTGTCCTTCACCATGGCCTTTTCGTCATACGTGGGCCAGGGGTCGCCGGCCAGATGGCTGGTGTGCCCGAGGCGTTCCCAGAGCTCTTCGCAGATGTGCGGAGTTATGGGGGAGAGTGTGGTGATGACCGTGGCCATGGCCGAGGAGAAGACATTGCGCTCACCCTCGCTGTCACCCATCTTGTCACGGTAGGTGTACATGGCGTTGACGAGTTCCATGATGGCGGAAATGGCCGTGTTGAACTGGTTCCTGAGGCCCATGTCCTCGCCGGCCTTCTTCACTGTGGCGTGCTCGCGGCCCCTGAGATCCCGGGCTTCCGGCGTCACGCAGTCCTCGGCCGTGGAGGAACAGCCCCTGGCGGTCTTCAGGATGCTGCGGTTCTCGTGGAAGAGACGCCAGATGCGCTGCAGGAAGCGGCTCGCGCCCTCGATGCCGGACTCGGTCCAGTCAAAATCACGCTCCGGCGGAGCGGCGAAGAGGCAGAAAAGGCGTACCGTGTCGGCCCCGTAACGGTCGATCATTTCCGTGGGATTGACGATATTGCCCTTGGATTTGCTCATCTTGCTGCCGTCGAGCAGAACCATGCCCTGGGTGAGCAGACGCCTGAAGGGTTCGTCGAGATTTTCCGGGTAGAAGCCGAGATCGCGCAGGGCCTTGGTGAAGAAGCGGGAGTAGAGCAGGTGCAGAATGGCGTGCTCCACGCCGCCGATGTACTGATCCACGGGCAGCCAGTACCTGAGTGCGTCCATGTCGAAGGCTGCCTTGTCGTTCCGCGCCGAGGTATAGCGGGCGAAGTACCAGCTCGACTCCACGAAGGTGTCCATGGTGTCCGTCTCGCGGCGGGCGGGGCCGCCGCACTTTGGGCAGGTGCACTTATAGAACGATTCCGTTTTGGGAAGCGGCGACTTGCCGTCCGGCTCGGTCTTCACATGAAGGGGCAGGAGAATGGGCAGGTTTTCGGGCTTTTCCGGAACCACGCCGCACTTCTCGCAGTAGACCACGGGAATGGGGGCGCCCCAGTAGCGCTGGCGGGAAATATTCCAGTCGCGCAGGCGGAACTGGGTTTTCTTCTTTCCCTTTCCGAGGGATTCGAGCTTTTCGGTGATGAGTTCCTTGGCCTTCAGGCTGGGCGTGCCGTCGTATTCGCCGGAATTGACGAGAACGCCGGGCTCGGCGTGGGCTTCGGTCCATTCGTCCGTGTTGTGGGCCTTCCCGTCAGGGCTGATGACCTGGATGATGGGGAGATGGTATTTGCGGGCGAAGTCGAAGTCTCGCTGGTCGTGGGCCGCGACGCTCATGACCGCGCCCGTGCCGTAGGTGGAAATGACGAAGTTGCCGAGCCAGATGGGCACGCGCCTGCCTGTCAGGGGATGCAGTGCGTAGGCACCGGTGAAAACGCCTTCCTTCTCGAGCGTGTCGGACTGGCGCTCAATGCGGTCCATGTTGCGCACGTGATCGATGAAGGCCGTGATGGAGGCCTCGTCCGGGCTTCCCTTGATGAGCCTGGCCGCGAGCGGATGTTCGGGGGCCATAACAATGAAGGAAGCGCCGAACAGGGTATCCGGGCGGGTTGTAAAGACATCGATGTGATCGGCTCCGTCCACGGGCTTTTCAAGATCGAAGCGTACCTCTGCGCCTTCGGAGCGGCCGATCCAGTTGTGCTGCATGGCCAGGACGCGGTCAGGCCAGCCGCCCTTCAGGAGATCGAGATCCTTCAGGAGTTCGTCGGCGTAGGCCGTGATGCGCAGGAACCACTGCTCAAGATCCTTCTGCTCCACGGGCGTGTCGCAGCGCCAGCATTTGCCGTCGATGACCTGCTCGTTGGCCAGAACGGTGTGGCAGGACGGACACCAGTTCTGCGCGGACTTTTTGCGGTAGGCGAGGCCCTTTTCCAGAAGCTTCAGGAAAAAGAGCTGTTCCCAGCGGTAGTATTCGGGGCGGCAGGTGGCGGTTTCACGATCCCAGTCGTAGGAGAAGCCGAGACGCTTCATCTGGGCGCGCATGTTGTCGATGTTGGCATAGGTCCAGTCGGCCGGATGCGTGTTGTGCTTGATGGCCGCGTTTTCGGCGGGCAGGCCGAAGGCGTCCCATCCGATGGGATGCAGGACATTGAAGCCCTGCATGCGTTTGGCGCGGGCCAGCACATCGCCGATGCTGTAGTTGCGTACGTGCCCCATGTGCAGGTTCCCCGAGGGATAGGGGAACATTTCCAGTACGTAGTACTTCGGTTTGTCGCTTGTGTTGCTGCAGGCGAAAGCTTTGGACTCAGCCCAGCGCTTCTGCCATTTGATTTCGATTTCCTGAGGGTTGTAGCGTTCCTGTGTCATTGTCTGCCTTCTGTCCGCCCTGGCGCGGAGCGTCCCCGAAAGGCGGCTCCGCGCTCAAATCAGTGCAATAAAAAATATTCCTGCCTAAGATGCCTGTTCCTGCGACTTCGCCAGTGCATCCAGAACACCGTTGACAAAGCTCACCGCGTTGTCGCCCGCAAAGGTGCGGGTCAGCTTCAGGGCCTCGTCAATGGCCGCTTTGGGCGGCGTGTCCGTCTGCGTGATCTCGTAGGCCGCGATGCGCAGGATGGTGAGTTCGATCCTGCCGATGCGCTTCATGTTCCAGTGGCGGGAATGGGCCTCAATGATTTTATCGAGCCCGGCGGTGTTCTTCCACACGCCCTTGGTGAGCTCCCAGTCGAATCCTTCGGGTTCGGGAAGCGGTTCGTCCGGATGGGATTCCTCTGGCTGGCGGGCGCCTTCCGCGGGCACGCCGGCGGGATCGGTCTTTGCGTCCGGGCGGCTGCGGAAGGCCTTTTCAAGGGCATCGATATCCGGGGCTTCCTGGAAGCAGAGGCTGTAGAGCACCTCAAAGGCGCGCTCGCGCGCCGCGTGGCGCGTGGCGCCGCGTCCTTTTCCCCCGGCCATTTAGAGCTGCTCCATGACGCGGAAGGTTTCGAGCATGGCGCTGGCCGCGTCGACACCCTTGTTGCCGTTCTTGACGCCGGCGCGTTCGATGGCCTGTTCCAGGTTGTCGCAGGTCAGGAGGCCGAAGCCGATGGGCGTTTCCGTGGACAGGGAGACCTGGGCGATGCCCTTGGCGGCCTCGCTGCAGACGTAATCGAAGTGCGGCGTGGAGCCGCGGATCACCGCGCCGAGGGCGACGATGCCGTCAAACTTGCGGCTCTCCGCTACCTTCTTGCATACGACGGGAAGCTCGAAAGCCCCGGGGACACGGATGATCACGGCGTGATCGGGATCCATGCCGTGGCGGGTGAGATAGTCCATGGCTCCGGAAATCAGACGGTCGACGATGAAATCGTTAAAACGGGCGGCGATGATGGCGATGCGCAGCTTGCTGGCGTTCATCTGCCCTTCGATAGTGCGTGGCATGGTTCGTTTCTCCTAAAAGAAGCCGTTTCCCAGGAGGAAATCCCTGGTGATGCCGGCGGATGAGGCCGCCGCTCCCTTTTCGTCCCCGTTTGCGCCGTCCCGGCTGCCGGGGAGCTGACGGCGGACATACTTGCCTATGATGTCCGTCTCCATATTGACGCTGACTCCCGGCTTCCACAGGCGCATGGTCGTGCGCTCCTGCGTGTCCGGGATGATGTTGACTGTGAGAAAATTTTTTCCGCACTCGTTGATGGTCAGGCTGATGCCGTCAAGGGCCACGGATCCCTTGGAAACCACCTCCGGGCCGAAGGCCTCGGGAAAGCCGAGGCGGCAGACAAGGGAGTCGCCGCTCCTCGTGATGCTCTCTACCGTGGCGAGGCAGTCCACGTGGCCTGCGACAATGTGCCCGCCGAGCCGGTCGCCCACGGCAAGAGCCCGCTCGAGATTGACGAGGCTTCCCTCGTGAAGTTTGCTGAGCGTTGTCCTGTTCATGGTCTCGCGGGAGGCATAGAGCGAAAAGACGCTGCCTTCGTGATGTTCCACGGAAAGACATGTGCCGTTCACGGAGATGGATTCCCCGTCCACAATGTCGGGAAAATCGAAGCGCGGGGCTATGGTGAGCCGGCACTGGCCGGCCTGCCGTGTGAGGCGCTCAATGACACCCTGTCCCTGAATGATGCCTGTGAACATCGTTTATTTCTCCCCGCCTCTGGGGAAGAGCCTGAGCTCGAGATCGTCCCCCAGCCTCCGCACGCCGGCGAGGCGCATGCCGATGGCCTCTTCCATGGTTTCGGGACTGCGCCCCGAAAAGAGAGGCTTCGCCTTCTCATCGCCCAGAATCTTCGGGGCCATGTGCAGGAGAAAGAGATCGCAGAGCCCCTGCTCCACGAGGGAGAGGCCCATGGAACCGCCGCCTTCGCAGAGGACGTAGGGGCAGCCGAGTTCCCACAGGGCATTCAGCATGCCCTGAAGATCGAGGGCTCCGTTCTCCCCCTCCATGCCGATGACACGCACGCCGAGGTCGCGCAGGGCGTCGGCTCCTGGAGATACGGACCCATCGCGGCCTGTGAAAAAGAGGGTCTGCTCGGGACGTTCCCTCAGCAGGTGAAAATTGTCTCCCGGGTCGGGCAGACACGAGGTGAGGACGCAGGCGAGCGGCTGTTTCGTGTCCTCATCCGCGGGTCTTGCCGTGAGTTCGGGGTCGTCTTCCCTGAACGTCCTGCCGCCCACGAGAACGGCCCCTCCGGCGAGTCCCACGCCGCGGCGCAGTCCGTGCACCGCAGACCTGGCTGTCTCTCCCGTTACCCAGCGGGACTGTCCGCATGATGTGGCGATGCGCCCGTCAAGGGTGGAAGCCAGCTTGAGGATGACAAAGGGACGTTTCTTCACGGTCCACGTGACGAAGTCCGCGGCGAGATCCCTGCATTCATCCTCAAGGACGTTCTCAATAACTTCCACGCCCGCCATGCGCAGGCGCTCCGCCCCTCCCGCTGCCTTCGGGTTGGGATCGCGCATGCCGATAACCACGCGCTTCACTCCAGCCCGGATGAGGGCTTCGGAGCAGGGCCCCGTGCGTCCCGTGTGATTGCAGGGCTCGAGCGTCACGGCAATGGTGCAGCCCTTCGGATCAATACCCTTCTCCTGGGCGTCCCTGAGGCACATGATTTCCGCGTGGGGCTGTCCGGCCTTATGGTGATAGCCGCGGGCCACGATGTTTCCGTCCCGGATGAGCACAGCGCCCACAGTGGGATTGGGGCAGGCCGTGAACCGGCCCTTCTCCGCTTCGGTGATGGCCTCGCGCATGGCCTCCCGGTAAAGGGCGGCCAGAGCGGCCGGAAGTTCTTCAGCACTCATCGCCGTGTCCTCCCTGACTGGCTCCGGCAGGATGGAATTTCGGATCCGGAACCGGCATGGGCAAAGGTTTTTCCATGAGCTCGGTCCTGATGCCGGCTTCCTCAAGCATCTCAGCGGCCAGATCATCCGGATAGCTTTCGCAGTAAAAGATGTTTTTTACGCCGCAGTTGATGAGCATTTTGCAGCACTGCAGGCAGGGGTGCGTCGTACAGTAGACATCGCACCCCAGAATGGAGACACCGTGCGTCGCGGCCTGGATGATGCTGTTCTGCTCGGCGTGGGTGCCGCGGCAGATCTCATGGCGCTGTCCCGAGGGGATATGCAGTTTGTCCCTGAGGCAGCCGATATCGAGGCAGTGGCGCACGCCGGAGGGCGCGCCGTTGTATCCGGTGGCCAGGATGCGCTTGTCCTTGACGAGGACGCACCCGACCCTGCGGCGGATGCAGGTGGAGCGCTCGCTGACCATATAGGCGATGCGCATGAAATATTCCGGCCAGGGCAGGCGCTGTGGCATGGGAACCTCCGCTGCGGGATGGAATCTTCCGGACTGCGGGTACGTGAGGGGAGGCGGGCGGGTCAGTCCCGCGGCGCCTCCCCGTTTCCTGCAGTCTGTGTGATCCGGTTTTACGCTACCAGGTGAAGATCGGGAAGCTGCGGGCGAACTCCTCGACTTCCCTGCGGGTCTTTTCGATGACGGCCTCGTCTTTGATGTGATCGAGCACGTTGAGGATGAAGCCGGCCACGGTGCGCATGTCGTCTTCCTTCATGCCGCGCGTGGTGAGGGCAGCGGTTCCGAGACGGATGCCGCTCGTGACGAAAGGAGACCTGGTTTCAAAGGGCACCGTGTTCTTGTTCACGGTAATGCCGGCCTGATCGAGGGCGTGTTCGGCGTCCTTGCCGGTGAAGTCCTTGGCGCGCAGATCCATGAGCATGAGGTGGTTGTCCGTGCCGCCGCTCACGAGATCATAGCCGCCGTCCATGAGGCATCTGGCCAGCACGGCGGCGTTCTTCACGATCTGCTGCGTGTAGGTTTTGAAGGAAGGACGCAGGGCCTCGCCGAAGGCCACGGCCTTGGCAGCGATGACATGCATGAGCGGGCCGCCCTGGCAGCCGGGGAAGATCTGGCTGTTGATTTTCTTGGCCATGTCCTCGGAAGAGAGAATCATGCCGCCGCGGGGACCGCGCAGGGTCTTGTGCGTAGTGGTGGTCACGATATGGGCATAGGGCACGGGAGAGGGATGCACGCCCGTGGCCACGAGGCCGGCGATGTGGGCCATGTCCACGAAGAGTTTTGCGCCCACCTTGTCGGCGATTTCGCGGAAGCGCTTGAAGTCGATGACGCGCGGGTAGGCGGAAGCGCCGGCCATGATGACCTGCGGATGGCATTCCATGGCCTTCTGCTCCACCTCATCGTAATCGATGCGGCCGGTTTCCTTCGCGATGCCGTAGGACTCCACATGGAAGAAACGGCCGGAGAAGTTGACCGGGCTGCCGTGGGTGAGATGGCCGCCGTCGGAGAGATTCATGCCGAGCAGGGTGTCGCCGGGCTTCATGACGGAGAAATAGGCGGCCATGTTGGCCTGCGAGCCGGAATGGGGCTGCACGTTGGCGTAGCCGCATCCGAAGAGCTTCTTCGCGCGGTCGATGGCCAGATTCTCGGCGATGTCCACGTATTCGCAGCCGCCGTAGTAGCGGTGTCCCGGATAGCCTTCAGCGTACTTGTGGGTCAGGCAGCTTCCCTGAGCCTGGCGCACGGCGGGGGAAACGAAGTTTTCAGAGGCGATGAGTTCCAGTTTGCTGATCTGACGGTCGCTTTCGAGCACAATGGCGCGGGCGAGTTCCGGATCCTCAAGGAGAATGTCGTCCATGGTATTCCTTTTTTATCCCGGGGCGCCTTATGCGTCCCACTTTTTGAAGATGATGCTGGCGTTGGTGCCGCCGAAACCGAAGTTATTGGACATCGCGTACCCGCACTCGATGTGCTTCGAGCCGTCGCTCGTGTAGTCAAGGTCGCATTCGGGGTCCGGATGGGTCAGGTTGATAGTGCCGGGGATGGTTTTCTCATGCAGGGCGAGGGCCGTGAAACAGGCCTCGATGCCGCCTGCGCCGCCGAGAAGGTGACCGGTCATGGACTTGGTGGCGGAAATATGGAGTTTCTTCGCGTGCTCCCCGAAGGTGAGCTTCATGCCCCTGGTCTCGCAGAGGTCATTGAGGTAGGTCGAGGTGGCGTGCGCGTTGACGTGTTCGATGGCTTCGGGCGGCAGGTCCGCATCTTTGAGGGCGCGCTGCATAGCAAGGGCCATGCCGGATCCGTCCTCATCAGGGGCCGTCATGTGGAAGGCGTCACAGGAAGCGCCGTAGCCCACGACCTCGGCGTAGATCTTCGCGCCGCGGGCCTGGGCGTCCTCGAGGCGTTCGAGCATGAGGAACCCACAGCCTTCACCGCTGACGAAGCCGTTGCGCTCGGCGTCAAAGGGCCTCGAGGCGTGCGTGGGATCGTCGTTGTGATCGGTGCAGAGCGCCTTCAGGGCGCAGAAACCGGAAATACCCACTGGCGTGACGGCGGCTTCAACGCCGCCCGTAACACATGCGCGGATGCGGCCGAGGAGCATTTCGGAATAGGCGGTGCCTATGGCCGTGGTGGCCGAGGCGCAGGCCGTGGTGGTGACCACGTTGGGACCGCGCAGGCCGTACTTGATGGCAATGTGCCCGGGAGCCATGTTGGCGATGAAGGAGGGAATGAGGAAGGGAGAAATCTTGTTCGGCCCCTGCTCGATGAGCTTCTTGCAGTTGAGCTCGATGGTGCGCAGTCCGCCGATGCCCACGCCGAGGATACAGCCTGTGTCTTCACAGTTCTCAGGCGTCACCTTAAATCCGGAATCCTCGAAGAGCATGTCGGCGCCCGCCACCGCAAACTGCGTGAAGCGGTCCATGTGCCGGATTTCCTTCTTGGATAAATACTTTGTGCCGTCGAAGTCTCTGACCTCACCGGCAATCTTGCATTTGTAATCGGTAACGTCGAAAAGCGTGATGGGGCCGATGCCGGATTCGCCGGCCACAAGGCGTTTCCATGTGGTCGCCATGTCCAGGCCAAGGGGGGTAACGCCGGATATGCCGGTAATGACTACGCGGGGCCGTGCCATGTCTTCTCCTTGAAAATGGTAAAAGAGGGGCAGGGCTTCAGCCCGGCCCCTCCGTTCTCTGAGCGTAGGGTGCCAGTGGGGCTTGGGACTAGCCCTTCTTCGCCTCGATGTAATCGATGGCGTCCTGCACCTTCTGGATCTTCTGGGCGTCGTCATCGGCGATTTCGATGTCGAATTCCTCTTCCATGGCCATGATGAGCTCGGTGAGATCGAGGGAGTCGGCTCCGAGGTCGTCCACGAACTTGGCTTCGGGCTTCACTTCATCGGCGCTCACGCCAAGCTGGTCCACGATGATCTTGGTAACTTTGCTGGTGACGTCAGACATATGTCCTCCAAATTGAACGATTTTTGGCAAGAGGGGCGTACCCCGCAATTGCATTCAGCAGTACATGCCGCCGTTGACGGACAGCACCTGTCCGGTGATGTAGGCGGCCCTGGGAGAGGCGAGGAAGGCAACGGCATCGGCGACTTCCTCGGCGCGGCCCAAACGTTTGAGCGGAATGACTTCCGTGTAGAGCTTTTTCTGCTCCTCCGGGAGGCCCTTTGTCATTTCGGTGTCGATGAATCCGGGCGCCACGGCGTTCACGCGCACGTTACGCGCGGCCAGTTCCTTGGCGCTCGATTTCGTGAGTCCGATGATGCCGGCCTTCGAGGCGCAGTAGTTCGCCTGCCCGGGGTTGCCCATGAGGCCAACCACGGAGGCTATGTTCACAATGCATCCGGTGCGGTTTCTGATCATGATTTTCGCAGCCTCGCGGGTGCAGAGGAAGCAGCCGCGCAGGTTTACGTCAATCACTCTGTCGAAGTCCTCTTCCTTCATGCGGATGAGGAGGCCGTCCTTGGTGATGCCCGCATTGTTCACGAGGCAGGTCAGATTGACCTGGTCCTTGATTTTTTCCCTGAAAAAGGCCTTTACGCCTTCCGCGTCGCCCACGTTGAGCTGATACGCCGTGGCAACGCTGTTCCCGGCGTTGATGAGTTCAGCCACGCCCATGGCTTCTTCCGGGCGGCTCACATACGTCAGAATAACCTGATAACCGTCCCTGGCCAGAGCGAGGGCTGTTGCCCTGCCTATGCCGCGGGAACCGCCGGTCACAAGGGCCGTGGGGGCTGTTTGAGAGAAAGTTTTCATGACGCACCTCAGAAAATTTTTCACGAACAATAGCCTGTCAGGCGTTCAAAGACAAGAATCTTTCTTGCCCGGAACGGGCAGAAGACCGGAGAGGTGCGCGTGCTTTTGGCGGAGGAGGGGGCGCGGAGACCCCGGACAGAAGCCGGGAAAGTGCGCTGCCGCACGGGAGGAGCGGGAAAGGAGAACCGGAGGGAATGTCGTTTTCTTGAGAGACACTGGGCAGGAATCCGTCCGGACGTTTACAGGGCGCGCGAGTAGCGGGTGAGTTCGTCGTTTTCCTGGATGGTTTCTGCCAG
>ONPA01000055.1 GCA_900319575.1 uncultured Desulfovibrio sp. | reverse complement strand
GCGCCTTCCGTGACGGGAACGGCGGAACAGCCGACCCGTTCAGCGCGGGATTCTTCTCCGGGACGGACGAGGCAGAAACGGACTTCTGCCTCCTTCATCATGAAGATGAGACGTTTGTCAGGCAGAGACGGATCCGCGGGCAGGTACGTTCCGCCCGCGAGAAGGATGGCCATGGCCGCGGCGATCTGCTCCCAGCTCTTTTCCATCATGACAGCGGCGATTTCGCCTTTGCGGAAACCGGCTTTCACGAGACCGGAAGCGATGCCTTTCGCGATATTCACGATTTCCGAACGGGAGAAAACACGATCCCCTGCCATGACGGCGGGGAGGGAGCCGTCCGCTCCGGCCTGTCTCAGGAAGGCTGCCTGAATGGTCTCAGGAACGCGTTCCACGGCCGTGTCATTGGCGGCCCTGCGCGCTGTTTCCTGTCCTGCGGGAAGCTCCGCGAGCGGCACGGCCCTGTCCCAGAAGGAAGGATCCGAAAGCTTTTCAAGGAACGCGCCGTAGGTTTCAAACATGGCGTCCATCATGCCATCCGGGAAAAGCGCTTCCACGCAGTCCCAGGTGTAGATGAGCTTTCCCCTGTATTCGCAGACCTGATGATCGAGCCAGACCTGGGGCGTCTGCGAGACGGAATAGCCCGCGCGGACGTCCATGTCATAGGAGGGGCTGAAGAGATCCTCGCTGCCTAGAGGCAGGGCGCTCGTAAAGACAACGGCGGAATGGGAGGTGGATCTGCCGCCGCTGAGTTCCCGCAGGACGTCCATGGCGGAGAAGAGGCCGTGTCCGAGATCACTCCTGAGCCGCGAACTCACCGTTTCCGCGTGGTCAGCGAAGCTCGCGCCCTTTTCGCGGTTCACCTCAAGGAGGAGAAGTTTCGTGAAATCGCCCACGATTTCGCTGATTTCGGGGTGTCCCTGTCCCCTGTCGAACGTGGTCAGCATAAGGCAGAAGCGGGGCTTCGCGCACCAGCGGGAAAGAACCAGGCTGAAGGCGGAAAGCAGCATGGCCGACGGGGTAAGGCCGCGGGCGCGGGCGAGATCCTTGAGCCTGCTCCATTTTTCAGCCGGCATCTCGGCCATGCGCCGCGTGAAGCGGGGCCTGTGCATGGTCTGCGGATCGGCGGCGAGGGGCAGCTCGGGACCTCCGGGAAGAGAGGGGATTCTGGCCATCCAGTAGGCCCTGTCCGCCTCGAAGCGCGGGCTCTTTCTGGCGGCTTCTTCTGCCAGCACGCAGTCGCGGAAGGACAGCGTCAGGGCGGGTTTCTCCATTTCAGGGAAAGCGTACCATCCGGCGATGTCTTTCAGCAGTATACCGAAACTGAAGGCGTCCGCGATAAGCATGTCCATCTTGATGTGCAGGCGCACTGTTTCAGCATCAAGGCGGGTGGCCCTGATGGCAAGAACGGGGGCTTTGTCGAGAGGAAGGACCTCGTGCGACAGCCCATTGGTCTTTGCCTCCAGTGCTTTCTTCTTTTCCTCAGCCCCGAGGCCGGACACATCCTCCACAACGATATGACAGGGCGGCACTTCTTCCAGAACACGCTGGCGTCCGTCATCGGTGAAGACGCAGCGCAGCATGTCATGGCGCGCGATGGTTTTGTTCAGGGCTTTTTCAAGTCTCGTCAGATCGGGATTTCTGAAATCAAGTTCGGCGTAGGCGCAGCAGCTCACGCCGCCAAGGGGCATTTCCTCTCCCCGGCCGAGCCAGTAGGCGTGCTGTACGTCAGTCAGCGGGAAGGGCTTAAACCTGTCCTGCGGCGCGGGGACGATGACAGCCTCTTTTGTTCTGTCCGCGGGAGCCACGGCGATGTGGTCCGCCAGATCGGCAAGATCCTTCGCCTCGAGGAAGAGGGCCGGGGCCAGGCTGCGGCCGAGACGCCGGCGCGTGCGCTGGGCGAGCTCCATGAGCATGAGGGAATCGAATCCGGCCCGCACGAGCGGTGTTTTCGGATCGAGGCGTCCCTCAGGCAGACGCAGGATCTCTCCTGCCGCGTTTTCCAGAAAATCGAGGAGTTCTTCACCGCTGAAGGACGGGGAGGAATCTTTCCCTTCCGGCCTCATGACTTCGGCCGCGGACACAGTCATGTCCGGGCCCGGCGCTCGTCTCGCGGCAAGCACCGTGGTCTGTACGGGCTCATCACTCCTGTCCGCGAACCAGTAGCGGGTGCGCCTGAAGGGGTAGGTCGGAAGCAGAACGCGCCTGCCCCGGCTCAGCCTGTACACGGCCGGCCAGGAGACGGCCGCGCCGCGGGTCCAGAGCGCCGCAAGAACCTTTCCGGCCATGGAGCGCCCCGAAGCGTCGTGGGTATAGAGGATGCCGGGCTTCCCCCCGTCCTCACCGGCGGCGAGAACCAGAATTTCCGCGTCTCCGAATTTTTCCTTCGCGAGGGCAGAGAGCGCGATATTGTCAGGCGTTGGCGTCTTTGCAGCCGCTCCCCTGAGAAGGGCCGTGTCCGTGAGGGCTTCGCCATCCGCTATACTGTAGGCCGCCGTTTCGGGATGGTGTATTTTAGGGGTCACTTTTTCGCCTGCCGCGAGGGCAAGTGCATCATCGAAACCGATAAGTCCTGTGGCAAGCGCGGCCGCGGGAGCCATAACGGGCGTATACAGAATGCCGGCAGGCTGACCGGTAAAATCCTTCCAGGCGAGCATCTGGGCCGCCATCATACAGAGACGGCGCGCGGCGGAAACTTCCCGGAAGCGTCCTGGAACGCCCGCCGCGATCTCTCCGGCGCGCGAGGCGAAAACAGCCGCTTCCGGGACGGCGGGGACGCCGTCCGTGAGCACGAGAACCACCCTGCGGGCGGGAGTCCCTTCCGGAACGCGGCCGGTGAAATAGCCGTCAGGCGCGCAGCCCGGAGCGGAATGCATGGCCTGGCGGTCAAAGACGGCAAGGCGGTACGGCATGGCCGCCCGTCCGAGACAGGAGGTCAGGCAGAGATCGGTGAAAAGCTCCCCGTCCGCGTCCCTGAGCCTTCCAGCGCAGGAAAGGGCCAGCTTCTGGAGCTGATCAGCCGACGCCGCGGAAAGCGTGAACACGGAAAGCTCTTTTGAAGCGTCCACGGAACGTTCAGCCGGCAGGGGCGGCTCGCCGAGAATCACGTGCACATTGGTGCCGCCGAATCCGAAAGAGCTGACACCGGCCAGACGGGGATGTCCTTCCGTCCGCGGCCAGGGCGCGGCTTTCACCGGAATGGCGGACGGAACAGCGGTTACGTCGATGGCCGGGTTGAGTTTCGTGAAATGAAGCGTGGGCGGAATGGATTCCGCGGCGAATGAAACAAGCTCGCGGCATACGCCGGCGAGACCGGCGCAGGCCTCAAGGTGGCCGATACTGGTCTTGACCGAGGAAACGATCAGGGGGCTTCCTGCCGTGTGGCTTCCCGCGTACACGTCGTTGATAGCTCCGAACTCGATGGGATCGCCGAGAGCCGTGCCCGTGCCGTGCGCCTCTATGGCGTCAATGTCCGAAGGAGAAAGTCCGGCCGCGTCGAGGGCGCTCTTCAGGAGGGCTGCCTGGGCGTGACGGCTCGGCGCCGTAAGACCGCTCGTTCTGCCGTCCTGGTTGACGGCGGATCCCCTCACGACTCCCAGGATCCTGTCTCCGTTCCGTTCCGCGTCAGCGAGCTTTTTCAGAACCAGCACCACGCAACCTTCCGAGCGCACGTAGCCGTTGGCGTCAGCGGAAAAGGTCTTGCACCGGCCATCCGGCGCCATGAGATGCGCGTCATCAAGGACATCGTTTCCTACAGGGGAGGCGAGAAGATTTACGCCGCAGACAAGAGCCAGATCGCATTCGCCGTTCTGGAGGCTGCGGCAGGCTGTGTGCAGGGCGAGAAGCGAGGACGAGCAGGCGCTGTCAACGGCCATGCTTGGTCCCCGGAGTCCGTAAAACCAGGAGAGTCGGTTGGCCGCTATGCTGTGAGCCGTGCCCGTGCCCACGTAGGCGTTGAGGGGAACGGCGGAAGAGAGGCGGAGATTCTCAAAATCGGTTCCGCTGATGCCCGTAAACACGCCAGTCATGCTGCTGCGCAGGGAGTCCGGCGCGATGCCGGCCCGCTCAAGAGCTTCCCAGGAGACCTCCAGAAGCATGCGCTGCTGGGGATCGATTTCCCCGGCCTCGCGGGGGGAGATGCCGAAGAGGGCTGCGTCAAACGCCGCGGGATCTTTTACAAAACCGCCGAAACAGGTTTTACCGCCAATCCTGCGCTCGGAGATCGCGTCCGTTCCGGCGAAAAGCATCTTCGCGAGCGCTTCCGGCGAGTCGGCGCCGGGAAGGCGGCAGGCGAGCCCGATGATGGCCATGGGTTCGCATTTCGCTGCTTTTGCACCGTTTTTCCCGGCAGATTCCCCGGAGAGGAACGCGGCCAGTTCGGAGACATCGGCGCAGTCATAGAAGAGAGTGGGGGAAAGCTGGCGCCCGAGAATCTGCTGCAGTTCCCCTGTCAGTGACACGGCGGTGGAAGAGTTCATGCCCATGGAACTGAAGGGCGTGTGCGGCGTGACCGCGTCCTTTCCGAGACCGAGCCGGGAAACCAGGCCTCTCATGAGCCAGGCTTCCCAGTTCTGCCGGAGCGTTTCGCCTGCTTCGGCCTCAGGCGGCGGCGTCATGCCCCATTTTTCGGCACCGGCCGCGCTTTCTTTTTCCTGCCATATGGCGAGCACGGGGAGCTCTCCGGCAAGATACATTTTCCGGCACACGGCCTGCTGGATTTTGCCGCTCGTGGTCTTGGGCACGCCGTGGCGCTTCACGAGCACAATGGCGTGGGGCAGCACATCAAATTCCTCAGTCAGCGTGGTGCGGATGGCCGTGAGCGCAGCCTCTCTCTTTTCGGGAGGAAGCTTCGTTTCGAAGACCGCGACAAGCCCTTCGCCTTTCCCGGTTTCCACGCCGAAGGCTGCGGCGCCGTTTTTCTCAAGGCCGGGGACGTTCTGGGTGACGCTTTCCTCCATGTCCTGGGGGAAGAAATTGCGCCCGTTTACAATGATCATTTCCTTGCGGCGCCCGGAGACGTAGAGGCTCCCTCTGTGCATGAAGCCAAGGTCTCCCGTGCGGAGCCAGCCACCTTCGCCCGTATCCGCGAGGACGGCTTTGAGGCTTTCCTCTGTTTCCTTCTTTTTGTGCCAGTAACCGGCAGCCACGCACGCGCCCCTGAGCCAGATTTCGCCGATCTCGTCCTCTCCCTCTGCCAGACGGGTATCCGGATTGACAATGCGGATTTCGGTGTTTTTTACCTCGCGGCCGCAGGTGACCAGAGGCCACGCGTTGGGATTATCCTCCGGGACAGTGACGATTCTGCCGGCCGCGTACTGTTCACGGTCAAGACTGACGGCATATTCGCCTCTGCCAATCCATGTGCCGCTTGAGAACAGGGTGTTCTCGGCAAGGCCGTAGCAGGGATAGAACACTTCCCTGGAAAGTCCTGTTCCCGCGAAACGCTCAAGGAACCGTTTCACGGTCTTGAGGCGTATGGGCTCGGAGCCGCAGTAACAGACCCTGACAGAGCTCAGATCAAGTTCCTTCAGCTGGGCATCGGTGATGCGTTCGCAGCAGGAATCATAGGCAAAATTCGGCGCACCGGTCAGATAGGCGTGATAATGCGAACAGGCCCTGAGCCAGGCAAAAGGACTGCGCAGGAAGGCCATGGGCGGCATGGTGATGCATTCGCCGCCGCAGAGTATGGGCGTGATGATGCCGCCAACGAGGCCCATGTCATGGAACGGGGGAAGCCAGCTCATGAAAATCACGCCGTCAGGCAGTTTCATGCCGCTGCAGATGCTCTGCCAGTTGGCGATGATGTTGCCGTGTGTGACAACCACGCCCTTGGGATCGCTGGTGGAGCCGGACGTGTACTGCAGCCAGCCGGGCGTGTCCGGAGAAAGCGGCAGATATTTCCAGTCAGCTGCCAGCCTGTCGTCAACCTCATCAAAATTAATGATGGACATATCCTCAGGCATGTCCATGCGCGCCCGCAGTTCCTCAACGGCCTTCATGAGGCGCGTATCCGTGATGACAATCTTCGCGCCGGAGTCATTCACGATGCGGGCAAGCCTTGAGAACGTGCGCGCCATGCGCGCGAGTCCGGGTGGCGTCATGGGAACCGCGATGGCCCTGGCGTACAGACAGCCGAAGAAGGACGAAATAAATTCCAGTCCTGGCGGGAGCATGAGCAGAACAGGGCAGCCGTCGCCTTTGCCCGTACTCCCAATGGCCGCAGCCACGGCTTTGGCGCGGGTGGTCAGCCGCGTATAATCCCACACAATTTCATGAGCCGGATCGCCATCGGGCAGGAAACGCAGAACCGGTTTATCCGGCTGCGCCGCGTGCAGTTTCTGCACAACATCGACTATCGAGACAAAGGTTTCTGAACTGGAAACGCCGCTTTCCGCTAACTGTTCTGGCATAAACAAGTCTCCCCAAAAAATTCGCTCTTCTTCGCCCTGATAGCTGCCAGCCGCGCAAAACAGGACGGCTGCGGCGGCAGATCCCGCCAGCATGGGCATGAATGTCAGTAGCTTTTTTGAAATTGAATGTCAATTTCAATTCATAAAAAAACACAGTTCTCCTCACGCTGCCCCGGCCGCAGCCGGCGGGTCGGGATCTCGCGCGGGACTGTCCGGCACCATGTACCGGGCTCTGTGACTCTCCGGGATCAAGATGAAAAAGTTCCGACAGGAAACCCTTCGGGGCTGCCCGGATTCACTGCGGAACACTTTCAGAATGTCTGCGCCCAGGGAAAGCGGTCAGCACGGACTTCTGAACTTCCGGCCTGGCCGGTTTGGGGGAGGAGATGCTCACAGTGAAGAAGTTCCGGCGCAGGATAGTGACGCCATCACAGGCATTTTCCCGCCCCCCCCAGAGCGTCCGGACCTTTCACGGGTCAGGGCGCGCAGGCAGCGCCGGAGGCCTGAATGCCTCTGAAAGCCGCCTCACCGCGCTGCCAGGCCTGTTCATGACACTGGGAACGCCGGGGATTTGTGCCCAGGCCCCTGACGGAGGCTGCCGGATAGGGGACAGCCAGCCTGGAGAAGGAAGGAGACAGCTGATGTCAGGCCTCACCGGCAAAAAGCCTGCTGCGGCCCCCAGGCTCACCAGGAGAGACCTGCCTCCGGAAGAGAGCTACGGTTCTGGCAGCAGGTGAGCGATCTGCAGTGGTCCGGGGCGAAGAAGAGTCCCGGTGAGTGATTATTCCGCACGTTCAGATCACCTCGTCCGGCGTTCAGAGCACCCTGTCCGCGCTTGAGAGCATTTGAACCTGTCCGCGGTT
>ONPA01000073.1 GCA_900319575.1 uncultured Desulfovibrio sp. | reverse complement strand
CTGAACCGCTATGACTATTACAGGCGTCAGGGACTTGGTGAATCCAACTGCCCCAACGGGGATCTCTTCTACGATACCATGGTATCCTTCCCCTTCCAGGCCTGGATGAGCGACGAGGATTTCGAGTATATGCTCGCTTCGGCGCGTGAAGTATTGGCCAGCCTGCGCTAGACTGCAGGGACGGCGCCCCGGGGCTGCGGGCGCCGTCCGCCACATTTCGGGAGGACCTGCATGGAAAAACGCTGCATCATTATCCCTGCCATCAAGAAAAACGCCGTCATCCCTGATCAGCTGGTCAAGAAGCTCGCGGGCGTGACGCTGATCGAAAGGGCCATTGAGACAGCCCGCGCCGTGGCGCAGGGCAAGGATATCTATGTCCTCACAGACAGCCAGGAAATATCCCTTATCTGCGAGCGTCTCGGCGTGCAGTTCAGGCGCAACCGCGAGCTGAAGTTCGAGACGCTCAACATTGTCGCCGAGATGCGCGACATTCTGAACGAGCTCGTCCCTCTTTACGAGCACTGCATCATCCTGCGCGCCTCCTGTCCCCTGATTACCTGGGTGGACGTGGAAGACGCATGGCACAAGTACACTGACGCCGGCATGGACAGCCTGGTCACTGTGAAAAGCGTGCATCAGCGCATCTGGAGCGTGCAGGGCAAGAATCTTGCCCAGCTTCTCGATGACGACGAGGGCGAACGCGAGGTCGTGGTCGAGAGCCGCGCCATCATTATCCTCCGCTCGGAGCCGCTTATGCGCTGGCTTGCCGAGGGACGCTCCGCCAAAATGCAGAACGTGATGCCCTATTTTCTCAATGACAGGGCCATCGAGATCCAGTCCTACCAGGACTGGTGGATCTGCGAACACCTGCTTCAGCGCAGGCACGTGGTCTTCGTGGTTGCGGGATGGCCCGCCATCGGCATGGGGCATATCTACCGCGCTCTCATGCTGGCCCACGAGATTACGGATCACAAAATTACCTTCGTGTGCACGCGCGAGTCCGAGATGGCAGTGGAAAGCATAGCCAGGAAGGATTACCGCAGCGTGCGCCAGGGCGAGGAGGAACTGTGGCAGACCGTTCTCGGCCTGCGCCCCGACCTCGTGGTGAATGACATTCTGAATACGGACGCCGACTATATGCAGCATCTCAGGTCTGCTGGCGTCCGCTGCGTCAACTTCGAGGACGAGGGCGAGGGAGCCGGCTACGCCGATCTCGTCATCAACGCTCTCTACCCGGAGGACGAGGCCAGTGACCGCAGGCTCTGCGGACCGGATTACTTCTGCCTCAGGGATGAGTTTGTGGAGGCGAAGCGCAATGAGTTCCGCCCCGAGCTGAAGACTCTCCTTATTACGTTCGGCGGCACGGATCAGCGCAACTGCACGAAGCGCGTGCTCGACATCGTTGAGCCGTACTGCCGTGAAAAGGGAATAGCCATCCGGCTGGTGGTCGGCCCGGGCTACGCCCACCGTTTTGACATGGAGCGCTGCGTGAAAGAACTCGGCAATCCCCTTGTGTCTTTCACCTGGGCAACCAACGTGATGAGCCGCATGATGGAAGGCGCGGATCTGTGCATCTGCTCTGCGGGCCGGACTGTCTACGAGCTGGCGCACATGCGTATCCCGTCCCTCGTTCTCGCCACGCACGAGCGCGAGGCCAGGCATACTTTCGCGCGCGCCGCCAATGGCTTCCTGTTTGTGGGCGTCATGGACAGGGTGTCTGACGAGAAGATACGCCGCTGTTTCATGGCCATGACGGACAGCCGGCTGCGCGATCGCATGTACCGCCGTATGAGCCGTCTGGATTTTTCGGGTAACAAAAAGCATGTTGTCAGCCTGATGCTGGCCCTGCTTAAGGGCGATGGCACTGGAAGCCACACCAATAACGGAGAAAACGTATGAGGACAGTAGCCATTATCCAGGCCCGCCTCGGGTCCACGCGTCTGCCGATGAAGTCACTGCTGTGCCTTCGAGGGCACGCCATCATCGACTGGGTGGTTGACAGGGTCATGACGGCCTCGCTTCTTGACGAGGTTGTGGTAGCCTGTCCCGACACGGCCCGGGATGCCGTTCTGGCGGATCATCTTGAGAGACGGCACGTCCATGTGGTGCCCGGATCGGAGCAGGATGTCCTTTCCCGCTTTGTCCTGGCCGCTGAGGCGAGCCGCGCCGACCGTGTCGTCCGCGTCTGCGCGGACAACCCGCTCATCTGGGGGGAGGCCATAGACAGGCTTATCCGCCAGTTTGACAGGGGTGGCTGCGATTACTGCTACAATCACATTCCGCGCGCCAACAGATGGCCCGATGGCCTGGGTGCGGAGATAGTCAGCCGCGGTCTGCTGGACAGCATTGCCGAAAAGGCTGTGGAACCTTCAGAGCGGGAGCACTGCCTGAACTACATCTGGGATCATCAGCAGGATTTCACCATCCGTACCTTTGATCCCAGGGAGGAATGGCTCTGCCGTCCCGAGGTGAAGCTGGATATTGATACGGCTGATGATTTCTGCAAACTGGCTCTCATGCCGATTGACCCCGGCATGGACGCCAGGCGCATCATTGATGTCGTCGACGCCGGGAAGAAAAAGTCCGCCTGAGGCCGGAAGCCCGGCGGCCGCCAACCGAGATAAAGCAAAAGGGAGAGGTTATGCCTGAAGAGCAGGAAAAATTTCAGAAAAACGTGGATGATGTCCTTGAAGGCGTGATGTTTGAGAACTGGCTGCGCTTCTATTTCCTTGAGGAAACAGAGGAAAAGGACGAGAAGGGCGAACCCAAACTGGTCATGAATATTCCTGAAAAGGGCATGGCCAAAATCAAGGAACTGTATCCCAGGCTGTATACCCTGGCCGAAGACGTGAATGGCATGCCAGCGACCTTCGATGTGTCCCGCAACGCCGTGTGCAATTACGTGCTCACCGAACTGGTGAAGCCCGGAGACGGCGGCGCCAGCGCCATGTCCTCCGTCATCGACTCGCGCGCCTTCCAGGTGAAGAACCAGCTCTTCAATATCTGGGTCCAGGGCTACGAGGAAAAGCTTGATCAGCAGTTCCTGGAATTCGGGCAGTGGCAGCTCATATTCAGTGAATGGCTCAAGTCCGATTCCGGCAGGGAAATCAGGGCTAAGATTGAGATGTCCGCCCCCACCGGCTGCAAGACCGGAGAAAAACCCGCAGACTAGTTTGTCCTCTCTTCTTATGATGGATATCGGAAATCCGCGGCCGTCTGCCGGTCGCGGATTTTCAGTCTCTGCTCTGTTTTTTCACGGCGCTTTCACGAATGTGAAGCAGCGTAAAACCCGGCGCTCTATGACAAGGGCGCGTGCTCTGTGCTAAGGCTCGCTCTATGACAGATTTCAAAGCACTCCTCAACAGCGCCCAGTACGAAGCGGCCAGCATGGGCGGCGGTCCCGCTCTGATTGTCGCGGGTGCCGGTACCGGCAAGACCAGAACCATTGTCTATCGGCTGGCCTGGCTCCTGGAACATGGCGTTGATCCCTATCAGATTCTCCTTCTGACTTTTACGCGTAAGGCTGCAAGCGAAATGATGCAGCGCGCGGCCTCCCTCATCGCGGCCGATGTTTCAAGGCTTTCCGGCGGCACCTTCCATTCCTTTGCCTACCGCGTGCTGCGCCAGTACAGGCCTCACTGGCTGGAGGACAGTCCCTTCACCGTGATGGACGCCACGGACGCGCTTGCCGCAGTGAGGCAGTGCCGCTCGGATCTCGGTATTACGAAGGACAGAAGCTTCCCAAAAAGCGAAGCCATTCTTTCCCTGTACAGTACCTCGCGCAACAAGGAAATTCCTGTTGAGGAACTGCTTGAAAAGTCGAGCCCGCACCTCATGCTTTACGCAGCGGATCTGAAGAAAATCACTGACGCCTACCAGCAGTTCAAGCACGACAAGAAGCTCATGGACTATGACGATCTTCTGTTCGAGCTCGAAGCCGTGCTCATGCAGGATGCGGACGCCGCGGAAGCCATCAGGAACCGTTACCGCTATATCCTGGTGGACGAGTATCAGGACACAAACCTTGTACAGGCGAGACTTGTGCGCCTGCTTTCCGGGGCCGACAGCGGGAACCCCGCGTCGGTTATGGCCGTGGGCGACGAAGCGCAGTCCATTTACTCGTTTCGCGGGGCTACGGTTGAAAACATCCTGGAATTCCCCCGGGATTACCCGAATACGAAGGTCATCAAGCTCGAGGAAAATTACCGCTCCACCAAACCCATCCTGGATGTGGCCAATAATCTGCTCAGGCATGCCGCCGAAGGCTATCGCAAGAATCTCTTTACCCGCAATGCGGGCGGTGCTCCCGTGCGCGTCATCCGCTGCCTGTCCGACTTCAGCCAGGCCGCGCTCGTGGCCCAGGAGGTTTCACGCCTCCTTCAGATCTATCAGCCTTCCGAAATAGCCGTGCTTTTCCGCTCAGGCTACCAGTCCTTCAACCTGGAAATGCAGCTCAACCGCCTGGGCATACGTTTTCGCAAGTACGGCGGTCTCAAATACAACGAGTCCGCCCACGTGAAGGATCTTACCGCGTATCTCAAGCTCGCCGTGAATCCGAGGGACTACACGTCCTTTCAGCGTATCGGCTCGTTTTTCAAAGGTATCGGCCCCAAGACCTGTCAGAAGATTTTTGCCGTCTGGGAGGAAGGGGATCCGAAGAAGATGGAGAAGATGCGCTCGCGCTATCGGCCGTTTTTTGATGAGCTTGATTTTGTCGTTTCCCTGCGCAGTGCCCCGGGCAGGGCCCAGGACAAGGTGCAGATGGCCCTGGACCGCTATGACAGCGTGGAAGGATCCATTCTCGAGCGCCTTTATCCCGAAAACTACCCCACGCGCCGGACAGCGCTCGACGAGGTGGTGAGCATCGCGGAGAGCTTCGACGCTCTGGATGAGTTTCTGGCCGAGTTCACGCTTGAAGTCCCCGAGGCTGCCGTGGATGACTCGGACAGGGTCGTCCTTTCCACCATTCATTCCGCCAAGGGGCTGGAGTGGAGCGCAGTCATGATCATTGATCTCGCGAATGACCGTTTCCCCTCGCGTCATGCCCAGCAGAGCGCAGAGGTGTTCGAAGAGGAGCGCAGGCTTATGTATGTGGCCTGCACCAGGGCGAGAGAAGAGCTTACGCTGTACGCCCCGGCCAGTGTCCACTGGGGCCAGAGCGGCCTGGCGCCCGCCAGCCTCAGCCCGTTTCTTACCGAGCTCGATCCCTCCCTCGTTGAGGAATACAGTGAAACCGGGAACATGCGGCTTGTGAAAAAGTCTTTTCTGTCCTCTTCGGGAAATGGCCCCTCGGGATACGCCTACGTGGTTTCCGGCTCGGGAGGGCACCTTCCCGCCGACTTCGCCAATGAGGACAGGGAAAGCCAGATGCCCGTTGGCGGAAATCCTGGCGGGCGCACATCCTGGAAGGATGATTTCGGAGAGGAAGCGCAGATTCCGGCCGGTGAAACAGCGCCGCGGTCCAGGGGAGCAAGTGTTCCAGACAGCGGGAGCGATGTCGGGGAAGAGGCTGTCTGCGTGCCTGCGGACAGCGTGCTGCGCGAACTTGCCGGCGGAGGTATCCGTTACTGCCGGCACCGTATTTTTGGCCGGGGGCGTGTCCTGGGAGTGAAAAACGGCAATCTTGTCGAACTGGAATTCCCCGGCTACGGTCGCAAAACCATCATAGCTTCGTACCTCATCGCGGAGAAGGAACATGGCTAAACCTGCGGTCATCACGTCCGAGGACAGCATCCTCAATCTCATCGGGAAATATTTTCCCCTGCAGCACAGCGCCCTCGTGCTGGGGCGCGGCGATGACTGCGCGCTTTTCAGAACAAGGAGCGGCAGCAGCGTGAGCACGGATCTCTTCATCGAGGACGTGCATTTCAGACGCCGTTATTTCACGCCTGCGGAAATCGGACACAAGGCCCTTGCCTGCAATATCAGCGATCTCGCGGCCTGCGGCACGCGCCCCGAAGCGTTTACGCTCAGCGTGGGCCTGCCCCCGGATACGGATTATGCCTGGCTGGACTCCTTCTTTTCCGGCATGGGGGCTCTGGCGGAGCGCTTCGGCCTGGCTCTGGCCGGGGGCGACACCACACGCTCGGAAAAGCTCGTCATCAGCATCACCGTGTTTGGCTCGGAAATCGGAGAGGGATCCTTCCTGACGCGCGGCGGTTCCATGCCCGGCGATGTTCTCTTTGTTGTCGGCCCCCTGGGCCTGGCGCGCGTGGGACTGCAGGAACTCGAGGCCCACGGCCGGGAGGCTCTGAAAACATGGCCGCAGGCCTGCCGCGCGCATCTCATGCCCGAGCCGCTCGTGGACGCCGGACTCATGCTGGCGAGGGCCGGTCTCAACAGCAGGCCGCCGGCGCTCATGGACGTGTCGGACGGCGTGGCCAGGGATCTGCCCCGCCTGCTCGGACTGACCGGTGAGGCCGGCACGCCTTCCGTGGCCGGAGGCGGTCTCGGAGCGGAACTCGTCCTCCCGGCGGGCATACTGCCCTCAGAAGTCACCCGCTGGTGCAGGGAAAACGGCAGAAGCCCCGTGAAGGAAGCGCTTCTGGGCGGTGAGGATTACGCCCTCCTCGGGTCCTGCGCCGCAGACATGCTCCCATCCCTTCATGCGGCCATTCCCGGCCTCTGGGAAATCGGCACCGTCACGGACACGGGAAAGATATACTGCAATCGTGAAAGTCTGGAATCCCTGCACGGGTTTGATCATTTCGCCGCGGAACGCTGAAGAAGCCGCGGCCTGCCCTCCGGGCAGAACACAAAGCACCATGTGGAAACGGGAGAGAAGAGTATGAACGGCATCGTCAGAGACAGATACGCAGACTGGAAGAACAGATTTGACCTCAGCCCCAATGTCCTTCTGGAAAAAGGCATAGCGGTAGAGGATTTCGTTCACGGACTGGACATCGTCATTCATACCTGCCGTGAGGCCTGGCTCGCGGGCATCATGGTCGGATTTAACGGAAATATGAGCATGCGTCTCGGCGAGGATCTCCTGCTGGTGACGGGAACCACGGTACCCAAGGGGCATCTGACTGACAACGACGTGGCCCTGATCTGTGTGGACGGCACCCGGATAGCCGGACCGGCCATATCAAGTGAGACGGCCATGCATACGGACGTGTATAAAGCCGTCCCTGACGCCCGTTTTATTCTGCACACCCATCCGACCCACCTGCTGGCGCTTTCCGTGGCTGTCGGTCCGGAAGAAATGCTTTCCATGCCGCTTTTCGAGTCGCGCATGTGGAAGGAGAAGCTCGCTTTTGCAGACGCCTGCGCGCCGGGGAGCAGGGAGCTCGCGAGAAGTGTGGGAGAGGCTGCCGTAAAGGGACAGGCTGTTTTCATGAAGGAGCATGGGCTCTGCGTGTATGGCAAAACGGCCGGTGAGGTGCTGGCCGTTTCCGAGGAAATGGATCATCTCGCCGCCATGCAGCTCCTCGCGGCAGGCTGCAGAAGATAGTTTTTACACCGGCTGCCCCTGCTTTAT
>ONPA01000226.1 GCA_900319575.1 uncultured Desulfovibrio sp. | reverse complement strand
CCTATCACGAACAAGGAAAGGTTGATGGAGCCGAGGTTGCAGGCTTCGTAGGGAAGAAGCGGCTGCTCGCCGCAGGGATTCGTGCTTTCAATCTGGCCCTGCAGGGGTGTCGGGTTGTCTTCGTTGATGCGGTCCAGGAAGACGATGCCGGGATCGCCGCTCTTCCAGGCGTCCTTCACAAGCAGGTCAAAAACTTCGCCGGCATTGAGATGGCCGACAACCTCGCCATTGTGCGGGTCGACAAGGTCGTAGTCCTCACGCTTCTCCACGGCCTCCATGAACTTTTCGGTGAGCCCCACGGACAGATTGAAGTTCGTGAACTCGCCCTCAACCTGCTTGGCGTTGATGAAGTCGAGGATATCGGGATGGTCGACGCGGAGAATGCCCATGTTTGCGCCGCGCCTCTTGCCGCCCTGCTTAATCTGCTCAGTCGCGGTGTTGAATATGCGCATAAACGAAACAGGGCCGGACGCCACGCCGCCAGTCGAGCCGACACGGCTGTTGCGGGGACGCAGACGGGAGAAAGCGAAGCCGGTGCCACCGCCGGACTTGTGAATCATGGCCGCATACTTCACGGCGTCAAAGATGCCCTCGATGGAGTCATCGACAGGCAGCACGAAACAGGCGGCGAGCTGGCCGATATCCGTGCCGGCATTCATGAGCGTAGGCGAGTTCGGCAGGAAGCGGCGTGACGTCATGAGCTCGTAGAACTTGACGGCGAGTTCATCGGGCTTGTACGGGGATTTTTCGTATTTCGCCTCTTCCTCGGCGATGGCGGAAGCCACACGCCAGAACATTTCGCGCGTGCTTTCCTGGTGTTTGCCGTCAGCGTCCCAGCGGCGGTAGCGATTGGCAAGCACGACTTCCGCATTCTGAGATAGTTTTGGTTCGGGGAGATTCTTGGGCATGGTCAGCATATTTTTTTGAACCTCGATATCTGTGGTTAATGTTCCAGATTGATGCACAGGCCCAGTTTCCGTTTTTTGCTTTTGATAGCGCACTGGGTCCTGCCAAGCCTGCAGGCTATCACCGCGTCGGGAAGTCCTGCAGCACACATCTTGCGCAGTCTTTCGCACTGGAGCGGCGTCCACAGGTCAGAAAGCCCATCCGCAATCTTTGGCTCTGGCTTTGGTTTGGGTTTTGGCTGTGTCCATCCTCCGGCCTCGATGTTCCTGTTTTTCCCCCTGAGCAGGGCGGCCTGTCCCGCCGGGTCGAAAAGAACCATGTATCTTGCCTAGGCCTCTTCGGGGGGGCAGCGGTATCTTTCCGCAAAGGCCTTAGCGCCGAGGCGGCGCAGCTCATGATCTCTTTCAGGCGTCCACATGAGTATCTCCACAATTTTTCATGGCAGAAATCAAAATCTCTACTCGGCCGCCCTTCACCGGCGTTTCAGCCAGATTAACGGCGACGTTTTTAATCTGCGAATCGTCACGCCACACGCCGGCATGTGTCAGGGCATCGAACAGAGCCTTGAGGCCGTTGTCGATATCCCTGCGCCGTCTGTCGGGAGGCGTAAGGGACACAGTAACGTCCAGTGCGCCGGTGAAAGGCTGTTTCGGCATTTTGCCTTTCGCCCTGGCAATCATGACCTGCGCCATAACGGCAGTGCGGAACGTTCTTCCGGCCTTCGAGAGATATACCCGCCCGGTTTTCGTTTTCTGCCACACGTGGTTCACGCTCGGCGGCCAGATTCTCAATTCCAAAAATCCGTCTCGCCGCGAGATGGGGGGTATAGAGAGAGTAATTACTCTCTCTCTATACCCCCATCCTATTTCGCAATGTTTTTCCATTTTAAAAAACCTCGAATCGAGCGTGATTACAGATAGTTACAACAAACTTTCATTTTTTTAGGGGGTCAGATACCCGCCTGTAACGTTGCGTATTTAACGTAATTACAGGCACTTGCGCCGTTTTGCATTTTTTTAGGGGGGTCAGATACCCGCCTGTCATTTTTCGACTTTCCCATCAGAAAGAGCCTCCGGAAATGCCGACAGCGGGGTTTTTGACCGGGCTTGCGCCCTGCATGAGCTCGAAATCAGCGTCTCCGGCAGCCAGCGGGCCGCCTGGAACGTCGAAATACTTGAGCTGGCTGCGCCCATAGGTGCAGCGGACAACAGAGCCGTCAGCCTCGATATCCTCGAGCCAGCTCTTGAACTGGCGTCTGGGCCACATTGAAAATGGCTCGGGGAGTCCGGCTCTGCGTTGATAGAGGGACGTAGCGCCGGAAACGGTGTACGGGTATCCGGCCTTTGCCTGAAGGCCGATGCAGTAAGCCAGATGCTTCTTGAGCTCCTGATCGGAGTAGAAAACGCCTGTGCCGTTGACGGCCTCGAGGAGTCCGGATGTCTTGTTTCTGGCCAGCACTCTGACGGTTCTGTCCGCCGGAGCGTTGGACTTAACCACGGCCGCGCAGTAGCAGGCGTCCCTTGAAGGGGCCGCGTCTCCCAGCTGCCGCTTGAGCGTGCCGTATCGTTTATTGGTCACGGGCCAGACGCACACTGTGCATCGTACGCCGTCAACGAGGGCCGTTGAGCCCCTGACGGCCTCCCTGGCCATATCCGAGGTCATATTATCGATATCCCTGCCCTTACTCATATGATGAGCAACAAGGACGCATGCGCCAGTCTCTTCGGCGAGGCGGGCGATTTGTCCCTGAAAGAACTGGGCGCCCTGCGAGTCGACATTGACGTCTATTCCGGTGAAAGACGCCAAAGGGTCGATGTTCAGGAGCCGCAGATCAGGGATTTTTTTCAGCTGTCTCAGCAGAGTCAGGTACTGAGGCGTGACCTCATACCCCTGATGGAACTGCTGGTTCTGGACCAACGGGAACGGACCGCCGGCATTGGGAAGCGGGACGATTTTAAGGCGTCCTGCAGCCTTTTCCCGGCGCTCGCCAGTTGGATCGATGGCTTCCAGTCTGCGGTGGATGTCGTCAGCGCTGTCTTCAGCGGACAGGATGACGGCAGTCCCTTGGGCGTCGACATGGGAGCCGAGCCAGGAACCGGCCTGATTAGCGTTCAGGTCGAAGCCTGAGTGTTTTCCAGTCCCTCCGGCCACGGTCAGCGCAAGGTCGAGAGCAAGCATACCCTTGCCTGTGCCGCCGTAGGCAGCAAGGAGGCACGGAGCGGCCATCGGAAGGATGCCGTCGACAAGCCACTGCTGCTTCGGTGCGCGGCCGGAGAATCTGGAAACGTCCCAGTCATCGAGCCGGAGAGCACCGTCGGAAAGGACCTGAGCTTTGACGGTCTGGGCGCCTTCGCGGACATAGAGGTCGTTGAAGTCGGTCGGATGGCCGTCCAGTGAGCGGAAGTCAGGTGAAACCACCTTCCCGCCGCAGAGTTTGGCAGCCTTTTCGGCGTACTCAAGTCCGGGATTCCATGGATTCCCGTTTTTCTGCGTCCAGCGGTCGCTGTCAGCGCAGATAACGATAGAGGCCATGGGATAGCGTTCCTTGAGCATGGGAGCCACTTTAGGGAGGTTCCCAGCGTCAAGGGCGATGAAGACCGGGCATCCGGTAGAAGCGGAAAGGCTTGCGCCGGTAGCCCAGCCCTCGCAGACGAGGACGGTTTTCTCCTTGGCCGGCTTCTTTTCGGCGATGTAGCCGAAGAGGCCGCCTTTGGAGAGGCCGTTCGGGAAGCGCTTCGTGCCGTCGGGGAAGATGCGCTGGACGCCAGCGAGCTGCCCCTGGGCATTCCAGAGAGGAATGAGGAGGATGCCGTTAAGCTGCCTCGCTCCGAAGTCGCCTTTGAGGCCTTTGGCCTTAAGGTACGGATGTTCAGGTGACGGAGCGGACGCACGGTTCCACATGTCTGCAGACCATGCGGAAGCCCTTTCGTCCGCTTCGCGGCGTTTCGCATCGCGTTCCTTTTTCTGCTCCTCGATCCAGCGCCGTGATTCGGCGATGTCCTGTTCGGAGACGGCCATAGTAGCCAGCGGCTCGGCCTCAGCATCAAGGCCGCTGGTAATCTCGGTGATACCGAGTTTCCAGCATCCCCAGACGACGCAGGGGATACCGTCAGGATGGCAGACGTACCATCCGGATTTTTTGCCCCGCTTTTCATCGGGGATGTCGAAACGGTGCAGGTCTCCGTCCGGAATGATTTCCGGGGAGCCGAGGCCGGCCCGTTCCATGGAGGCTGCAGCAAGACGGAAAACCTCGCCAGCGGGAGCGCATTTCTTCGTGTACGCTCTCCGGTCCTGTCCGTCGGTGCCAGCAGTGTTAAGGTCAAGATGAGACATTGCTCATTCCTTCCAGCAGGCATCAGCCCAGTGGCACATTTTGCACTCGAGAGCGGCGGGAGTAGTCGCGCATCTGGGGACCATTTCGCCGGCTTCCGAGCAGGTTAAGACGTGCTCGGCCCTCACGAGGAGAGCTTTGAACGCCGTTTCGTCAAATTCGACGAGTTCATGCCTCAGCTCCATGGTGTCTGCGTCCACGGCGGTAATAAGGCCGCGCTGAAGACGGAGGCCGCCCATATAAAGCTGCATTTGTGCCCAGTACTTCGGATGGGAGCGCCTCACGCCGTTGCGGCGCATGGCCGATACCCATTTATGTCCGAGGCACTTGCATTCCCACAGAGCTGGGAGTTGGACGGGAGACGTTCCAACACCGAGCCAGTGGAGCAGGATGCCGTCACAGTGACCAAGCACCCTGCCGCCGAGGAAAGATATCTCGCGCTGATCGCTTGTCAGCGGGTCCAGAGTTTCAAGGACAAAGCCTGCCCGGCGAAGCCAACCAGCCGCGCACTTCTCGACCAAATGTCCCCGCTCGAAGATTCTGCGGGTGCGAGGTGGGAATACTATTGCGGCTGTGCCTGACGGGACCACATGCGAAATGCCCCTGAACACGGTGGTGAGGGCCTCATATTGTACGGCGCGTTCACACTCACCGCCGACAGCTGAGCAGCCAAGATATCTTCTCGGTTCTTCATCGACACGGGAATCGATCCCCGCGTCGACAAGAAAATTGACGCGGTCAGAAAGACCTGATTTCGAGTTCAGGTCCAGCACGGCCCTAACCTTCGCGGTCCTGTGGGCCGATAGGATCCTTGCCGGGGTACACGAACGGCAGAAGCTTGCAGGCTTTGGAAAACGTGATGTCACGGTCAGGGTCGGAAAGGAACCTGGAGATATCGTTCTGCCTCACCCCAGTGGCCCTAGCTACGTCCATCTGCCTTACACCGCTTTCCAGCAATGCCCGGAGGTCATTTTTTAAAGTCTTAGTGTCCATGGGGAATAAATATCCCTAACGGGATTTTAATTCAAGAAAAATCCTTAGAGGGATTTGAGCAAAACTATCCTTAAAAGTATAGGTGAAGCCATGACCTTCAAAGAACGCTTTTACCAATTGCTCAAAGAAAAGAGCGAAGACCGTGGATGGCAATCAGCTTTTGCTGAAAAAGCTGGTATCCGTCAGAACGCGCTAAGCCGTATCCTGTCCGGAAAAACTGGTTCTCCTACATTGGAAAGTGTCTCGGCTATTGTTGACGCCATTGGTATTGAAGCCTTCCTTGATCCCTCGGTAATCAAGCGCACCGGTGCCAACTCTCCAGCTGTCCCGATTGTCGGCGATGACCTTGTAGCCGTTCCCGTTGTGTCCGGCGTTGGAGCGGGGACGCCATGGAATACCAACAGTTCAGCCGTGGAGCGG
>ONPA01000032.1 GCA_900319575.1 uncultured Desulfovibrio sp. | reverse complement strand
GCCGACACATCGAGCTGGACGAGGGGCATGTCCGCCTCCGTGATGTCCAGGACAGTCGCCGTAAGCCAGCCCGCGTTGAGGGCGACAGCCTCGCCGGGTTCCAGGTAGATCTGGGCGTGATACGTATCATGCAGATGGTTCAGAACATCCACCAGCAGATCGATATCATACCCGTCGCGCGTGATGTGGTGTCCCCCGCCGCAGTTAATCCAGGAACACTGTTCCAGAAAGGGGGCGAAGTTCTTCTCCACGGCCTCCACGGTGCGGGCCAGGGCGTCAGCCCCCTGCTCGCAGAGCGTGTGAAAATGCAGGCCGCTGATCCCCTCGGACATGATGCCGTCCGGAAGGTCCCTGCGCCGTATGCCGAGCCGGGAAATGGGAGAGCAGGGGTCGTATATGGGAACGGTCCCCTCGGAATGCTCGGGATTGATCCTGAGCCCGCACTCAATGGACCGCGGCGCGGCTTTTACGATATCGCGGAAGCGGTGCCACTGGGCCACGGAGTTGAAGACGATGGAGTCAGCGAGCGTCACGAGCTCGCGCATCTCGTCTTCGGACCAGGCTGCAGCAAAGGCCTCAACCTTCCCTCCGAATTCCTCGCGTCCGAGCCGGGCCTCGTCCACGCTGCTGGCGCAGGTTCCGTACAGGGGGCCGCTCCTGCCAAGGGCCCGCGAGAGCAGAGGAAACGTGCTGGGGCAGGCGTAGCCCTTCAGGGCCAGAAAAATTCTGGCCCCTGTCCTTTCCTGCACGCCGGCCAGAACGCGCGCATTCTGGCGCAGCCTGTCGAGATCGATGACAAAGCAGGGGCTGGGAACCTGTCTGTCCAGGAGAAAGCTCGGATCAGCCATGCTCTAAACCTGTACCTTTCCGGTGACATCCTCGCACTGCCAGGGCAGGCCGTACTGGGAGAGATCCTTCAGGAACGGATCGGGATCATTCTGCTCCATGTTCCAGACGCCGGGCTTCAGCCAGGTGCCGTCGCAGAGCATCTTTGCGCCCACCATGGCCGGCACGCCTGTGGTGTAGGAAATGGCCTGGGAGCCGATTTCCTTATAGCAGTCCTCATGCACGCAGACGTTGTAGATGTAGACGGTCTTTTCCTTTCCGTCCTTCACGCCGCGCATGACGTTGCCGATGCAGGTTTTGCCGCGTGTAAGCGGTCCGAGGCTCGCGGGATCGGGCAGGAGCGAGGCCAGGAACTGGATGGGAACAATCTTCTGTCCCTTGTATTCCACTGGATCAATGCGCGTCATGCCCACGTCCTTGAGGATGGCCAGATGGTTCAGATAGCTGTCAGAGAAGGTCATCCAGAAGCGTGCGCGCTTAAGGCCCCTGAGATGCAGGGCCAGGCACTCGAGCTCCTCATGGTACATGAGGTAGCATTTCTTCGGGCCGATGCCAGAGGGGAAGTCATAGGTCATGGACCAGGAGAGGGGCTCGGTCTGTACCCATTCACCGCGTTCCCAGTAACGGCCCCGGGCGGAGACCTCGCGGATATTGATTTCAGGATTGAAGTTGGTCGCGAAGGCCTGTCCGTTGCTGCCGGCGTTGCAGTCGATGATGTCGAGCACATGCACTTCGTCGAGCTCGTGCTTCATGACCCACGCCGCAAATACGTTGGTGACGCCGGGGTCGAATCCGGAACCGAGCAGGGCGCAGAGGCCGTGTTCGCGGAAGCGGTCCTGGTAGGCCCACTGCCAGGAATACTCAAAATGGGCGGTTTCCGGCGGCTCGTAGTTGGCCGTGTCGAGGTAATGCACGCCGCACTCAAGGCAGGCGTCCATGATGTGCAGATCCTGATAGGGCAGGGCAATGTTGAGCACCATGAAGGGTCTGACCGTGCGGATGAGCTGGCAGAGCTCCGGCACGTTGTCAGCGTCAACCTTGGCCGTGGAAATCTCCACGCCGTAACGCTGCCTGATGCTCTCGGCGATCTTCCTGCAGCGGGATTCCGTGCGGCTCGCCAGCGTAATGTGCCCGAAGGCGCCGTTGAGGGAAGCCTGGGCGCACTTGTGGGCAACGACACTGCCTACGCCGCCCGCGCCGATAATAAGAATATCTACCGCCATATTTTCTCCTTCAGAGGCCAGGGTTTTTTGGGGGTGTTACGTGTGCTGTCTTCGTCTATGCACAGGATATGGGCGTAGCGCCCGCTGCGCTTCGCCCGATCGAGGAGCCCGGCAGCCTTTTCCCGGCAGCGGGGACAGACCCCGCGGGGGATCAGCACGCAGTAGGAAAGGGGAACCTTCGAGGACTGCGTCTCGATGACGCCGAGGCCGTGGCAGTCAGGGCATATGCCCCAGCTCTCGGTCTGATGTTCCTGGATATAATCGGTATCGTAGAAAATGCTTTTTCTGCGGGTCCAGAACCCGTCCTTTTCCTCGCCCTCCGTGGGGTGGCTCGGCGGATTCATGTACTGATAGAGAACTTTGGCGCCAAGGCGGCGGATGTACTCGCCGATCTCGGGCGCCTGCCTTGTGGAGGCCGGCGTCCAGTCGGGTTCACGGATGTCGTCCGCAGGCAGTCCCGCGAGAGCGAGGCAGATTCCCAGATTGACATAGGGAAGGGCGCCGCGGATGGAATAGCCGCCCTCGAGCACGGCCACGTCGGGACTGAGGGCTGCGTTCAGGGCAGCGTATCCCTGAGCGGAAAGCTGCTCATTGGCCAGGGGATCCGTGAAATGGTTGTCCTGACCCGCGGAGTTAATCACGAAGTCAGGCCTGAAATCGTCAAGGATAGGAAAGACGATATTCCTGAGGACGTAGAGGTAGCCCTCGTCCGAGGTGCCCGGGGGCAGGGGGATATTGACCGTCCTGCCAAGAGCCGCTGGGCCGCCGTTCTCACTGAGGAAGCCCGTGCCGGGATAGAGGGTTCTGCCGTCCTGATGGAAAGAGATAAAAAGGGTGTCCGGATCATTCCAGAAGATATCCTGGCTGCCGTCAGCGTGGTGCACATCCGTATCCACGATGGCGATGCGCAGGGGCCTGCCATCCGGATGCGCGTAATGATCTCGGATCCAGGCGATCATGACGGCCTCATTATTGATGTTGCAGAAGCCGCGGTTGCCGTGCACCACGCGCATGGAGTGATGCCCGGGGGGACGCACGAGGGCGAAAGCCTTCTGCTCCCTGTTCTCGAGGACGAGACGGGCGGCCGTGATGGCGCCGCCCGCGGAAGCCAGATGGGAATCCGTGGTTACCGCCTGAATGCTGGGCAGGCAGAAATGCACGCGCTCTATGTCGGCGTAGCTGCAGAACTCGGGGCGGTATTCCGTGATGCCCTCGATATCGAAAATTCCTTCTTCCTTGAGCTGGTCGCGCGTGTAGAGCAGACGCTCCTCACGCTCGGGGTGCGTCGGGGAGATGGCCCAGTCGAAAGCCGGGAAAAAGACAACCCCCAGACTGTTCACCGCTTTGGTAAATAACTGCTTATCCATGATTTCTTCATACGTTCCCGGATTTGGCGGAACGGTATAATCAGCACCCGGTCTTATCCTCGAAAATGTCCACGCCGTAACGCACTTCGGACACGACGCGGCTGAAGTGTGCCGCGGTTTCGGCGAAGGCAAGATTTGTCTCCGCCACCACGGCAAAGCGCTCCGCGTCCTCATCGCCTCTGACCATCACCACGCCGCCGGGAATATCCCCGTCGAAACGGTAGGCCGTGGCGTAAAGAGTATCGGGGTCGCCCATGGAACACACGGGGACAAGATCATCCGTCACGCCTTCCCTCAGGTTCTCGGTGAGCGCACTGTCCGCTTCCGCGTCCGTGGGATGAATGCGCAGAACGCCGTCAAAAACAGCCTTATATACTTCCATTGGCTCTCCTCCTCTGGTCACGGGACAGTCGGTCCCGGCATTCCCGGTAGCACTCAAGGCAGCGGGCGAGCACGTCCGCGCGGCAGGCCGTGGAATCGATAACCCGCATCCGCTGCGGTTCGGCCGCGGCGAGTTTCAGGAAGCCTCCGCGCACGGCCGCGTGAAATTTCAGGGTTTCGCTGTCAAAACGGCCTTCGCTCACCTCCGTGCCCTCGGACTGATTGCGGGCCCGGGCCCGGGCCAGGCCTTCCTCCTCAGGCACGTCGAAGACCAGTGTCAGGTCGGGCCTGAGGCCGCCGGTCACGGCGTCGTTGAGAAGGCGGAGCCGGCCGAGATCCATGCCTCTGGCAAAGCCCTGGTAGGCGTAGGTGGAGTCAGCGTAGCGGTCACAGAGCACCACTTTGCCTGCCGCGAGCGCGGGGCGGATAACCTCGGCCACGTGCTGGGCCCTGTCGGCAAGAAAGAGGCAGAGCTCCGCGTCAGGGGTAATCTGGCTGTTGCAGTCGAGAAGCAGGGTGCGCAGGGCCTTTCCGAGGCCTGAGCCGCCGGGTTCCCTGGTCACGAGCACGTCCGCGCCCTCCTGCCCGAGTTCCCGGGCCATGTTCTTCAGGGCCGTACTCTTGCCGGCCCCTTCCACACCTTCAAACGTCACAAACATTATTTATCCCCGCCGAAATTCAGAAGCGAACACTGCTCAACGCGCGCGTGCCTGTGAGTTTTCTTTCTGCCGCCTTCCCCCGCCGTCTCCCGCGCGGGCTTTTCCGGAACAGGGAACTTCTCTTCCTTTACCTCCCGCGTGTGACATTCAGGCGACATTGCCTGTTCCGTGACAAAATCCTCGGGCAGAGCCTCGTCGAACGGAACCTCCTCCGGCGGGCATTCCACCCAGTCATCGGGGATATCGACTGGCCCGGCCCCCTTATCCGTCACCCCCGCGTCACCGCTGCTTTTCACAGCTGCAGAAGCGGGGGTCACCCTAAAATCCGCGCTTTCCTCACTTCCCCTGGCACCGGGATCATCATTCTGATCCGCGGATTCCGGTTCCGAATCCGTCCCCGGCGTGCGCTCGGGATGATAGAGCCCCGCCTCCAGCCCCCTGACAAAGGCGCACTGTCCGGTGGGGATCTCCTTCAGATGTGAATCCATCATATTCATATGTGAATCAAGATAATCAGCCGCGAAAAGAGCAAGAGCCTCCCGGCTCTGCGGCGGTTTGACCGCTCCGTACTCGATATGGCCATGGTGGCTCAGAATAAGATGGAAAAAATGCTCTCTCAGGGGATCGGGCAGCCCGGCCTTCCGGCAGTAGGGCTCAAGCATAAGCACGCCCAGCGTGAGGTGCCCCATGAGATTGCCCTCCGGGGTATACGTTGTCTCGAAAGCAGTGCTCCGCATCTCCCGCATCTTGCCGATGTCGTGGAACAGGGCTCCCGCGAGCAAAATCTGCCTGTCGATATCAGGATAGAGATCCGCTTCGGCCTGACAGGCGCGGAAAACGCCCAGGGTATGCACGGCGAGCCCGCCGGCTCCGGCGTGATGCATGGCGGTGGCTGCGCTGGCATTCATAAAGAGGGTGGCGTTCCCGTCCTCACCAAAGAATCCCTTCACCAGATTTTTCCAGGGAGCGTAGGTGAACTCCCTGTCCGCTAGGGCCATGAGTTCCCCGTAGGCCCCCCTGCCGTCGTAGGGGGAAGGGGGCAGGAATTCGGAAATATCCATCCCGGCGATCTCCCCGGGCGTGAGCGGCGTCACGCCGCTGATTTTCACCTGCGGCATGCCGTTGAAGAACTCCACTCTCCCCACCACATGGGCGAATATGTCGTTGTCCAGCGATTCCGGGACGAGGCGGCCCCGCGTCATCCAGATCTTCGCGGCCACGCTGCCGGATCTGTCTTTAAGCACGAGGTCCCAGTATGGATTGCTTTTCTTGTCCAGCCTCTTCTGTACGCCGGTAAGAGCGTACACGCCGTCCACGGGCTGTTCCCGCTGGATAAGCGCACTGATGGAGTCACCTCTGTTCACAGCTGCTCCCTGCCGGCCAGCCAGAAAACACCCGGAGAAAGCCGGGCCAACGCCCCCCGCGAGGCCGGCCGGATCGGGAGAGGGGCAGGATATATTTGTGACCCAATTGACCCGCTTTCGCAACGGATGTCAACGCCGGCGCCCTTGAAAAGCTCCATTGAGGGACGTAAACTCCCCCCGTTCCGGTTCCTGACGGAAAATATGTTACGGGCATACGGCCCGCATAAGGAGGAAGCGCTCCCCACGGGGCGCCTGAATACGGTATGGATGTATTGCTGACCAACGACGACGGTATACGCGCCGTCGGCCTGAGGGCCCTGTACGACGCTCTTCTGACCCGAGGCCACACGGTACATGTGGTGGCTCCCATGCGCCAGCAGTCGGGCGTCGGGCACTCCCTCACGGTTTTTGAACCCCTGAGGGCCTATCCCTTCAATCAGGACGACTTCCACGGCCTCGGCATCTACGGCACGCCGACGGACTGCGTGAAGCTCGCGCTTTCCATGCTTCTCGAAAAAAAGCCGGACATCGTCATGAGCGGAATCAACGCCGGCCCCAACGTGGGTCCCGACATTCTGTACTCGGGAACCGTGGGCGCAGCCACGGAAGCCTGCCACCAGGGCCTTGCCTCCATGGCTTTCTCCAATGACGATGAATCGCAGACAGACATCCAGAGCAAGGCCCGCCACGCCGTGGCCCTTGCGGAAAGCATCGACTGGAGCCGCATCCCGAAGGGCAGGGTCATTAACGTCAATTACCCCAAAGGCCCTCTGTCCAAGAACCGGGGCCTGCGCGTGTGCCGCCAGACAACGGCTGTCTGGAAGAACGATTACCTCGAGCGCAGGGACCCCCGCGGCAGCCGCTACTGGTGGCTCATGGGCGAAATCCCTCCGGAAACCATCAACGCCGGATCAGACAAGGATCTCCTTTCCCGCGGCTTCATCACCGTGACCCCCCTGCGTTTCGATTTCACGGACGAAGACACCATACGGGTTCTGGACGCCCTGCAGCTTCCTGAAAACTGAAACAAAATCTTTCCTAAACTGTTGTTTGAATGCCAAATCTGTTATACATTAGCCGTGACTCCTCCCATGCAGGGAGATGAGCAAACAGGAGGCTCGACATGCCGCTTATTGGACCCAAAGAAATGTTCAAGGCCGCCTATGACGGCCACTACGCCATCGGCGCCTTCAACGTGAACAACATGGAAATCATCCAGGGCATCATGCAGGCTGCCGCGGATGAAAAATCCCCTGTTATTCTTCAGGTTTCCGCCGGTGCCCGTAAATACGCCGGTCAGATTTACATCATGAAGCTCGTCGAGGCCGCTCTCACCGAGTCGCCCGAGGTTCCGGTCTGCGTCCATCTCGACCACGGCCCGTCCTTCGAAATGTGCAAAGACTGCATTGACGGCGGCTTCACTTCCGTCATGATCGACGGCTCAGCCCTGCCCTATGAGGAAAACGTGGCCCTGACCAAGAAGGTCGTCGACTACGCCCATCCGAGAGGCGTGTGGGTTGAGGCCGAACTCGGCAAGCTCGCCGGCATCGAAGAGCACGTGAAGTCCGAAGGGCATCAGTTCACCGATCCGGATCAGGCTGTCGACTTCGTCGAAAAGACCGGATGCGACTCCCTGGCCGTCGCCATCGGCACCAGCCACGGCGCCTACAAGTTTAAGGGCGAAGCCAAACTCGACTTCCCCCGCCTTGAAACCATCTGCGAAAAGCTTCCCAACTATCCTCTCGTCCTCCACGGCGCCTCTTCCGTGCCGCATGAGTTCGTCGAGGAATGCAACAAGTACGGCGGCAACGTAGGCGACGCCCGCGGCGTGCCGGAAGACATGCTGCGCAGGGCCGCCACCATGGGCGTCTGCAAAATCAACGTGGATACCGATATCCGTCTGGCTCTGACCGCGTCCATCCGCAAGTACATGGTCGAGCATCCGGAAGCCTTCGATCCGCGCAAGTACCTCGGACCCGCCCGCGACGCCGTCCGCAACATGGTCGCCCACAAGATTCATGACGTGATGGGCTCCTCCGGCAAGGCCTAGCCCTGCCGGCAGCGTCATTCCGTTTCTTCCCAAAGGCAGGAAGGGCGCCGGCCAGATACCGGCGCCCTTCTCTTTTTCTCTCTCAGCGCAGGTCGAGGTATTTGTGCATCTGTACGGACAGACGCCAGTTGTGCCTCATGCATGTGTCAATACAGAGCTTTGTGGCCTCGCGTCCCTGGCTCACGGGCTGGAGCCAGACCTTTGACGCAGGCAGCGAGGCGAGGCGCTCAGACCAGCGGTCAAGATCTTCCTGTGAGGCCACGGGAAGCTTCACCTCATCGGCCCGTTTCCAGCACGACTCCACCACGGGCGCGGCTTTGGGGGACAGGGTTACCCAGACTCCGTCCGGCACAACAACCGGCTCGGTGCCGCTCGTCTCAACCTGCACGCCTGAGCCCCGCTCAAGGAGAGCTGCGGCAAATCCGGCTATGGGCTGGCGGCAGGGTTCCCCGCCGGTGAGCACCACATGGATACCCGGCGTTTTCCCCTTTTCAAGGACGTTCAGGAGCCAGTCCTCGCCGGCCAGGGTATAGCGGGGATCCGCGGCCTTTTTCTCCAGGACCACCGGGCTCTGATCCGGCAGCCTGTCCCTCGGATCGCATTTCTGCGCGTATCCCGTGTCGCACCAGGGACAGCCGACGGAACAGCCCTGCAGCCGGAAAAAGACCGAAGGCGTCCCCGTGAAGGCGCCTTCCCCCTGCAGGGACCAGAAAATCTCATTGACCAGAAGGGCTGCCATCAGTCCGCGCTCCAGCAGGCCTGGCTGCCGTCCGTTTCGTAAACGACCACGCGGCTCACGCGCACTCCCTTCATGCCGGCTCCGGCCATGGCTTTCGGGAAAAGGGTCTGCGCAAGATAGGCGGCCATGTTCTCGGCCGTGGGATTAAAGGGCACCACACGCACGGATCCGTCAGTGAGCAGGGCGGAAAGCTGCCCGGACAGGGGATCGTCGCGGAAGAGCAGGGTGCGGTGATCCCAGGCTTCCTCCAGGGCGCCAAAAAGCACGCGCTTGACCTCCACAAAGTCGACGACCATGCCGAGTTCGTTCATTCTGTCTGCCGTGAGGGTCACCAGGATGCGGTAATTGTGCCCGTGCAGGCGCTCGCAGCGGCCCCCGTATTCGTACAGTCTGTGCGCCGCCGAAATGACGTGCTCGCGCGTAATTTCCATCATAGCTGTTCCTCCAGGAAATGATCACGCGGAAAGGACGCTGCCCGTTTCCGCGCTCTGAGAGCATGCCAAAAGCGGGCAGCTCTCTCAAGGTCTTGCAGGCCGGCATGCCGTTGGCTAAAACTGGGAGTCTTCAGAGGAGAAGAGCCATGCAAAAGTCCGGCGTTCTGCATTTCGATCCCGGCCTGCCCCTTTTCAGGGAACACTTTCCGGGAGCTCCCCGCGTCCCCGGGAGCCTCATCATCGCGGCCCTGGCCGAAGAGGCCGGACGCCTTTTCCCTCACCTTCTTCCCGTCAGGGCCGGGCGCTTCCGCTTCCGCTTCTTTCTCACGCCGGGGGACTGGCCCTTCAGCATGGATTATGACGAAACCGGATGCCGCGTGTTCTGCCGCGTCGGCTCGGACAGAATCATGGCCGATGGCGTTCTTGCCATGAAGAGGAAGGACGGCTGATGGCTGGCTATCCCTCCCCCGTGCTCATCACGGGCGCAGGCTCGGAGCTGGCCCAGGGACTGCGCGCGCGCCTCGAGGCCCGCGGCGTGTCCTGCTTCATGGCCTGCCGCTCGGAAAAATCCCTTCTCGCCTGCCGCGGAAAAGGACAGGCCGCCGCTCTTCTGACACATCCCGAGGATCTCCCGGAGCTCTGCCGCGAAGCCCTTGGGAGCGAGCCGGAAGGGCTGGCCGACTTCCAGCATTCCCCTTTTGAAAGCCTGCTCGCCCAGGCCTCCCCCTCCGCTATCGAAGAATGGGCCGCAGGCGACATCGCCCTCAGGGCCCGCGTCCTGCGGGCGCTTTCCCGCTCTATGCTGGCCCGCCGCAGGGGCCGCTGCCTTTTCATTTCCTCGGCCGCCGCAGATCGTCCCGCGCCGGGACAGGGCTTTTACGCCGCAGCCAAGCTGGCAGGCGAGGCACTCTACCGGAGCCTCGGGCTCGAGCTCGGGCGCCGGGGCGTCACGGCCTGCTCGCTCAGGCTCTCCTGGATAGACACGGGCCGGGGACACCGCTTCCTCGAGGGGCGCGCGGACAAAGCCTCGGAACGCATGCCAACGGGACGTCTCGTCACCGCGGACGAAGCTTTCGACGCCATGCTCTTCCTTCTGAAAACCCCATCATTCAACGCCACCACGGCAGTCCTCGACGGAGGCCTTTCTGCCGCCAAAATACCACTGTAGAAAAAAACATGGACAGGAAAAACATACTTGAAGGCATCATACGCATAGCCGCTGACATTTTCGAATGCCCCGCGTCAACACTCGGGGAAGGCACCAGGCTTTTCACCGATCTCCCCTGCGAATCCATCGATCTGCTCGAAATCGCGGCCCGGATATCCCAGGAGTTTCATATTCAGGTGGACGATGACG
>ONPA01000003.1 GCA_900319575.1 uncultured Desulfovibrio sp. | reverse complement strand
TGCTCCGCGATTTTGCCGTCTTTGACGCGGAAGATATCGACAGCAGCCTGACCGCGATCGCCGGCTTTCAGCGTGATGTGATTGTGGATAAACACGAGATCGCCGTCAGCGCCTATATGTTTGATTTTCGCCCTGCTTTCCGGGAATTCTTTGAGGAATCCCTGGACGCCGGCCTTAAACGCCTCACGGCCGTCGGCGAAGCCGGGGCTGTGCTGGATGTATTTCGGGGACGTCAGGCTGTCGATCACGGAAGTATTGTGCTTGTTGAAAATCTCATTCCAGAAATATTCCACCATCTGCCTGTTATTCCCAAAAGACGGCAGTTTGTCTGCCGCCAGCGCCGGGCAGGCAGCGGAGGCCGCCATAAGGCTCAGTCCCGCCATAAAAGCCAGAGCCGTTTTCTTCATTTTCATAGAAATACTCCTTTGCGTTGTTCTTTCCTGCTCTTTCCGTGATGCCCCTGGTACGGACGGATGTCCCTGCTGCCGGGGGAGCGGAAAGCCAGTCAGGCATATCCAGGAAATAGATGTTTTTTTATTTATAACATTTTTGCGTGCCGGTCAAACAGGAATCCGGCTGCCTGCGGGGCATGCCTGATGGAGAAGATGCCGCTCGGGAATACGCCTGTTCCGGATGCGGTGCCGGATGAGGCCTGTTCTTCCGGATTTCACAGGAAAGACTGGCTGAGGTCCGTCCGGGATCTCAGGTTCCCGGAACCCATCATACCGCTGACGGTCCGGCAGCCGGGCCGGTTTCTGAAGGATGGGAAGTGTGAGGCTCCTTCCTCCTGCTGTCTCTTCAGGGAGGAAGCCCGAGTCAGAAGAGCTCCGTATCCGGGGGGCTGACGAACCTGTTATGGGCTTTCATGTACCGGCATTGCCCGCTGGAGCCAGCCGGGCTATAGTCTTCTATTCAGCAACATCCAGCCCGTATCCATCATGAAAATTTCCGAATACACAAAGGCCCGTCTGGCCGTTTCCTTCTTTTTCGCCGCTTCAACGATTTTCTACGCCATCCTTCTCTCGCGTATGCCGGCCCTCAAGTCCCAGGTGGGCGCGGATGAGGCGGAGGTGGGCCTGATCATCCTGTCCATGGGCCTGTGCGGGTTCGCGGCGCTTCTTGGAAGTGCCCGAGCCCTGCGCTGTTTCGGGTCAGGACGGCTCTGCCGCTGGAGCGCCGCGCTCATGGTCGTCTCCCTTCTCGTGGCCATGTTCGCGGTGAATGTGTGGCAGCTGGCCATCGGCGTCGGGATATTCGGTTTTTTCATGGGCATGCTGGACGCGTGCGTGAATACACAGGGTTTGCTCATAGAAAAGCACTTCAGCCGTCCGAGCATGTCCTTTCTGCACGCCTTCTACGGCTTCGGCATCTTCCTCGGATCCGCGTCGGGCAGCGTGTTCTCTTCCCTGTCCCTTTCTCCGCTTCCGAACGTGGCGTTCTTCGCCGCCCTCTTTTTCCTCCTGTTTCTGCCCGCCTGCCGTTCCCTGCAGCACGAAGATGAGCCTCAGGCCGGCAGAGGCGGTGCGAAGGAGAGCGGCCGCATACCTCTTTTCGTCATAGGATGCGGCCTCGGGTATCTTCTCATTGAGGCCGTGGAAGGGTCGTCAGGTGACTGGGGCAGCCTCTACCTCTTCAGCGTCAAGGGCGCGGACGAGAAGACAGCGGCCCTGGCGTACGGCGCCTACGGCTCCGCAGCGGCCGTGTGCCGGCTCTTCGGGGACAGGATGCGCGCGTGTTTCGGGGACCGGACCCTGTCCGTGGCGGGCTCGGCCATTGCCTCCTGCGGGCTCGCCGTGGCGCTTTTCGCGGGAAATCCCCTGATCTGCCTGGTCGGTTACGCCATTCTCGGCGCCGGTATCTCGCCCGTGGGGCCCATCTTCTTCAGTCAGGCGGGCAGGTGTCCCGGCGTGAGCCTCGAGCGGGCGAGCTCTGCCGTCTCCGTTCTGGCCTACAGCTCGCTTCTCCTTTTCCCGCCGCTTCTCGGCGGCATCGCCAAGCTCGTGGGGCTTGCCACCGCGCTTCTTCTCCCCTTCGTCCTCTGCTTCGCGCTGATCCCCTGGACGTTCTTCCTTCTGAAAGGCCGCAGATAGACGGCTACATCGCGGACGCGAACTGCTGCTGGAAGGAGAAGACGCCGGCCAGAATGAGCAGGACGAGGCCGAAAACGAGAAGGAGCAGGAACGTGCCGAGCGCCCGCATGGAGTCGTGAACGCGTTCCGTGCCTTCCCGGATTTCCGCGCGCGCTGTCTCAAGAAGGCGCTCCCCGCAGCCGTCCAGTCCGTCCAGGGCGCGCAGATCCTCGATGGCCTCCTCAGGCAGGAAGGACGGCCCGGCGCCGGCCAGGGCGTCCCCCAGATTCGTGCCGTTTCCGTAGACGCGCAGAACGCCCCTGAGGCGTTCCCTGAGCCAGGGAGAGGAGGAGGGGGAGGCGAGGCAGGTCTCAAGCACCACGCGCGTCTGCACGCCGGCCCTGGACAGCGTGGCCAGCGTGAAAAGGAAGGCCGATCCCTCGGAGAGGGCGTGCAGTTTCCACGGACCGAAGGCATCGAGGCGCTGTCTGAGAGGCCCGGTCCAGGTGCCGAGGCTTGTCACGGTGAGGATAATGAGCAGAATGAGGACGAGTCCCAGGAAAAGGCCGCGTGACGAGTTCAGGAATCCGGAGAGAGCGTAGAGCCACGCCGCGGCGCCGGTCCACGACTCCGGATCCAGCACCGCGGCCAGCTGGGGGACAATGAGCCCCGAGGTCAGGACAAGCACGATGACGGAAAGCAGAACCAGGAATACGGGGTAGGCGAGCCCCGATTTCACCTCCTTCGCCACGCGCCCCCGTGTCTCGAGAAGCTCCGCTGCGAGGGAAAGTCCCTCGGCCGTGCGGCCCGCGCTCTCGCCGGCGGAAAGAAGGAGTCCTTCGCCCGGGGCGCCGAGTCCGCCAAGCCCGTCGGCGAGGCCGAGCCCGGAGTCGCGGGCCAGGAGAAGCCTGCCGCAGGCCCTGGCGAAGCCGAGATTTTTCCCTTCGGCCCGTCCGCGCGCGTCCTCGATGGCGTCCCACACGGGAAGCCCGAGAGCCGCCCTGGCCGCGAGACGCCTCCACAGTTTTGCCCGCACGGACGGGCGGAAAGCCCGGCGCAGGGCGTATTCGGAAATAAGGGACATGGTTCCTCCATGCGGGCAGAGTTCTTCAGGCGCTCCTTGAAAACAGGCGCCGTACGTCCGGGACGGGCGGACTCCTTTTCCCGGGCGGCCGTCACAGGGACAGCCGAATTATAAAGCATTACTTTAATTATATGATATTTATTTAGTAAAAGCAGGCTGTTAGACGGTCTGTCCGCGGATATCAGACGCTGTCCGGATCGGACAGGCCGCCCAGCCTGTGTCCGCAGGTGACGGGATCGAGAAGCCCTTTCGCGATGAGTCCGAGGCAGCGGCCGGCTATGGTGACGCCGCCGTTCCGTTTCCAGAGCTCCCTTGCTGCCCCGTCCTCACCCCTGGCGAGGAGCCTGCCCACCGCGCCGCGGCAGTCGACAATCTCGGCCGCGGCAGCGCGGGAGAGAATGCCCTGTCCCCCGCAGGCAGGGCAGCCGTCAGGATTGCGCAGGCGCACGCCGCCCATGGCGGAGGGACCGATGGCGCCGGCGAGGAATTCTTCAAGTTCTTCTGGAAGGAGGCTGCGCCGTGCTTCCCCTGTAAGGGAGGAGAGCGGCAGGCTGCAGCGGGGGCAGTTCAGGGACATGAGGCGCTGGCAGATGAGCCCCGCGCAGACGCCCTGCCCGAAGAGGGTTTCCCTGGGATCGGGAACGCCGGCTGACGTGAGCATGCCCGTGAGGCGGCGGGCTATGGCGAAGGCGTCGGCCGCGTGCACTGTGGTCCACACGGCGTGGCCGGTCAGCGCGGCGTCGAGCGCAGCGGCTGCGGCCGCGGGCCAGCGGATCTCGCCAATCATGATGACATCGGGGTCGCAGCGCATGGCGCCGGCTATGGCGTCGGCGTAGGCTGATGCCCTGTCTCCCCCGGACGTGGGCACCTGAATCTGCCTGACGCCGGCCATGGGGTATTCGGGGGGATCCTCGACCGAGAGGTAGCTCTGGTCGGGACGGGAGATGACCATGGACTCCATGACGTGGCGCAGGGTTGTGGATTTGCCGTGTCCCGTAGGGCCGGCAAGGAGTGTGAGGCCGCGTGATCCGGCGAGGGAGGCCATGAGGCGGCACTGGTCCTCAGAGTAGCCGAGCGCGGCAAGGCGTTCTCCGAGGCTTCCCGTGACGCCGTCCGCTCCGGTGAGGAGGCGCATGGCGAGGAAAGTTCCCCTGGACGCGGTGTCGGACTGGATCGGCTCCGCGTGCAGGCGCACGGAATGGACGCCCGGAGGCAGGACGGAGCGGCTCACGATGCGCGCGTCCTGGCGGGAGGCCTGTGAAAAGCCCGGCGTGCCGTTCTGCTGTCCGAGACCGTTGAAGGCCACGGCGATTAAGCGCCTCGCGAAGGTGCCGGAAATTTCGGCAGCCGGGCGCATCTCGCCGCGCACGCGGAAGCGCACGAGACCGTAGGCACCCATGTCCGCGATATGTACGTCCGATGCCCCGCTTTCCCCGGCTTCCGCAAGGAGGCTTACGAGTCTTCTCTGCACCTCCGTGCGGCCTGTCTCCGTCTCCCCGCCGCGCCCGGCGAAGCGCAGGGCGAACTCGGCCGCCGGATGCGGCACGGCGCGTGTCCTGCAGTTCTCCTGCAGAAAGGCGGCGAGCGCCATGAAGGGCAGGTTCCCGGCGATTTCCCGGGAATAGTCCAGGACGCTCCTGTCAGGCGAAAGGCGGATTTTTTCCCGGACCGCGCCGTCGAGTCCGGCCATCAGTTCCGCGAGGCGCAGGCGCAGGGTCTGACTGTTTCCGGTATCCGGCATGTTTCTCTCCCCTAGAATGAAATGAAAAGCGTGGAGTTCTGACAGCGCACGCGCACGCCCTGGCGGGTCACGGCGCTTACCCTGCCGCAGGCGAAGGGACTGCCCGGCCTGAGGGAGACAATGCGTCCTTCCGCGGTGCGCGCGAGAGCCCACAGGCTGTTCCCGGCGCCCTGTACGGAAATGATGGCGTCCCTTCCAGCGGGACGGGAGGCTTTTCCGTCCTGCCTGGCGGGGGCCGGCGCGGCGGGACGGCTTTCCGCGGGCTTTGTGCCGCTTCCGTTTCTCACCGCGTCGGCGGCCTGCTTCGCTTTGAGGTAATCGGCTTCTTCCCGGGCGATGCGCGTCCTGAGCCGCATCGCCTCGAGCTCGTTCATGAGCCTCGCGTTCTCCCCGAGAGAACCCGGTTCCGCGGCTGACTTTCCTGTCTCAGGGGCGGGACTGCCGGATCTTTCCTTCGCTGCGGGAGATTCCGGCTTCCTGTGAACGCGCGGCGCGGGAGCGGGACCCGGGGAGACTCCGTACCCCGGGTCCGGGTCTCCCTGCAGGAAGAAGGCGGCGCCGCAGGCGGTGAGCGGGACGGCGAGGCAGGCCGCCACAATCAGGACGCGCCGGCCCGGCCGGCGCCGGGGGGAAGCGGGGACGGGATTTTCCCCTTTCCCCGGCGTGTCCGCGAAAAGACGGGACAGATCGTCCGCGGCGTTTCCGGGACTTTCCTCCTTGGCGTTTCTGCTGTCGTCCGGGAAAGCGGTTTCCCTGGTTTCATCGGGCATAGGCATCTCCTCTGGCGGTCCAGCTGCCGCCCTGTACGGTGAGTTCGGTCAGGAAAAAGCCGGGCAGATCGTGAAGCGCGGCAAAGACGTCCCGGAGGCTGTCTCCCTGAAGGCCGGTTATGTTCCAGGCGCCCGCCGCCCACGGGCAGGCTATGGACGTGCCGTTTCCGTCCGTCAGTTTCGCGGGGTCCCTGAAACGCACGCCGCCGCGGGCCTTCGCGCGCTGCAGAAGATCGAGAAAGCGGGCGGACGCGTCCTTTTTCGTGAGAAAGGTTTTCCAGGCGTCAGGACCCGGACCCGGTGCCGCGGGAAGCGGCACCCTGCGCGTCATTTCCGAGGGACGCGAATCCTGGAAAGCCGCGTCTTTTGGAAGCCCCGTATAGCTTGAGGCCGCGGTGCGGGCGTAGGTGAGGAGCAGGGTCACTCCGGGGTCCCCGCCGTTTCCGGACTGCGTGCGGCACGCGCCCCTGCGGAAAACCCAGCCCGAGAGTTCACGCGGCGCCCTGTAGATGCCGGCGAGACAGGAGCGCCCCGCGGCCGCCGTTTCCGGAAGAGAGGCCCACGCCGGAGGAAAGACTTTTTCAGGGTGTTCCCCGGCCCGGAGGGCCAGGGCGCCGGATTTTCCCCTGCCCGTGAGCGCGTCCACCTGTTCCGAGAGAGAGGATATGGCCGGCGGCAGGAAGAAGCCGCAGGCCGCGCAGAAGAGGACGGATTCAAGGAAGATACGGAGAGGGGAGCGCAGCGAGCGCACGGGCCGGCAGCGCCAGGCGAACCGGGCAGCGCGTCCGGGCATGCCGCCCCGCGCAAGAAGGCGCGTGAGGATCTTCGCTGACTCGCCGGGATCGGCGGAGGCTGCGCGCAGGGAAAAGGCTTCCCTGCCGCCCGCGAGCCGGGCAAGCCGTACAGCCGCCTGTCCGGCGTCCTCCTCCGTGGCGTGAACCTGGTCGCCGTATCCCGGCGCCACGGCGCCGCCGAGTATGCCGAGCACCCACCAGAAGGAGGCGCCCCCGGCGTCCTTCAGGCGGAGGGAGAGGAGAACGCCCTTCTCCCCGGAAAGGGTGCGGCAGAGCGCGGCCGCGAGGGACGGGGCCCGTCCGCCGCCGGCCTCCGCGCAGCCCGTCTGGCGGGATCCGTGGGGGCCCCGCAGGACAACGAGGTCCGCGCCGCGGAGAGCGGCTTCCCTGCGGATTCCTGAAACGGAAAGGGCGGGTCCCGGCGCGGTCCAGTCGAGGCCCGCGCGCCAGGGGCGTCCGCCCAGGAAAAGGATTTTTCCCGTCATGGCGTCACGCGCGGCACAGGGCGCGGGGATTTTTCAGGGATGGGAAGAGCGTTCACGGCTGTCCTCCTGCGAGTTCGGGGGCCGCGTTTTCCAC
>ONPA01000049.1 GCA_900319575.1 uncultured Desulfovibrio sp. | reverse complement strand
CTTTGAAGCAGGAACCCGCCTATGGTGTGGCTCGTTAGAGCCGCTACCGATAGGAATCCCCAGTCTTTAGGCGGGGGAGGATGTCAAATGCAGCCCGCACAGAAGTGCATCCACATCGAACATGCCCGCCAGCACAATCTGCGCGACATCAGCCTGGATATTCCCCGCGATCAGCTCGTGGTTGTCTGCGGTCCGTCCGGATCTGGTAAATCCACTTTGGCGTTCGATATCGTTTACGCAGAAGGACAGCGCCGCTACGTTGAGTCCCTTTCCGCCTACGCGCGGCAGTTTCTGCCCAAGATGGACAAGCCCGACGTGGAAAAAATCGAGGGTCTGACGCCGGCCATATCCTTGGAACAGGGGACCACGTCCCACAATCCCCGCTCCACAGTGGGCACCGTGACAGAAATCTACGATTTTCTGCGCGTGTTCTTCGCGCGTCTGGGAACGGTTTCCTGCCCCAAGTGCGGCAGGCCCATTGAAGCCCGGTCCACGGATGAGATTCTCGAGGATATCCTGAGTCTTCCTGAGAAAACGAAGTTCATGATTCTCGCGCCCATCGTGGAAATGCAGAAGGGAATGCAGAAGGACCGCCTGGCGAAGCTCAAGGCCAGGGGGTTTTCCAGAGTGCGTGCCGACGGGGAATTCTACAGGATCGATGAGGTGCCTCCGCTCGACAAGAACAGGAAGCACTCCCTTGATCTGGTGGTCGATCGCCTCGTCATCCGCGAGGGGCTGCGCCAGCGCCTTTCCGAGTCAGTTGAGCTGGCCCTGAAGGAAGCCGACGGGCGGATTGTCCTCTATCAGCCGGACAGGCCTGAAGGGGAGAGGGAGCACATCTATTCCACGTCTTCGAGCTGCCCTCACTGCCATATCGCCATGCCGGTGCCGAAGCCGCAGCTCTTTTCGTTCAATACGCCTTCGGGTGCCTGCCCCCGCTGCGTGGGCCTCGGCACGGTCGATTATTTCGAGCCCCGCCTTATCGCGCCGAACCGCGGTCTTTCCCTGCAGGAAGGCGCACTGCTTCCATGGCACGGAAAACGTGCCATGGAAAAATACGCGCCAGCCCTGCGCGCACTTGGCAAACGCCATGGATTCAGCCTGTCAACGCCTCTCAAGGATTTCAGCTCCGGGGCCTGGCTCGCGCTCTTTTACGGAGAGGATGGGGAGAACAAGCCCGCCAACACCTCCGCAGGACTCAGGCGCAACTGGATGGGCGGCAGTGTGGCCGTGTACGCCAAAGGCGACTACCAGTACGAGCACTTCGCAGAGAGCCTGAAGGCCCAGGTCAATCTGGAAGTCACGGAAGACCGCTGGCCCGGCGTCATTCCGCTTCTTGAAAAAGGCATGCAGTACGGCGACGCCTGGCGTGATGAGCTCGGCCGTTACATGCAGACCACGGCCTGCCCGTCCTGTCACGGGCAGCGTCTTTCCCGGGAAGCGCTCGCGGTGCGCATTGACGGCCTGAGCATAGCCGATTTCTGCGCCCTTCCCATAGACCGGGAGCTGGAGTGGCTGAAGAGCCGTACCTTTGAGGGACGGTGGGCCATTATTGCGCAGACGCTCATGAAGGAACTGCTGCACAGGCTCTCTTTCCTTGTTGACGTGGGGCTCGGTTACCTGACCCTTGCGCGGTGCATGACCACGCTCTCCGGCGGTGAGGCACAGCGCATCAGGCTGGCTTCCCAGCTCGGTGCCGGCCTCGTGGGCGTGACCTACGTGCTCGACGAGCCCTCCATCGGTCTGCATCCGCGTGACAACCAGAAGCTCATCTCCACGCTGCGCTCTCTCCAGTCCAGGGGCAACACGGTGCTTGTGGTGGAGCACGACGACTCGACCATATGCGCTGCGGACACGGTCATTGAGCTCGGTCCGGGTTCCGGCATCCAGGGCGGCGAAATCGTGTACGAGGGCGATGTGCCGGGACTTCTCAGGTCCGGCACGCTGACGGCCCGCTACCTGACGGGCGACATGAGTGTACCCATGCCGGAAAAGAGGCGCGAGCCGCGCGGTGAAATCGTCCTGCACAATGTGACCACCAACAACCTCAAGGGCATGGACGTGAGTTTCCCCCTGGGAGTGCTTACCTGCGTGACGGGTGTATCCGGGTCCGGCAAGAGTTCCCTTGTCATGGATACGCTCTATAAGCATCTGGCCATAGGACTCGGGCTGCGCGTGGATAATCCCGGGACGATTTCCGGCATCACTGGAGCCGAAGCCATAGAGCGTCTTGTGGATATTGACCAGACGCCCATCGGCAGGACGCCGCGTTCCAATCCGGCGACCTACACCAAGATTTTTGACGATATCCGTCAGATTTTCGCCATGACGCCGGACGCGAAGCGGCGCGGCTTCACGGCCGGGCGCTTCAGCTTCAATGTGAAGGGCGGACGCTGCGAAACCTGCCACGGAGACGGTATGATCCAGGTGGAGATGCATTTTCTGCCGGACATCTTCGTTACCTGCGACGTGTGCCATGGCAAAAGATACAATCATGAGACGCTCGAGGTGCGCTACAAGGGCCTGAACATTTTCGAGGTCCTGGATCTCACTGTGAGCCAGGCCCGCGAGTTCTTCTCTAACTTCCCGAGTCTGGCGCGCAAGCTGGCTATTCTCGAGGACGTGGGGCTCGGGTACATCCGTCTCGGACAGTCCGCCACGACGCTGTCGGGCGGCGAGGCGCAGCGCATCAAAATCAGCCGTGAACTCGGTAAGCGCAGCCTTCCCGGAACCATGTACATTCTCGATGAGCCGACCACGGGCCTGCACATGCACGAAGTCGGCAAGCTCATTGCCGTTCTGCACAGGCTCGT
>ONPA01000093.1 GCA_900319575.1 uncultured Desulfovibrio sp. | reverse complement strand
TGTCTGCAGTGGGGCTTCTGCCTGCCGCTTTCCTCGGCATCGACTGGGAGTCCCTGCTCGATGGCGCGGCATCCGTGGCCAGGCCCCTGGCCGAACATCCGGAAAGCCTTGCCGGACATCCTTCCTTTGCTTTGGCCTGCTGGGCCCGTGCCCTCGAAGAATATGATTACACCCAGCTCATCTTCTTCTGCTACGAACCTCTTTTCGCCACCTACGGCCCCTGGTTCGGACAGCTGTGGGCTGAAAGTCTCGGCAAGGACGGCCTCGGCACCATGCCCGTGCCCGCCACAGGCGTCACGGATCAGCATTCCATCAACCAGATGTTTCTGGATGGAATCCGCAACAAGGGCTGCCTCTTCGTTACCGGGCATTCCCCCTCTGAGGGACCCGTGTTCGGCAGTGACCTCCCCGAGGAGTGGAAATTCCTTTCCGGGAAGCATTTCGGGGAACTGCTCAAAGCTGAGGCCATGGGTACCCGTATGGCTCTTTGCTGCCATGACACGCCGCTTGTGCATATCGCTCTCGATGACGCCAGCGAATTATCTGGCGGCCGCCTGATGATGCTTCTTGAAGCCGCGACCGTGTTCACCGGGTGGCTCATGGGGATTAATCCCCTGGATCAGCCGGCCGTTGAACTTGGCAAGCATCTGGCCAACGCCCGTCTCGGCAAGCCCGGTTTCGAGGCCGACAAGGAGGCCCTCGATCAATTCCTGAAGAAGCCTGAAGAGAAGCAGGACTTCTAGTTCGGTTCCGTACGGGCCGGGGAGGAAAGAATGAAAGGTCTCAGAGAGACGGATGCCAGGTATACAGAAACCGCGGTCAGCGCCGCGGAAAAAGCTGTGGATGAAACCGAAAGGGGGCTGTCGCTCAGTTATGCGCGTACGCTTTCCTGGTGTTCTCTGGCCGTGGTTCTCCTGACCAGTCTGGCGCTCTCCTTCTTCATTTCCAACTCGGCCCGGCAGACCCTTATGCAGCGGCAGGAGGAGTTCGCGACTCTGCTCGCCAAAAATCTGAATAACCAGATTTTTCAGCGTTTCGCTGTGCCGACCATCCTGGAATACGGGCGCATAGCCCTGCGTCAGGAGCAGCAGTATCAGCGCCTCGATTCCGTGGTGAAGTCGGTTATCGAGGGGCTGCCCGTGGACAGGCTGCGCGTCTATGATTTCTCGCACGTGGTGGCCTATTCTACTGATGCCGGAGAAATAGGCAAAAAGGGAATCGCGCCTCTTGGGCTTGAAAAAGTCCTGGGCGGCGTCACGCCCAAGCCTGTGATCCACAGCCAGTTTCCTCTCTGGCAGGTCCCGTTCAGACTGCCCCTCGATCCCGGAGTATTTCAGCTTCGCGTGCTGTTTCCCCTGAGGGGAGACAGCTACCGTATAGGCAGTCAGTCTCCCGTGCTGGGTGTACTTGAGCTGACCCAGGACATCACGTCTGACTATGTCCAGGTCCTGGTCTTTCAGTGCATCATCGTGGTCATGTGTCTGCTGTCCTCGGCCATTCTTTTCGCTCTTCTCCTCGTCATCATTCACAGGGCGGAGCGTGTGCTGACCGAGCGCATGCAGAAGAACAGGCAGCTTGAAAAAGAAATACAGAGTACTGAGCGGCTGGTGAGCATGGGCAGAGTGGTGGCCAGCATCGCCCACGAGATTCGTAATCCTCTGGGTATCATACGCTCCACGGCCGAGCTGTTGCAGCGGAGGGCCGACAAGGTGGACAAAGGGACGGTGCGTCTCCTGCAGGCGATTTATGACGAGTCCGTGCGTCTTTCCCAGACTGTGAATGACTTCCTCGATTACGCCCGTCCTCGCCAGCCACGACAGGATCCCGTCGAGCTCGAACTGGTCATCGATCAGATTCTGGCCTTTGTGGAAGGAGAGTTCGGAAGGAGCGGAGTCGGCCTGAAGAAGAATTTCGAGGAGGATCTCTGGGTTCTGGGTGACAAGGATCTTCTGTATAGGGCGTTTTACAACGTTCTGGCCAACGCCCAGCAGGCTCTCGATATGGGAGGAACCATCGACATCCACGTATTCCGCAGGGATGACCGGGCTGTTCTTGATTTTACGGATTCCGGCAAGGGGTTCGATCCCGAGACGCTCCCGCATCTCCTTGAACCGTTCTTTACCACCAAAGAAGGTGGAACCGGCCTCGGACTGCCCATTGTCAAGTCCATTATCGAAAGCCACGGCGGCACCATCGAACTCTCCAATGCCGAAGAAGGTGGTGCCAGGGTGGAAGTCACTTTGCCCCTGGCCGTGGAGTACATGAACAGTAAAGCCGAGAGTGAAGCCAGGGAAGCGCTTCCCGGAGAAGCCGGCAGCAAACCGGCTCCCGAAAAGAAGGGCTAGAATTCTTTTTGGGAAACATGAATTTCTTCCCTTTCCTTGTGAGATGATTATCTCTGAATGATGACGGTCCTCCGGGAGTACCGGCAGGAACGTCCGTCCTATGTGATGCCTCCGGGAGAGAACTATGAGTGAGAAGAATGCCCATATCCTGATTATCGATGACGAAAAGAACTACCTGCTTGTCCTGCAGACACTGCTCGAGGATGAGGGGTACACCGTCACCGCACTGAGCGACCCGGAGACGGCGCTGGCTTTCCTTCAGGAGAGCGAGGTGGACGTTGTCGTTACGGACATGAAGATGCCGCGCATTACAGGCCTTGATGTGCTGGAACGGGTAAAGAAGCAGTGGCCGTATATTCCCGTCCTGATCATGACTGCTTTCGGCACCATTGAAAGTGCTGTGGAGACCATGAAGTACGGGGCTTTCGATTATATCACCAAGCCTTTTTCCAATGACGAGCTTCTGCTCTCCATCCATAACGCCGTCGAACTGGCCCAGGCTCACCGCGAATACAAGCTTCTGCAGGAAGCCATGCAGGAGCGCTTCGGACTTCATACCATCATCGGCCGCAGCGCGGGAATTTCCCAGGTCAAGCTGATGGTGGAGCGTGCGGCCCCTGGCCGCACGACCGTGCTCATCACCGGCGAATCCGGCACGGGCAAGGAATTGGTGGCCCGCGCTGTACATCTGGGCAGCCCGCGCAAGGACAAGCCTTTTGTGGTCGTGGAATGCGCGGCGCTCACCGGTGACGCTCTGGAGAAAGAACTTTTCGGCCAGGAAACAGCTTCTTCCGCAGGAACGCCGGCCATACGGCGTGGACGGGTGGAACAGGCAGATGGCGGAACGCTCTTTCTTGATGATATGGCTGCTCTGACCCCCGACCTGCAGGTCAAGCTTCTGCGCCTTCTCCAGGACCGCAGATTTGAGCGCGTCGGCGGCAGCACGCCCATTGAAGTGGACGTGCGTTTCGTCATGGCCACGAATACCGACCTGGCCAAGAAGGTCGAGGAAGGAACCTTCCGCGAGGATCTTTACTACCGGGTCAACGTGGTACAGATCCATCTGCCGCCTCTGCGCGAGCGCAGGGAGGACATCCCTCTCCTGGTGGCGCATTTCGTTGCCAAGTTCACGGCTGACAACAACATGAAGCAGCAGAAGAGTTTTTCCACGCAGGCCCTCAATTATCTGACAGGATACGACTGGCCGGGCAATATACGCCAGCTTGAAAATGTCGTGGAAAGCTGCATGGTGCTCGTTCCCGGGAATGTCATTGAGGAAGAGAACCTGCCTGCCGAAATCCGCGATGAGGAATCTCAGTTCAAAAGTGCCGTGGACCTTCTGCCCGTGCAGCTTGATCTCGCGGACACCCTGCAGAAGATTGAAGCTGCACTTATCCGGCGCGCCCTTGTCCGCGCGGATCTCGTTCAGGTCAAAGCGGCGGAGCTTCTCAATATCTCCAAGAGCCTTCTGCAGTACAAGCTGAAAAAGTATGGCATTACCGGCCATTAGCCGGTTTTCGGGAGTCCTTCGGAACCTATGCAGAGACCGGAACCATCAAGCATACCTCTGAGTCCCGGCGTCTACATGTACCGGGATGCGCGGGAACAGGTGATTTATGTGGGCAAGGCCCGCGTTCTGCGCAGGCGTGTACTGTCGTATTTTCGTCCCGAGGGCCTGCCGATCAAGACCAGGGCCATGCTTTCGCACGCCGTGAGCATAGAGTTCCTGACTACGACCACGGAGAAGGAAGCTTTTCTTCTCGAGTCCAGTCTCATCAAGAAATACCGCCCCCACTACAATATTATTCTGCGGGACGACAAGCAGTACGCTCTTTTCCGGTGTGACATAAAGGCCCGGTATCCGCGGCTTGAGATTGTGCGCCACGCGCGTCACGACGGGGCGCGCTATTTCGGCCCCTATACATCGGCTCTGGCTGCCCGGGAAACGTGGAAACTTCTGCACAGGGCTTTTCCGCTGCGCCGCTGCAGCGACAGGGCCATGAAGAACCGCGTCAGGCCTTGTCTCTACTACCATATGAAGCAGTGCCTCGCACCGTGCACGGGAACGCTGGATCCCGGTCTCTATCATGAACAGGTTGAGAAGGTCTGTGACGTGCTTTCCGGCCGTTCCACGGAGCTTCTCCGTGAACTCAGGGAAAAGATGGAAGCCGCGGCCGATGCTCTGGAATTTGAGAAGGCGGCGGTTTACCGCGACCAGATCCAGGCCGTGGAAAAGACTGTGGAACGTCAGGCAACGGTGCTCCCCGGCGGCGGGGACATGGACGCCGTGGGTCTCTATTCCGATGAACACGGATTATCCCTCGGCGTCATTTTCGTGCGGGGCGGCGCCGTGACGGACGGCCGTTCGTTCTTCTGGCCCGGGCTTTCCTTTGAAGACGCTTCAGAAATCCTGTGGAGTTTCCTGGGACAGTTCTATGATATGGCTCTTCCTCCGCCGCGTATCCTGCTGCCCTGGCTTCCGCGCGACGAGGAAGCCGAAGAGGAAGGAGACGCTTCCTCCGTTGAAGCCCATGAGGCGCTGGAACAGACGCTTGCCGAACGCCGCGGCGGATCCGTACGTATCGTGGCTCCCCAGAATCAGGCGGACAACCGCCTCGTGGACATAGCCCAGTCCAACGCCAGAGAGGAATCGCGCAGACGCTCCTGCATGGCGCGGGAGGGCGTGGATATACTCGCTCTCATTCAGAAGGCTCTGTATCTTCCGAAGCGGCCGGACCGTATCGAGTGCGTGGACGTCTCTCATACCGGAGGCAGGCAGACGCGCGTGGGGCTGGTCGTCTATGTGCAGGGAATGCCTTCAAAGGGTGACTACCGTAATTATGCCATGCCGGATGGCGGAGATGACTACAGGAGCCTGCACGACTGGGTCATGCGCCGCGTCACCGAGAGCGGCCCGCCCTGGCCTGATCTGCTGCTTATAGACGGAGGCAGAGGCCAGATTGCAGCCGTGGAAAAGGGACTCGAGGATGCCGGAAAGCCGGGGCTTTTCCCTCTTGCGGGCATAGCCAAGGCCCGGGACGAGGCCGGACATGCTGACAGACGAGCCGGCAACGTGGCTGACAGAATTTTCCTGCCTGGCCGCAGCAATCCCCTTTCTCTCCGGCAGGGAGGCCCTGAGATCCTTTTTCTGCAGCAGATACGCGACGCCACCCATCGTTTCGCCATCACCCGTCACCGCCGCGCCCGCACAGGTGCTGCCATGTCCGGGGAAATCATGCGTCTGCCGGGAATAGGGCCTTCCACGGCCCGTCTGCTCTGGGATGCCTTCAGTAATTTTGAGGCCATGCAGAAGGCCACGATCGCTGACCTCCAGAAACTGCCCGGCATAGGCAGAACCCGCGCGGAAGCGCTTTACGCGCATCTGCACGGGGATACGGATACTCAGAGAAAAAATTAAAGTTCTACATTAATTCTGATGTTATCCCCTGTCATCAGGGAAAATTTTCCTTTGCGGAGTATCAGTTACTCCGCAGGCGTGGAATTATCAGCTACTTCTTCAGTCGAAAAAGGTTTGACCGGACGGGTTCCCGGCAGATGATGCACTTGTCCCGTGCATATTCTTCCTTTTTCGCGAAAAATCGCGAAAAATAAAATTTTGCGGACATAAAATATTTGTTTTATTTCAATTTATTAAAATATATATTTATATATAAAAACACTAAATCATGATATATTGATATAATGAATGACAGAGCAGGTTCATCAGGCATCCCAGCTCATGGATACCCCGCTCGTTGCCGTATAATGGCCCCAGCCTTTGCCCTGTGTACACAGCGAAATTCATGAGAATCGGATGCAGAGTCTCCGGTACCAGCGGTACGTGCGACCCATACGGGGAAATCCGGCAGGCAGCTTTCTGTTTACCCCAGCGAATGTGCTCTGTCCCGGAAGGTGCGTTCGCCGGTGACGGTTGCAG
>ONPA01000025.1 GCA_900319575.1 uncultured Desulfovibrio sp. | reverse complement strand
CAGAAGGATTTCCCCGACTGCCGGACGGACGACCCGAAAGTCTTTCTGACCGGCGACATCGTGGCCGGCGACAAGACTGTTGTCTGGGCCGTGAAGCGGGGCAAGGAAGCAGCCCGCGTTATTCATGAAAGCCTTGAAGGGAGGAACAGGTAATGATCAGCAGAGACCTTTCCATCGATTTTCTCGGGGTGCATTTCGGGAACCCCTTCTGTCTTTCCTCTTCTCCCGTGGGCAACTGCTACGAGATGTGCAGCAAGGCCTACGACGCGGGCTGGGGCGGCATTGTCTTCAAGACCATAGGCCCCAAAAGTTTCCTCATTGACGAGGTGTCGCCGCGTTTTGCCGAACTCACCAAGGAAGGCACGCCGTTTGTCGGCTTCAAGAACATGGAGCAGATAGCGGAGCATCCCCTGGAGCAGAATCTCGATGATCTCGCGAAGCTGAAGAAAGCGTATCCCGACAAAGTGCTGATCGCGTCCATCATGGGGCCGGACGCAGAAGACTGGACCGAGCTCGCCCGTCTCGTGACCGAGGCCGGCGCCGACATGATCGAAATGAACCTCTCCTGCCCGCAGATGACCTCGCACGCCATGGGATCCGATGTCGGCACCAATCCCGATCTCTGCCGGAAGTACTGCGCGGCCGTGAAAAAGGGCACGAAACTGCCCGTGCTCGCCAAGATGACGCCCAATATCACGGATATGGTGCCTGTCGCGAAAGCCTGTATGGAAGGCGGAGCGGACGGCATCGCCGCCATCAATACAATCAAGTCGATCACGGATCTCGATCTGGACCGCGCCATCGGCCTTCCTGTCATTAACGGCAAGTCGTCTGTTTCGGGATACTCCGGCAAGGCCGTCAAACCCATTGCGCTGCGCTTTATACAGCAGCTGCGCGAGGGCATTCCCGGACTGCCCATTTCCGGCATCGGAGGTATCGAGACCTGGGAGGACGCTCTGGAATTCATTCTGCTCGGAGCCTCGACACTGCAGGTGACAACCGCTGTCATGCAGTACGGCTACCGCATCGTCGAGGATATGAAGAACGGGCTCATGCACTACCTGGAAGACCATGGTGTGGAGCACCTCTCCGATCTCGTGGGGCTCGCCAATAAGAACATCGTTCCGGCCGAGGAACTGGATCGCGACTATATCGTCCATCCCGCGCTGAAGGCTGAGGCTTGCATCGGCTGCGGACGCTGTTATATTTCGTGCTTTGACGGCGCCCATCAGGCCATCAGGTGGAATGAGACGGAGCGCCGGCCCGACTTTGACACTGAAAAATGCGTCGGCTGCCTTCTGTGTTCCCTCGTCTGTCCGACAGGAGCCATCACCAAGGGCGAAGTGGTCATGAAGCCCAACCGTATCGGCAGGCCCGAGGCAAAGGAGATCTGATGAACCGCACAGCCGAAGTCCTGCTTGGAGCTCTGGCAACCGCCCTGCTCTGCACGATCTGGATGTTTTTCGCCAATCACACCGGTCTGCTGGGCTGGGGCGGATTCGCGGGCTGCACCGCGTACTTCGCCGCGCCGAAGAAAGGCCTGCGCGGCCTTCCGGTGCTCCTCGCCTGCGTTGCCAGCGGTATGCTGTACGCCTTTGGCTGCCTGTATCTCGGGAAGTACTTCCCGGATGAAACGATCGGCCTGGCCTCAACGTGCATCATTACCTTTCTGATGTGCGCAGGGGGAAAGTACCGTCTGCTCGCCTTTGTCCCCGGAGCCTTCATCGGCTCCTTCTCCAGCTTCGCGGCCGGAGGCGATCCGATGGTTATCCCCTCCATTCTGGCAGGGCTCCTGCTGGGGCTGGCCTGCGATACTTCCGGCAGATGGCTGTGCAGGATCTTTGTGAAGGAGCGGGCTTCCCATTCGTAAACGGCAGATACCCCGCCTCTGCCGCGTTTTCCCTTGAATCAGAGCCTGACGGTTCCGGCGCCCTGCCGGCCGCCAGGCTTTTTTCGTACGTTTTTATCCGGGGTGTCTCCCCCGGATGTCCTCCCGCTGCCGGGGGAAAGGCGCCACGCGGCTTTTCCGCCGGCCGGAAAGAGATGAGGCTCCCTTTCGTCCCCCGACATGAAACCGTTCCCCCTGTACTTTCACAGGATGGCGCAGCCGGAGGAAAAGCGGCATCAGATCGGGAATCAGGATGGCCTGAACGCGAATGACTGAAGATTCTGGAGCGCCCGGCAGAGGATATTCAGGGCGGGCTGCTTTCGGAGAGAAAACAAAAACCGCCGCGGCGCGCTGTTCTCTGCGCCGCGGCGGTTTTCTGTTTCTGGTTAAATAAGGGAATGCGCCGGTTCAGCTAGAACTCGAATCGGAAACCGCCCTGGATACGGTACTGGACTTTGATGTCCGTACCGAAGTCCTCCTCCGCGTCAACGTAGAGGGAGCAGTTCTCAGAGAGGCCGACATTGGCGCCGACGCCCGCGCTGTACCACGTACCGGCAAGGTCCGTGCTGTCATGCATCGCGACATCCTGGTACAGCGTTTCGTCCCTGTCGCCCAGGAACTCATGCAGGACGGAACCCTTGGCGTAAACCCGGACCGGATTTTCCGTGCCCGTCCCGAATTCCTTGGCCACCAGAAGACCGAGACGGCCCACGAGGCTGTCCATGTCGTCCTGGTAGATTTTCGCTCCGTTGTCCGAGGTGTAGTCATCACCCCAGAGGTAGCTGTATTTGATTTGCGCCTGCGGTTCAACGGACCAGGACCAGCCAAGGTCGAATTTGTGGCCATACTCGGCGCTGGCGCTGAAGCCCCAGTTCTCAAAATCGCCGCCATCTCCGAAGTCCGAGGAGTAATGCGTGAACAGCTTGCCGGCTTTGGTGACGACATCGACGTAGTCGCCGCTTCTGCCTTTGAACGTG
>ONPA01000020.1 GCA_900319575.1 uncultured Desulfovibrio sp. | reverse complement strand
CGCCGGGGAGCATGTGGGGCTCGTGGCCCATGGCAAGTACCGTCTGCGCGTTCCTGAATGGAAGAACCACGTCTTCGAGGCCCCCTGCGAGCACGCCTGTCCGGCAGGCATTCCGACCCAGCTCCGCTACAATCTGCTGCGTTCCGGCAAGGCTGAGGAGGCGTTCCGTGAGGTCCTCGACTACACGCCGTTCCCTGGCTGCGTCTGTGGCACTGTCTGCCCCAACCTCTGCATGCAGGCCTGTACCCGCGGGAAACTGGATTTCCCTGTCCTGATTGGTCCTCTTGGGCTTGAATCCCAGGACATCACGCTTCCCAAACCTGCCGTGAAGACAGGAAAGAAAGTCGCTGTCATAGGCGGCGGCCCCGGCGGCCTCGCTGCTGCTTGGCGCCTCGCCCGCAGAGGCCACAGCGTGACTGTCTACGAGGCCGAGCCTGTCATGGGCGGTAAAATGGAGCAGGTTATCCCAAGGGAACGCCTGAATCCCAAACTCCTCAAGAAGGAAATCGACCGCATCGCTGCCATGGGCGTGAAGTACGTGAACGGCTGCCGCGTGGATGCTGCAAAGTTCGAAGCCCTGCGCAAGGAAAATGATGCTGTGATCTGCGCGACCGGCGGTCATGTTGCCCGTATCTTCAACTGGCCCGGGCACGAGCGCATCGTGGCCGGCATCGATTTCATGAAGGACGTCAACCGCGGGCGCAAGCCCAAGGTCAAGGACAATGTGATCATCATCGGCTGCGGCAATGCCGGCATGGACTGCGCCGCCGGTGCCTACAAGATGGGCGCCAAGAAGGTTATCTGCATCGACGTGCAGAAACCCGCCGCTTTCCAGGAGGAAATTGATCACATCAAGGGGCTCGGCGGTGAGATTATCTGGCCTGTCATGACCAAGGAAATCACCGAGAAAGGCATCATCGCCGAAGACGGCCGCCTGATTCCGGGCGACGAGGTCATCATCACTATCGGCGAAAGCCCGGATCTGTCCTACCTGCCGAGCGATGTGGCAAAGTTCCGCGCCTGGCTGGCTCCGAAGGCTGACCAGAGCATTATGGACGGTGTGTTCGCCGTTGGCGATACCATCAAACCCGGACTCCTCGTGAGTGCCATCGCATCGGGTAATTCCGCGGCCGATGCCGTGGAAGCGTACTTTAAGGGAGAGCCTTACACGGCCCCGGCCAGAGAGGAAATCCCGGCGAAGAAGCTTCATACTGCCTACTTTGCCAAGTATGAGAAGGGCGGCCTGCCCTGTGCCAGAGATGACTTCGCGCGCTGTGTGAGCTGCGGCACCTGCCGTGACTGCAAGACCTGCGAGATGTCCTGTCCCGAAAAGGCTATCAGCCGCGTGGAGCACAAGGACGGAAGCTTTGAATACGTTTCCGATCCGGAGCGCTGCATTGGCTGCGGCATCTGCGCCGGCGTCTGCCCGTGCGGTATCTGGACGCTCCGTCCGAACGATGAGTTCCAAAATTAATATAATAAAAACAAATAGATAATGGATGTCCGGCCCGGAGCTCCGCCCCGGGCCGGACTCTTTTTGTCTTGACTTTTGTTATCCGTTGCCTGAATGAATTAAGTGGAATAACGTTTCGTGCGTTCAGGAGGGAAGATACTTTGGCTGCTAATTACACTACTCCTCGCGCGCTCGTCATGCGCGCCGTGCTTGCCGTTGTCGGCGTTATCGTGCTTTACATATGCTGTGTCGGCATTTTTTCTCCCGTGTGCGGCTTCGAGTTCAAGAAGCCTGCCATTTCCCCGGATACCGATGCCGGCAAGGCTGCGTATATGTCTGAAGCGCTCATTCAGCCTCTCGACAGGCAGCTGAACGGCTTTTTCGGGTGGCTGCCCAATGATCTTTTTGGTGTTCCCTATCTTATTGATAACAAGGTGAATTTCCAGAGAGGCATCATCTACGCCACGCGTTCCGGCTCTGACGTCTTGTCCCACCGCATCGCCCGTTATGGGGAACGTGATACCGTGCCAGCCATTCTCGTGGACGCTACCATGAAGCATTTTGCCTATGCGGATAATGTGTGGGGCTGGTGGTACCTTTACAGCACCGAAACCCAGTACAAGCGCGGCGTAGAAGAGTGGCGGGAATGGGCCGCTGCTGTTGGCAAGCCCGACAGCAAGCAGATTTGCAACATGACCACGGATGACGTTGTGTCCATTCTCAACTGGGCTTTCCGTACCATGGATTACTGCCTCGGCATTCTCAATGATGAGAGTATCAGCCACTTCCAGAGCGATGATGTGATATACTATATCAAGGGTGTGAGCTGGGTTGTTTCAAACGTTCTTGACGCTCTTGTTGACTGCGACAAGTCCATCCGTACGCGCGGCGGAACGGAGAATGTCGATGAGTGCAAGAAGCGTTTCCAGATGATCTCCCAGTTCAATCCCATCCTCTGCGTGGCCGGTTCCAACGGCGTGGGTGACAGCTTCTGGCCCAATCACATTGCTTCTCTCGCCCGTCACGTGGATGTTGTTGGCAACCGTCTGTCCGATATCCGCAACGCCATGGAGAAGTAGCGGAACGTTTTTTCAATTCAATGTTTGAACTCCAAGGAGCGGCGGGTGCCGTAAAGGGCCCGCGGCTCCTCTTTTTTTAAAATTTTTATCACAGGTCCGCCTCAAAATGCATTCGAGATTTTCCTTCCTGCTTGTCCTTGTTCTGCTTACTTTTCTTGGCGGCTGTGCCGCATCGGGGTCCCCGCACGCTGTGGATGAAAGAGGCTGTAGCCGGTTTGCCCACCTTTTCCCGAAAGCCGCGCAGGAGAGAGGCATCGACGGTCTGACCACTTCCGGATTTGACAGTGAGCGGTATGGCGATGTTCTTTTCCGCCAGCTGTCTCCCGATTTTATCAATCAGGAACCGGGGCACGACATCTATCTCGGTGAAAATTTTCACCGTACCCTTACGCCCCAGAGCCATGTCTTCAGGGATAAGGACGGACAGGGATTCAGTATCGTACATCCGAGCCAGAAGCTTTCCGTGCGCATGCTGGCCGTGGTTGACTGGAACGGCGACGGTGTGGAAGAGTGGCTGGCGCGCTGCCGTGTTGAAAATTACATCGGCGGCCTGATTTCTGACTATTATCTGCTTGTGCCCGTTCCCCGTACGCCGCAGGAAATGGTGCATGCCACCATCGCCGCCAGCGCGGAATCCTATGGAGCGGGCTACAGGCCAGCGGCGCGCCTGCGTGACACTTCATCCTTCGGACGAAAGGGCGAGGAGATGCCTGAAACGAAGGTTGAGGATTACAGGCCCGGTCAGACCGCGATCACTGCTCCCCCGGCTGCCGGTTCAGCTGAAAAGGCTCATGTGCAGGAGCGGGATCTGTAGCTGGGCGCGCCGGGAGGGGAACGCTGTTCCTCTCCTGCATGCGTCCGGGAAAGGAGAAGCATGTCCGGAAAAGCAAAGATTCTTGGGGCCGTTCTTGCGGCCGCTGCTGCGGTCCTGTTCTTCGTCCTGAAACACGGAACTCCGGTTCCCCAGAAAGATGGACCCGGCGGGGCGATGGAAGACTCCGTGCGCTCCGAGATACAGAAGCAGTTCGAGGGGGCCGCATCAATTCTGAACAAGGATGCGCCTAAAAAAATGGATGAGGCGACAACTCTGCTCAGAGCTGATGCCGGCCCAGGACTGCTCATGACCTACAGATACGCACTCTCCGGAGTCTCCGGGGGGGAGACAGAGCTTTCCTCCCTGGCTGAGTCCAGCCGCAGGTCCGTGACGGAGAGAGTGTGTCAGACCGGAGACATGCGCGATTACATGGAATACGGCGCCTCTTACCGGTATATTTATGAGGACAGCGATGGGAAAGAGCTCTTCCGGTTCACCGTGGACGGCTCCTCCTGCCTGCGCTCTGATGCGGAAAAGAAAAAAACAGAGCAATAGATTTTTTATCTCAGCCGAGAAAAAAGGGGGGAATGGCAGTCAATGCCATTCCCCCCTTCTCTTTGCCGGGTATTCCGCAGATTACTCTGCCGGTTTTTCCCCGTCTTTCTGTTTGGCGGCACTTCCGGTATCCCCGGGGCCGAGTTCGTCGAGGGCCTTTCTGGCGAATTCGATGCCGGGATCGATTTCCACGGCGCCTTCAAGATGTTCCCTGGCGCTCTCGGCGTCACCGAGCATTTTCTCGCACATGCCGAGATTGGCGAGGTCAATGGCGGAGCCTTTGTCGAGGGCGATAACGCTTCTGAAGGCATCGCGTGCCTTCTCGTATTTCTTCTGTTTGAAGCAGGCCACGCCGAGGTAGCTGAAGTACTCTTTCATGCCGGGGCAGAGATCCGCGGCCATCTGGAGCAGGGGCTCTGCTTTTTCCCATTTCTGGGTCAGCACAGCGGTATAACCGGCGTAGAAGGCCGCCAGAGCGCGGCTGTCGTTTTCAGGCTGCCTGTCGATGGACTGGACGAAGAGGTCGCAGGCATCATCGTAGCGCTGTTCGCGCATGGAGAGCATACCGGCGAAGAAGGGCAGAAAATGGGCCACGGGATAAACGGAAGCTATGGTTTCAAGGCTGCGCCTTGCCGTGGGGACATCCTGTTCTTCGCTGACCTTGCGTCCGACGAAGAGACCCACACTCTGGTTCCTGTCGCGTTCCCGGAAACTGAGTCCGGGAGCAATGGTGTAGTGGGCGGGGACGCCGACATCCTTGTTTGTGGTTTCGACGGCGTAGACATTGATGGGAGCGAGCCCGTTCACGCCCGTCAGAAGTTCCTGCCGGATGTCATCGGAAAGGGCAGAGGGCAGATCGTCGAGCTGAATGGTATCGCCTTTGAGCAGCCACGCGATATCATCGAGATTCGTGAACTTCGGGAGGCCGGAGGCCTCGTAGCAGGCGCCGGTGCAGAAGTCGCCGCCGAGCTGAGCCACTTCTGTCACGGCTCTGATGGCGGCCTTGGCGGGGGAGGAGGCCGTGCCGGCCGTGAAGACGATCTCGCTTCTTTCAGGGAAGGTGGCGGGATCCCAGGCTATAGCCCCGACGGTGGGCAGCGGCATGCCGAGGGAGAAATCCTTGAGAACGAGGTTCACGTTTTCCCGCCGGAAGTCTTCGATGAGTTCCTTCAGCACCGGATCTTTACAGGAATCAGGAGCTATGGTGGGAGTAACGGGGCGCTCACGGTCCACAATGCAGCAGGCATGGCGTTCGATGAGCTCGGCGAGCCCTTGGAGCAGCGACTCTTCCGGCGTGTTGCCGGAGGAAGTGCCGTTGAATTCGCTGAGCAGACGGAACCAGTCCAGAGGGAGCCATACGGTTTTGCCATCAGAAAGGCGCGTCGCCGGGTAAAACTTCCAGCGCACGCAGTCCATTACTTTGAGAGTACGCCTTGGTCCCATAGGATCACTGACGGATCTGTTGATTTCGGAAAGCGGAATACAGTCGTCGCCGAAGCGCCTCTGAGCCTCGGAGAAGGTGCACTCCACGAAATCCCGGTTCTGCTCCCAGAAGCTGAAGAAAGCGTAGCGCTCCATCAGTTCCATGATAGCCGAAGCCTGAGCCTGTTCGGGGGAGGAGCCTTTGCCCATCTGTTTTCGGGTGGGCATGAGACGTCGTGCGTCTTCCCCGCAGATGCTCAGGTAGACCGGAATACCCAGCCTGCCGACGTCAACGCGCCGGGTATCGCGCAGGATGTCGAGGTTCAGGCTTTTGAGCTTTTCGGTGACACGTTTCACGGTGTCAGCAGGGGAGCTCGTTTTGTCGAGGTCGCGGGTGTAGCCCTTGGGGCAGGATTTGAGAGTGATATGGGGCAGTGCCATGGTCTTACTTCTCCACAGTCAGAAGAGCGTACAGCCGCCTCTCGGGTTTACCGTCTGCTCCGGTTATGGTTCCGGGGAGGTAGCATTCTGAGACTTTGAATTCTTTGGAGGCCAGCTTGGCGAAATGCGGCTTGCGGCGGGCCATGTCCGTACAAAAAACAGCGCGTCCGCCCTTCTTAAGATGCCGGGACAGGAAATTGAGGAGGGGACGGTGCAGACTGTCGAGGTACAGGATTTCGGAGGCGGCTATGATGTCGACACCGTCACTGAAACGGGGATCGGCGCCAGGCCTGGCCACATCGACGTGCTGGACGCTGATGAGATCCTGAAGGTTGTTCTTCAGCACATTGGCTTTCGTGAAGAGAAGGGCGTCCTCCTCGATGTCGCTGGCCGTCATGTGCGAAAAGCCGAGGCGCGAAGCAAGGATGCTCAGGATGCCGCATCCGCAGCCGAGTTCAAGGAAGGTTTTCCCTTTGGTTTCACATTTTTTTCTGAGGAATATTTCGAGGATGAAGGAGCCTGGCCAGACCTTTGCCCACAGGGGCAGATCCAGCAGCGGGTTTTTGATGGCGTTGGTTCCGATGAGTTTATCGAGGTACTGGGTCATGTTTTCGACATCCAGCACCTGAAGCTCCCTGCCGTCTATATCGAGGGGTTTAAAATCCACCCTGAAGCGGGACCGGATGCGTTCGAGCAGCTGGTCGAGAGTTTCTTCTTGCGACATGTAATACTCCTTGGTCTGCCCTGAATAGCATACAAGGTTGCTGAGAAAAAGAGCCGCCGCAGCGCTCTGGCATACGCCGCCGCTTTCTGGCACAATGGGGAAGCCGGGGGGGCGGCCTGCAGTCTCCGTTTCCCGGAGAGCCCGGCGCCCAACCCGAGAGAGGAGCATATTGCCATGGCTAAAAAGCTTATCCGGCTCACCATCGATACGGACACCGAGGAGACGTACGATATTGTGTCCGGCATTCTCACCCTCATGATTTCCTTTGGCTGGGAGGAGAAGGTCCTTCCGGACGGCAGAACGCGCTTCCTTGTGCACTGCGAAAACGCTGAGCTCATTGAAGACGTGCGCCGTGCCATCACGGACAGGCTGCCCGGTGCGGCTGTAAAAGTGGACAGCGTGGAGCAGGAGGACTGGGTGTCCGCGTGGAAGGAATTCTTCACGCCTGTGGCCTGCGGCAGCCGGTTTGTGGTCCTTCCTCCCTGGCGCAGCGCTGAACCCGGATTTGAAGCGCGCGAAAAAATTTTCATTGAACCCAAGAGCGCTTTCGGCACCGGGCACCACGCCACGACATCGCTCTGTCTCGAAGCCATAAGCGGCCTGCTGGACGAGGGGCGCATCAGAAAGGGGCAGACGTTTCTCGATCTCGGCACCGGTTCGGGAGTCCTTTCAGTGGGGCTTTGCAAAAGCGGCCTGAGCGGTGAAGGCTACGATATAGACCCCATTGCCGTTGACAACGCAGTGGAAAACCGCGCCCTCAATCATATCTCTGCTGCCGATTATACCGTGGGACTCGGGAGCATCGAGAAGACGGAGGGCCGCACTTTTGATGTGGTTGTGGCCAATATCCTGGCCGGGCCGCTCATGGAGATGGCGCCTGCCCTCGCCGCTGCCCGGAAGAAGGATGGAGTTCTCATCCTTTCCGGCATTCTGACTGTTCAGGCCGACGATGTGGAAGCTGCGTATATGAAGACGGGGCTTCCTGAATCGGAGCGCCTGCACGACGGCGAGTGGGCATGCCTTATCTGGAAATAGCGTCAGGGGCCGTGTTTTTTCACCATTCAGTTTAGAAGAGCAAACAGGAGTTTCATATGTCCAACACTGTAACTTTTACCGGAATCACCATGCATCTTGAAGGAACTCTTCCCGGGGTGGGAGACAAGGCGCCCGATTTTTCCCTGGCTGATGGCGAACTCAAGGCCCGCAGCCTCGGCGATTACAGCGGCAGGGTGCTGGTGCTTGTGTGCGTGCCTTCTCTTGATACCCCCGTGTGCGACATGGAAGTGCGCCGCTTCAATAAAGAAGCGGCCGGCCTTTCCGACAAGGTTGCCATCGTCGCCGTGTCGAGGGATCTTCCTTTCGCTCAGGCCCGCTGGTGCGGTGCCGCCGGCGTCAAGGCCGTGGAAACGCTTTCCGATTACCGCGACGGTTCGTTCGGGCGCGCCTTCGGCGTGTATATTTCCGAGCTTGGGCTGCTCGCCCGTTGCGTTTTCATTGTGAAGGACGGCGTGGTACAGTACGTTCAGCTCGTGCCGGAAGTCACGGATCAGCCTGATTTCGACGATGTGCTCAGGGCCGTGAAGAAACTTTCCTAGGAAGCAGCTTATTTCTTTGGGACTATAAAAAGTGTCCTTTCTGCCGGTGGCAGGGAGGACACTTTTTTTGTATATGAAATCGTGACTTCAAAATGCGGCCAGGCCGCTTTCCTGCGGTACGCGTGACTCTCGCTTCCATGGCAGAAAAATTTTTCTTCCGTACTCCGTCACGATTTTCATGGAAAAGAAGCCGGAATTGGTCACGAATTATATAAAAAAGGGAGGTAACTTCTTGAAAATGTTGAATTTCCCTATTTTTTTTCGATAAAAATTAAGAAATTGTTTGTCTTTTTTCTGTGCAGATTGTACTGTTTTACCAATACCGGAAGAGGCTGGGGCGTCCGCGTTCCCCGCTTTCCGGTATCGGACTGGAGGTTTTCCGATGCGTTTTTCCATTAAAGCTATCCCGGTTCAGGAAGCTGTTGGCAGCGTGCTCTGTCAGGATATCACTCAGATTATCCCGGGAAAGAGCAAGGGGCCTGTTTTCCGTAAAGGTCACGTGGTGACCGAGGAAGATATCCCGGTTCTCCTGAGCGTTGGGAAGGAACATCTTTACGCTTACGAACCTACGCCGGGCATGGTTCATGAAAATGACGCGGCCTACCGCATTGTTAAAGCGACGGGCGGCAGCAACCTGACGTATACGGAGCCCAAGGAAGGACGCATCAATTACATCGCCGCCTGCGAAGGCCTGCTGTCCATTGACGTCGACCTGCTCACCAGGGTGAATTCCGTGGGTGAGATGACGCTCGCCACGCTGCACAACAACGAGCGCGTGCACAAGGGACAGGCTGTAGCCGGAACAAGGGTGACGCCCCTCGTCATCGACGACGCCAAACTGAAGGAGATGGAGAGCGTGGTGACAGGCCCTGTGGTCAGTGTCATTCCCTTTGCCTCTCCGAAAATCGGCATCGTGACTACAGGCAGCGAAGTGTACACGGGCCGGATCAAGGATGCCTTTGGCCCCGTTCTGCGTGCGAAATTCGACGACCTCGGCTGCCCCGTGGAAGGGCAGACCATCACCAATGACGATCCCGACATGACCTCGGCCGCCATCCGTGCTTTCGTGGACAGGGGCTGCGGCATGATCTGTGTCACCGGCGGCATGTCCGTCGACCCTGACGATCAGACGCCCACGGCCATCCGCAACGCCGGAGCCCGCATCGTGGCGTACGGCGCGCCTGTGTATCCCGGTGCCATGTTCCTCCTTTCCTACATCAAAGCCCCGCAGGGCGAAGTCCCGGTACTCGGCCTGCCCGGCTGCGTCATGTACAACAACGCCAGCATTTTTGACCTCATCGTGCCCCGCCTGCTCGCGGGCCAGCATCTTGAGGCCGCTGATATCAGTGTCCTGGGGCACGGCGGGTTCTGCCGTGGCTGCAAGACCTGCCACTTCCCCAACTGCGGATTCGGCAAATAGGACCCGGACCCGGACCGGACCGCGGGAGCGGCATTCACACCTCGTTCAAGGAGTAACCTCATGCAAACGAAAACTTTCATCGTGAACGGCATTGAGCATCGCATCCTTGTCGATGACAACGACACTCTGGTTGATGTGATCCGTGATCAGCTGCACATCACCAGCGTGAAGGTTGGCTGCGGCAAGGGATCCTGCGGTGCCTGTTCCGTCCTTCTCAACGGCAAGGTTGTCCGCGCCTGTATCACGAAAATGAAACGTGTCCCGGACTTCTCTGAAATCATGACCGTTGAAGGCGTGGGCACGGCCAAGATGCTGCATCCCCTGCAGCAGTCCTGGATCTTCCATGGCGCCGCTCAGTGTGGTTTCTGCACCCCCGGCTTCATCGTTTCCGCTTATGCTCTGCTGAAGGAAAATCCGAAGCCTACCCGCGAGGAAGTGCGTGACTGGTTCCAGAAGCACCACAACGTGTGCCGCTGCACGGGCTACAAGCCGATCGTTGACGCCGTCATGGACGCCGCCGCCGTTATGCGCGGTGATCTGAGCCCCGACGCCATCACCTGGCACAAGCCTGTTGACGGCCGCATCTGGGGTTCCCGTATGCCCCGCCGCACCGCCATTCCCAAGGTTACCGGTGCTGCCGAATACGGCGACGATTATTCGCATATGATGCCTGAGAACACCCTGCACCTCGCCCTCGTGCAGGCCAAGGTTTCTCACGCCAACATCAAGGGCATTGATGCCACCGAAGCTCTCAAGATGCCCGGCGTCTTCACTGTCCTTACCGCCAAGGACGTCAAGGGCAAGAACCGCATCAACGGCCTCGTCACCTTCCCGAACGAGAACAAGTGCGACGGCTGGGATCGTCCCATCCTGAATGACACCAAGGTCTTCCAGTATGGCGACGCACTCGCCATCGTCTGCGCCGATACTGAAAAGCATGCCCGCGCTGCCGCCGACAAAGTCAAGGTTGACCTCGAACAGCTGCCCGAATACATGAACGCCCCGGACGCCCTGGCTCCTGACGCCATCGAAATCCATCCCGGCACCCCGAACGACTACTACGTCTGCCACGAGGTCAAGGGCGAGGATCCTGAAGCTTCCTTCGACGATCCTGAAAACGCTGTTGTCAGCCAGGAATACTACACGCAGCGTCAGCCTCACCTGCCCATCGAGCCCGACGTAGGCTTCGCTTACATCAACGACAAGGGCCAGCTGGTCATCCACAGCAAGTCTGTCGGCATCCATCTGCACGGCCTCATGATCGCTGACGGCCTCGGCGTCAAGCTTGGCGAGTCCCTCGTTATGGTCGCCAACACCGCCGGCGGCACCTTCGGCTACAAGTTCAGCCCGACCATGGAAGCCTACCTCGGCGTTGCCGCTCTCGCTACCGGACGTCCTGTGCACCTGCACTTCAACTACGCCCAGCAGCAGAATGACACCGGCAAGCGTTCGCCCTTCTGGACGACCCTTACCATGTCTGCCAACAAGAAGACCGGCAAGCTGGTCGGCCTCAAGTCTCACTGGCTGTGCGACCACGGCCCGTACTCCGAATTCGGCGACCTTCTGACCATCCGCGGCTCCCAGTATATGGGCTTCGGCTACAAGCTGGACAATATCCGTGGTGAAGGCCATACCGTCTGCACGAACCACTGCTACGGCGCTGCCTTCCGCGGCTACGGCGCTCCTGAATCCGAATTCCCCTTCGAAGTCTGCATGGACGAACTGGCTGAAAAGGTCGGCATGGATCCCTTTGACTTCCGCTACACCAACCTGTGGAAGGAAGGCGACACCAACCCGAGCCAGCAGATCCCGGATGTGTACTGCATGAAGGAAATCTTCGACAAGATGCGTCCCATCTACGAAGACTCCAAAAAGCGTACCGCCGCCCGCTCCACCGATGAGGTGAAGTGCGCCACCGGCATTGCCTTCGGCTCCTATGCCGCCGGCCTTGACGGTCCCGACTCCGCCAGCGCCTGGGCCGAGCTCAACGAAGACGGCAGCGTGACCATCGGCGCCGCCTGGGGTGACCATGGCCAGGGTGCCACCTGCGGTATCCTCGGCACTGCCCATGAGGCCCTGCGCCCCTACGGCATTGACGTGGACAGGATCCACTACATCATGAACGACTCCAGCAAGACTCCGCCTGCAGGACCTGCCGGCGGCTCCCGCTCCCAGGTT
>ONPA01000193.1 GCA_900319575.1 uncultured Desulfovibrio sp. | reverse complement strand
TTGGTGACCGTGCCGCCGGCCTCCTCAACGATGAGCCAGCCGGCCATGTAGTCCCAGGGGTGAAGCTCGGACTCATAATACGCGTCCTGCCGGCCGCAGGCCACGTAGGTGAGATCGAGGGACGCGGCGCCCATGCGCCGCATGCCCTGGGCTATGGGCAGGACACCGGCCATGCGGGCCACGACGGCGTCACAGGTCTCTCTGATGTCGTAGGGGAAGCCTGTGGCCACCACGGCGTCCTCGAGCTTCTCCGCCGCTGATACGGAGACGGGCCGGCCGTTCAGAAAGGCGCCCTGCCCCTTCACCGCCCACCAGGTCTCGTTCAGCATGGGGCAGGCGGTCATGCCGAAGACGGGGCCGTCGTGCTCCCAGAAGGCTGCCGTAATGCCCACAAGCGGAATGCCGTGCACGAAATTGGTGGTGCCGTCTATGGGGTCGACGATCCAGCACCTTTCCGGGAAGACCGGCTCTCCGTTGTTTCCCTCCTCGGCCACCAGAGGCACGCCTGGCGTCACCCTGCCGAGGGCCGCGCCCAGGGTCTGCTGAATCTTCACGTCCATGGTGGTCACGAGATCAATGCGGCCCTTGTGTCTGAAATGGCGCTCCGCGTACCACTGGCCCCGCAGAAGGCAGGCGCTCTCTTCGAGAGCCGCCAGCGCGCCCAGAACCTCTTTCTCCAAAAGCGGCATATCTGTCTCCCAGCCCCCGTCATGGGGCGTAAAAAAGGGGAGACGCATGAGAGCGCCTCCCGTGTGAAATGCATGGACGGCGTCCTAGCTCAGAAAGACGCCTTTGTAATTCTTCCTGTCCTGCATGGCCTTTGCCGTGCCGCGGAGCACCGCGGTCAGGGGATCCTCTGTCACGAAGACATGCAGGCCCGTGCGGTCAGAGAGGAGTTCCGGCAGGCCCCGCAGGAGAGAGCTGCCGCCCGCGAGGCAGAAGCCCGAAGTGTAGATATCGGCTGCCAGTTCCGGCGGCGTCTTCTCGAGCACGCGCATGACGGCGGAGGCGATTTCCTCCACGGGCTCCTTCAGGGCGAGACGCACGTCCTCGCTGGTCACTTTTTTTGTCATGGGCACGCCGCTCACGAGGTCGCGGCCGGAGATTTCGGCGTAGTCCGGCAGATCCGGGACGGGCTGCGTGGAACCGAGAAGAATTTTAAGATGCTCGGCCGTGTTCTCGCCCACGTCAAGGCGGTACTTGTCACGCAGCATGCGCAGCAGGATCTCGTTCATGGCGTCGCCCGCGATGCGGATGGACTGGGACACGGTGATGGCTGACATGGTGATGACGGCCACCTCGCTGGTCCCGCCGCCGATATCGGCGATGAGGGTGCCCACGGGTTCGGTGACGGGCAGATCCGCGCCGATAGCCGCTGCCATGGGCTCCTCAATGAGGGAGACGCGTCCGGCACCGGCAGTGGCCGCGGCATCGATGACGGCCTTCTTCTCGACACCGGTGATCCCTGTGGGCACGCTGATGACGAGCGATGGCTTGACGAGATGCGAGCGGCCTATGGCCTTGTTCACGAAATAAACGATCATGCGGCTCGTGGTATCGAAGTCGGCGATGACGCCGCTCTTCATAGGCCGGATCGTTTTAATGCGCTTCGGCGTGCGGCCGCGGGCGCGCTTTGCCTCGCTGCCGACGGCGAGAACTTCGTTGTTTCTCGTGTCAATGGCCACCACGGACGGCTCGTTGACGATAATGCCTCCGTCACGGGTGTAGAGCAGCGTATTGGCCGTTCCGAGGTCCATGGCGATGTCCTCGGAGAAAAAGCGGAGAATCTTGCTCCAGAACATATCGGAGACCTCCTAGTCTTCCTGTTCGGTATGCGGAGGCTGATATGGGGACGCGTCAGGATCGTGCAGACGCGGGCCGTCCCTGTAGACCTGCGCCTTCGTCATGAGCTCGCGCATGCGCACCCTGAGATAGAGGTTTTCGAGATAGAGCGAGAGATGCCCGACAGCCTGTCTGAGGAAGGTACGCATGGTCTCGTCCACGGCGTGCGGCTGGGAATGGCCGAGGCAGATGACGCCGCGCGTGCTCTTGTTCACCATGACGGGCATGCAGATGACAGCCGAGAACTCGGGAAGGTTTTCGCTGTTGCCGAAGAGGGTCGGCACGCGGCCGTCCTCGCCGGTCTGCACCACGGGCTGCCCGTTCCGGAAGACCCAGCCTGCCAGGCCATTGGCCATGGACTGGAAGAAGGGTTCGTTGCCCTGAACGAGGCGCGGCCTGTTCTCGGATTCGATACAGTAGGACTCGCCGGGCACGTTGACGGAGGCGAAAGAACAGTAGTCAAAGCCCGTGGCCTCGGCCACGGCCAGAAGGAAATTCTTGATGTAGACCTGCCACTGCCTGAAGCGGAAACGCAGATCCTCGATGATGCCAAGCTGCAGATAATAGCCCGGGATCTCGCTCACTATGGCTTCGGCTCCCTTTCTGCGGCGTATGCTGTCGATCATGTCAGCGCACATCTGCAGGATATGGTGATCCTTTTCCGTGAAGGGATGGTTCCTCGACGTATCGGCGCACAGGGCCCCGCCCGTGGGCAGGGGGCAGCCGATAAAGGAGCGCACAACGGCCTCGCCGCCTTCGCGGTAGTAGTCAAGGTTGCTGTGCTCGCCGTCGAACTCGGGCACAAGAAGCGGCTTGCGGCTGCGCAGGATCCATCCCACCAGTCCCTGGCCGGGCGCAATGCGCACATCGGGGATGACGTTGTCGCCGGCGCTGCAGTAGGCGGCGAGGCGGGACGTCTCGGGCTCCTCCGAGCCCCTGGCGTCGGGAACAAAAAGAACAACCGTATTGGCATCGAAAATGCCGGCGACGAGTCCGAGCATCTGCTGCTCGAGGGAAGAGGTATCTGATGGCATGGCGTTACAGGCCTGTATAGTAGGCGCCGCTCCCGGAACGGGGACTTTCGGACCGCGCAGCCGTTCTGCGGCAGCGGCGGGCCCGCCCGGTGCCGCGTGTTGCTGGAATGGGGAGGGCCGGATTTCCGGCTTGTTCTCCAGTATATCTGACACCCCCCTTCCCTGCAATGGCAAAAGCGCGGCAGAAGGTCCTCCGCGCGGTACAAGTTTTCATACGGAACCGTTTTTCCTTCCTGACGGAAAAAATGGCGGAGCCTCCTGTTCTCCCTGTTCCGCCGCCAGTCCGCTCCCAGAATTTTTTGCGCAAGGGCCTTGAAATCTCGTCAAAAAAACTTAACTCTTACACCAATACCATACGATGGGCACAGTGACGCCCGGC
>ONPA01000204.1 GCA_900319575.1 uncultured Desulfovibrio sp. | reverse complement strand
TATGCAGATTTTTTACTGTTTTTTTGAATACTCACAAAACAGCGCGCCCTGCAGGAAAATCTGCCACCAGCCCCGGCCATCTGCCGGACCTGCCTTATGTAGGCTGAAACGTTTTTCTGTGCAATGCCCCTGAGAAGACATTCCACCTGCCGCCTGCTCCTAAGTCCGCGGATTTGTTCCCCTCTCAGCCGGAATAATTTTTTTTGCGGTTCCCTGCCTAACACGCTTCCTGTTTTTCCAGGATCTCTGGTACCATGCGGTAATTATCTGAAAATACACAAAAATTATGGACATCCAGAGGTATTCTCCGGGCTTGTGCCATAAGGGAAAAAACGCCGACGGAGGTTTTCAGGCTCTCCCCGCGTTTTCTTTCCGACAGCCCGTTCCGTTCGCCCCGGCGGCACCCCTCAGGGAGGGGGAAAATCCCGGCAGGCCGCATTCTGTGCCCCTGGACAGCACATGGAAGGGGAAAAACACGAGCCAGCTTGTTTTTATAAGCTACGTATTATTTTATCTAAATCGGTATATAAATACTTTTCAATTTACCAGTAACAAAAATTTATCTTTGAAGTTAAATATCAGCCGGATACTCTCCGGAGGCCGGCCCGGACCGCGCTCCTTGCGCCGTGGCCCGCGAAAAGGTAAGGAAGAACCAGTCATTCGGCGTGCCCGGCGCGCAACCTGATCCGCTCCCCGCAGGATGCGGATCCCCCCTCAAAAACACGGATGCCCAACATGAAAAAATTTCTCAGTGTCATCCTGGCAGCGGCAATGGCCTTCCTTTCCGCCTGCGACAGCACGCCGCAGCAGCGCGGCGTAAGCGGCAGGGCGTACATCTCTTCCTCCCGGCCGGCCATCCGTGTGGAGGCGGGAGAGCTGCCCGTCGTCACCTCAGGGCTCGGCCACGGCCGCATCTACAATACCGGAAACGCCTCCGGACTGCCCCTGGACACCAGGGCCGTGGTCTGGGGAACGGACGCGGATCATCCCATGGCCGTCCTCATCCACGCCGAACTCCCGGACTCCTGGGACTGGACGAGCGTCCAGAGCCGCACGGGCTCCATCCATTTCGAGACCGAGCGCCTCGGCGGACAGGAATTCGCCGCCTACACCTACCTTGTGCCCGCGGACAAGGATCCCTTCGCCGGCCTCGTCGGCGATCCCCGTAAGGGTACGCACTGGGTGGCCCGCTATTACGCCCGCCGCTACAATAACAACCGTGGCAAGATTATCCTGGAATACCGCGAACCAGCGCCTGAAAAAATCACGGCCCTTTCCGGGCTGGACGCTCCGGAGAGAGCCTGGCTCGACTCCTTCCGCGACCGCGCGCGGAAGTTTTTCATCATCTCTGTCCCGGAAAAGCCTCTCCCCCAGATCGAGAAGGGCTTCGCCAAGGACGTACGCTGGCAGTTCCTGAACGACTCCATTCTCGGACCGGTTTTCCTCAAGAACTAAAACGGCTTTCGTCCCGGCAATATAACACAGCCTGAATGCGGGCATTCCTCTTACCGCCTGCAGGGGCGGGATTCCCCGATTCACAAAAGTTGACACGTCCGCCTGAAACGTTACCTTGTCCGGACGCGGAAAACTCAGAAATACAATCCACGAGGTATACGATGCCTGAAATCATCTGGAAATATTATCTTGCCAAGGGGCCGGAGGCCGATGACGTACTCTCCAGGGCAAAACAGGCCTGGGACGGGATCAAAGCCCACAGGGAAAGTCTCATGGAAGAGTACAAAGCCAACGGCGTTCTGCCCGGAGACCGCAAAAAATACACCATCACGGGACTTCTTTACTACGAAAAGCCCGATTACGATTTTATGGTGTTCACCGAATCCTCCCAGAAAACCGCTGACGGACGCTCCTTCTTTATCGCCCGTCCGAAGCTCAACAATATGAACGGCCAGGAGCTCGCCAGGAAACTGGCCGCGCCGGAGGTCACCTTCGATCGCAAAAACGAGCTCATCAGCCTCCTCGGCCTCGCCTGCATGGCCGATTTCACGGCTTCCGCCAACCAGACGAGCACGAGTCTCGTGTGGTCCAGCGCCACGGCCGTCGATGGCGGCATCGCCGTGAAGATGCCCGCCGACGCCTCGAAGCAGCACATCCTCGGCACCCCGCCCAAGATTCCCCACTTCCTGAAGCTCATAGACAAGGAAACCTACGACAACATGGTTTCCCACGCCGAAAGCTAGTCTTTCCCCTCCCTGTTCCTGCCATGTCCGTGCGGGCGCTCACCTCTGTGTGAACGCCCGCGCTTCTTTTCTTTCCCCCCTTCCTTCTTTTCTGCCTTTTCCTCTCTGTTATCTGCCTTTTCCTTTCCGGAGGCCCCTATGTCTGGTTCCCACCCCGCATCACGGGACATGGACATGCTCCATGGTCCCGTTGCCCGCAAAATGCTTGTTTTCGCTCTCCCTGTCGCGCTCACGGGCCTCTTCCAGCAGCTCTTCACCGCAGCCGACATCTTCGTGCTGGGACGCTTTGTCGGCAAGGAAGCCATGGCCGCCGCCGGCAACAATATCCCTGCCATCAGCCTCATCATCAATCTGTACACGGGCCTCGCTCTTGGTGCCAACGTCGTCATCGCCCGCTGCATCGGCTCCGGGGACAGGAACGGCACCCGCTCCGCTGTCCAGGCGGCCGTGCTTCTCTCCCTCATCTCTGGCATCGCCATAGCGGCCATGGGTGTTCCCCTAGCCAGAACGGTGACAGAACTTCTCGGCGTGCCGGAGGAGGTCTTCACCATGTCAGAGGACTACCTCAGGATCTATTTCTATGGCATCCCGGCCCTGGCCTTCTTCAATTTCGCCGCAGCCATCCTGAGAAGCCGCGGCGACACGCGTACGCCCCTTTTTGCCCTCATCCAGTCCACCATTCTCAACATTGTGCTCAACCTGGCCTTCGTGAAAGCAGGATGGGGCCTCGGCGGCGTCGTCTGGGCAACGGATATTGCCAACTACTGGGCCGCAGTCTTCCTCTTCATAGGCCTCATCAGGACGCCCGGATCCGTACGCCTTGTTCTTGCGGGCATGCGCGCTGACATGGGCCACCTGAAGGAAATCCTGCGCATCGGCCTGCCCGCCGGCGTGCAGCTCATGGTTTTCGCCATAGCCAACATATGCCTGCAGCAGTCTATTAACAGCCTCGGCGCCGACGCCATGGCTGCCAGCGCGGCAGCTTTCACCGTTGAAATTAACGTATACTGCGTCATAGCCTCGTTCGGTCAGGCCGTCACCACCTTCGTGAGCCAGAACTACGGCGCCGGGAATCTCCGCCGCTGCCGCCTCTGCACCCGTACCGGTATTTTTCTCGATCTCTGCGGCATGGCCATCATGTCTGTCTTCTGTCTTGGTTTCGCCGGCCCCATCATCGGACTCTTCAGCTCCGACCCCGAGGTGATCAGGCTTGGCGTTATCCGCGTCTGGTATGTGGTGCTTCCCGAGAGCATCAACGTCTTTCTGGAAGTTCTCTCCGACGCCCTGCGCGGATACGGCATCTCCACGCCTCCGGCTCTCATCGCCCTCTTCGGCATCTGCGGATTCCGCCTCGCCTGGATCTTCCTTTATTTCCCGCATTCGCCTACCTTCGAGACGCTCATGGCCGTCTTCGGACTGAGCTGGGCTATCACGGCCTTCTTCCTGGCCATAGCCTACGTCTGGTACATGCGCCGGCTTGAACCCGCGGCGCGCGCCTGACGCGTCCACATCTTCGCGCCGCCCCGCAAAGGAGTCTCATGAGCGCCTATTCCATCGTTTACCTTGCTGAGAGGAACAAGAACGTAACAATATCAAAACCTTAACCTGCCTTTTTGCACCATCTGCACCAAGGCAGCTGAGCCGCCGCAAAATGAAGGCCCCCGATCGCAATGGTCAGGGGCCTTTTTTTCTATCTGTCTATTCCTCGAGACGCCTCCACAGCTCTCTTGAGCCCGCTTAGCCTGACGTGCTGATACACCTTGAGGAGCATCGTCGGGTCAGCATGGCCCATTACCTGAGCGACCGCCTTGATATCAGCCCCGTCCTCGATTGCGTCCGTAGCGAATGCGTGCCGCAAATCGTAAGGACGTATCTGTCGCTCTATGCCGGCCTTCTTCAGTGCGTGCCGCCATGCGACGCCGATGGTATGCACAGGACGGCCCCGCCAGTGAATGACATGTTCGATGTCGCCGTCTGTCTCCTTCCAGCGCATCAGCTCGCCGATGATGTCTGACCGTATCGGCACGATGCGCGTTGATTCTTTCGCGCCCTTGTCTGCGGCTGGCATGCGGAAGACATCGGCCACAAGGTCAACGTCCTCCCAGCGAAGGCGGAAGAGCTCCGAAGGGCCAATACGTGCGCCTGTAGCATGCCCGATGAGGACGACCCGCCGGACGTGCTCAGGTGCCACGGCGAGGATGCGCCGCATCTCCTCCCTTGTCGGCGGCATGCGCTCCGGCGGGCGTGCGGTAACATGCGGCACGTCCAGTGTGAGGCCTGCGCGTACAAAAGCAGTGTGCAGGAGACGGACGCGGAGCCGCAGAGTGACGTCTGAGATGCCGGCAGCCTGCTGGCTCCGGCAGAAATCAACCAGGCCTTCCAGCGTGAGAGATTCCGGTGCTTCATTCCCAAAGCGCTCAAGGATTTGCGCGAAGTGCCCGGCTGCGCTTCGCCTTGTGACCGGATTTGAGAGTGAACACAGATAACTTTCGACAAGTTCCCCCACCGTGTCCGCTTCAACCTTCGCAATCATGGGTATTTCGATCGGCATAGAAAAGCTCCTTTCCCCCTAGTCGGGGTATCGGAAGCTTGGCATAAAAAAGCTCTAGTCTGAGTGCTACTACGCTGTCTGTGGGGCAAATGCCTTTACACAAACACAACTTCCCTGGATACCAACTATATGCGGCGGGGAGCAACGGCGGAGATAAAAATCACGTATCCTACGGAGCTTGGGGAGTAGATGAGTGGCTATCTAAAATGGGGAATGCGGGCAACTCATGGTCGCACACTCATGGCATCACAAACCCAACACACGCCCACAATGCATCGTCCTCAAAAATTTCCCTACTCCCGCCTGCCCGCTCTATTCATTACATCATGCGACTCTCATAATGTATTGCAATGTCCTAGCTTTCGGCATGAGGCTTATACTTGAACTTGTGGCCGTGTGGCTATGATCTGGATTTGTAACCCAGTGGTTGTGCGACCAAGAAGAACCGACCCAAGCGGTAGTGTTGTAAGCTTGGAAACCATCAGTTGCCCACTGTACATTTCCAGTGTAGTCCCCACCGTTGCCGTTGCCAATAAAAGCGCCACCATTCAGATTTAAACAATGGCTCGGCATCTGCTTCACAGACAATGTAGTAGCACTCAAACTTGGGAGCACCTTGTCTGAGTGCTACTACATTGAGCACTGACCAGATCGCGTGGCATCAACATGTGTCTAACAAGTGGCTGTGTCAGGATTACGGATACCCGG
>ONPA01000023.1 GCA_900319575.1 uncultured Desulfovibrio sp. | reverse complement strand
TTTTCCCTGAAAGCAAAAGAGAAAAATGGCTCTGGACAAGGTAAGTGCTTTTTTTGTATGGACAAATCCCTGCCGGAGCGGCAGACAGACACTTTTTCAGGAGAATTATTTATGGCCAGCCAGGCTCTGATTAAGGACTTTGAGACGTACCTCGGAAAGGAAAACGTCTTTTCCTCCGAAGCGGACCGCCAGACCTACGCGTATGACGCCGCCGTCCTCAAACCCGTTATTCCCTCCTTCGTCCTGCGTCCCACCTCAGCCGAGCAGCTCGGCTGGTGTGTAAAGAAGCTCTACGATGAAGGCATTCCCATGACCGTGCGAGGAGCCGGCACCAATCTTTCCGGTGGAACCATCCCGGACAAGACGGAAACGGCAGTCATTCTGACGAACGGCCTGAACCGCATCATTGAAGTCAATGATCAGGATCTTTACGCGGTGGTGGAGCCCGGCGTCGTCACTGCCGACCTCGCCGCCGCGGCCCTTCAGAAGAATCTTTTCTATCCTCCGGATCCGGGTTCCATGGCCGTGTCAACCATCGGCGGCAACATCGCCGAGAACGCCGGAGGTCTGCGCGGCCTCAAGTACGGTGTCACCAAGGACTACGTCATGGGCGTTGAGTTCTATGACGCCACGGGCGCTCTGGTGAAGAGCGGTTCCCGTACGGTGAAGTGCGTGACCGGCTACAACCTTGCCGGCATGCTCATCCAGTCCGAGGGCACCCTCGGTATCATTACCCAGGCCGTCATGAAGCTCGTGCCGCCGCCCAAAGCTTCCAAGGCCTGCATGGCTGTCTTCAAGGACATTCAGGGCGCGGCCGAGGCCGTGGCCGGTATCATCGCCGAGCACATCCTGCCCTGCACCCTTGAATTCCTGGACAACAACACCATTATCCGTGTGGATGACTTCACGCATATCGGCCTGCCCCGCGATGCGGGCGCTATCCTCCTCATCGAGGTTGACGGCCATCCGGCCCAGGTCGCTGACGACGGCGCTGCTGTTGAGCGCGTGCTCAGGGAACATGGCGCCGTGGATGTGCACATCGCCGGAGATCAGGAAGAGCGCAACAAGCTCTGGGAAGCCAGGCGCCAGGCTCTGCCCGTGCTGGCGCGCGTAAAGCCCACCACGGTTCTCGAGGACGCCACCGTGCCGCGTTCCAAGATCCCCGCCATGATGAAGGCCATCAAGGAAATCGAGCTCAAGTACCGCGTGGACGTAGGCACCTTCGGCCACGCCGGCGACGGCAACCTTCATCCCACCTTCCTCTGCGACATCCGTGACAAGGAAGAGTTCCACAGAGTGGAAATGGCCATCGACGAGATGTTCGATACGGCCATCAGCCTGCAGGGCACCCTTTCCGGCGAACATGGCATTGGCACGGCCAAGGCCAAGTGGATGGAAAAGGAAACGTCCCGCGGCACCATCCTCTACTCGCAGCGCCTGCGCCGCGCCCTTGATCCGAAAGGACTGCTCAATCCCACCAAACTCGTGGGCATTTAGGAGTGCCTGAGATGAGTGAACTGAAAAAGCTGGCCAGTCGTCTGATGACCCTGGACGACAAGCTGATATTCTGCATGAAGTGCGGCAACTGCCAGGCCGTCTGCCCCATGTTCGGGGCGACGCACATGGAGGCTGACGTGGCCCGCGGCAAGCTGGCGCTCATCGGCAATCTTGCCCACGAGGTCATCCGCGATCCCGAGGCCGTTGCCGACAAACTCGGCCGCTGCCTGCTCTGTGGTTCCTGCCAGGCCAACTGCCCCTCCGGCGTGCGCATCATGGATATCTTCATGGAGGCCAGAGAGCTGGTGTACGCCTATCTCGGGCTGAATCCGGTGAAGAAGATGATCTTCCGTATCCTTCTGGCCAAACCGGATCTCTTCAACTTCACCATGCGCGTGGGTGCCCCTGCTTCCCACCTGCTCTTCAGGAGCACGGGAGCGCCGGAAAAGACCGTGTGCGCGCCCATCCTCAACAGGCTTATCGGTGACCGCCACATCCGTTCCCTGCCTGTGCGTCCCCTGCACGCCATCACCGGCTCCCTCAACGAGAGCCGCAGAAGCGGTGGTCTCAGGATAGCCTTCTTCCCCGGCTGCATGGGTGACAAATACTATGTCGATATGGCGTTTGCCTGTCTCAAGGTGTTCCGCCACTATGACGTGGCTGTGTACATGCCTTCCAACTTCGCCTGCTGCGGCATCCCGGCCATTTCGAGCGGTGACGCCGAGGGCATGGTGAAAGAGCTCAGGAAGAACCTCGCTCTTCTCGAGGATGCGGGCTTTGACTATCTCGTCACGCCCTGCGGCTCCTGCACGGACACCATCAGGGAATACTGGCCCCGCTACGCCGAGCGTATCAACCCGGCTGCCGTGGCCCTGGCCCGCGAAATCGCAGGCAAGGCTATGGACGTCTGCGAGTTCATGGTGAAAGTGCTCGATGTGAAGGCCGTTCAGACCAATCCTGACGCCGTACCCGTGACCTATCACGATTCCTGCCACCTGAAGAAGGGGCTTGGCGTGTTCAGGGAACCGCGTACTGTCATTCAGGCCAACCCTGCCTACAGGCTCGTGGAGATGAAGGAAGCTGACCGCTGCTGCGGCTGCGGCGGTTCTTTCACGCTCTATCATTACGATCTCGCGAAGCAGATTGGCCAGCGCAAGCGCGACAATATCGTCGCGAGCGGAGCTGCCATCGTTTCCGCCGGCTGCCCGGCCTGCATGATGCAGATGGAGGACGTGCTCTCCCATAACGCGGACGCTGTTGCCGTCAGGCATCCCGTGGAGCTCTTCGCCGAGACCCTGAAGTAGGCTTCCGGTAGCAATATCAGAAAAGACGCCGGCCGCTGTGCCGGTCAGGAAAAGGCCTTTCCCGGATTAGACCGGGGAAGGCCTTTTTTTATGCACCAGGACGCACGCCCTGTCTGATGCGCCTGTGCCGCCAGATAAAGTAGGCTATGGCCAGGGGAAGACAGGAGCCTGCCCAGGCCATGGGACTCGAGATGCAGACGCCCATGATACCTATAGCCGGAATTACGAAGAAGGCGGCGATGAAGCGCATAACGAGCTCGCCGATGCCGGCTATCGTGGGGACAAGACTGTTTCCGAGGCCCTGCAGGGTATTGCGGAAAATGAAAAGAAGGCCCAGCACCCAGTACATGGTGCCCTGCACCCTGAGATAGAGGCTGCCCATGCCAACCACGTTCTCCTGTCCCTGGCCCACGAAGACGCGCATGAGGGGTTCGCCAGCCAGAAAGGCGATGGCCGCGGCGACGCATGAGTAGGCAAGAGCGAGGTAACAGCCATGACGCACACCGAGCAGGATCCGGTCCGGCCGTCCGGCGCCAAGGTTCTGACCTGTGTAGGTGGCCATGGCGAGACCAAAGCTCATGAGGGGCATGACACCCATGGAGTTGATGCGCAGGGCCGAGGTGAACGCGGCAACGGCTTCGGTTCCGAGTGTGTTCAGGGCCGCCTGGATGATGATGACACCGATGGCGATGACGGAAGTCTGGAAGCCCATGGGCAGGCCGGTACGGAGAAGGCGCCAGTTGAGAGCCCGGCCGAGGTGGCGGAAGTCCCCGCTTGTGAAGTGGAGCCACGGTACTTTGAAAACGATAAAGCCCGCGCACAGCAGGGCAGATATGCCCTGGGAAAGCACAGTCGCCAGGGCCGCGCCTCCGACGCCCATGCCGAACGACAGAATAAAGAGCAGATCCAGAAAGATGTTGAGCGTGCAGGCAATGATGAGAAAGAAGAGCGGGGACCGGCTGTCGCCGAGCGCCGTGATGGTACTGGAAAGGATATTGAAGAGCAGAGTGACGCCCACGCCCCACATGGTGATTTCCAGATAGGAGACCGCATCCCCGAGGATGTCCGCCGGCGTGTTCATGAGAACGAGAATGGGGCGCGCTGCGGCTACCCCGCCGGCTGTCATAACGACGGCTATGAACGCACACAGAATGAGGCTCGCCAGAAAACTGCGTCTGAGACCGAGTCTGTCGCGCGCGCCGAACCGCTGGGCGCAGATGATGGAGAAGCCCGTGGCCATGCCGATGACAAAGCCCAGGATAAGGAAGAGAATGCTGCCTGTGGCGCCGACGCCGGCGAGCGCGCCGACGCCCAGCGTGCGGCCCACGATGATCGTGTCCACCATGCTGTATATCTGCTGGAAGGCGTTTCCGCAGAGCAGCGGAAGGGAGAAGAAAAAGATGAGGCGCGCGGGGCTGCCGTGGGTGAGTTCCTTGGCCATGAATTTTCCTGAATGGCCCCGCGCTTCAATATGCTGCAGGGGCTAGGGGAGAGCGCATCCGAGATCCGGGACAACGAGGGAGGGTTTCACGGCCTCGCGGTTCAGATCCTCCTGTGTGGCTTCTCCGCTTAAAACGAGGATAAAATCGATGCCGGCGTTTTCAGCCAGTTTCTTGTCTGTCATGAGCCGGTCGCCGGACATGACCAGCGCTGATTTGGGATAGAGTTTGAAAAGAGGGGCAAGAATATTCGGGTCAGGCTTGCCGAAAATTTTGTCAGGCCGCCGGCCCGTGGCGCTCTCGTACATCATAAGCATGCTTCCCACGTCGGGCAGGGGGCCTTCGGGGGAAGGACAGACAAAGTCGGGATGTGTGGCGAAGAAGGCGACGTTCTTCTTCTGCAGAAGAAGACACGAGCGGGCCATCTTCTCGTATGTAATTTCCGTGTCGTAGGCCAGAATGACGCACTGAGCGCCTTCTTCCTGCTGCACGAGCTCGGGCATGCGGCGGGCGAGGTCGGCCTGAAAGTCGCGGTTGCCCACCACGTAGGCGGTGCGATAGCCGTTTTCGCGGAGATAGTCCACAAGAGGACCCGTGGGGCAGATGAACTGATCGAGGCGGGCCGGAATGCCCATCCGGTTGAGTTTGGCGACGTAGGTCTGGGGTGATTTCGAGGTGTTGTTGCTCAGAAAGCGGAAATCAAGCCTGTCCCAGTTGCGCAGGATGCCGCTGACGGCGCCGGGAATGGGAATGTCTCCGAGGTAAATGGTGCCATCCATGTCCAGAACCACGCATTTTTTCTGCGTCCAGTCTATAGCCATCGTAACCTTCCTTTTCGTCAGTGGTTGAGCCGTGCAGGTTACGAAGAACGGAGGGGGCGCGCAAGAGCCGGCGCCGCGGCTGAAAGTGTCTGAAACCGCTCTGGAAGCGGCTGGAAATGCAAATATTGATCAACAAAAAAATTTATTTTAATTCACGGATGTGACATAACTATGTCTTTTACGTGACAAATTTGGAGGAGAGTGTGAAGGAAACCACAGTCGTCATTATCGGCGGGGGCGCCACCGGCACGGGTATCCTGCGGGATCTTGCCATGCGCGGTGTCAGGGCCCTGCTCTTCGAAATGGGGAGCGTCGCAAACGGAACCAGTTCCCGGTTCCACGGGCTCCTGCACAGCGGCGCCCGCTATGCCGTGAGTGACAACGAGGCCGCCGCCGAGTGCATCAGGGAAAATATCATCCTCAAGCGCATCGGAAAGAGCTGCGTGCAGAACACGGGCGGCTTTTTCGTCCTCACGGAAAAGGACGATCCTTCCTATGTAGAGAAGTGGGTTGAAGGCTGCCGCAGGGCAGGTATCGATGCTGTCGAAATCGATCCTGCCGAAGCGAAACGCATGGAGCCGGATCTGGCTCCTGACGTGAAGCGCGTGTTCCGTGTTCCGGACGGGACCATCGATGGCTTCCGCCTCGTGCAGCAGAACGTCATGAGTGCCCGCCGCTATGGCAGCGAAGCTCTGACCTACCATGCCGTGACAGGGATCACCACGTCCAACGGCCGGGTGACGGGCGTTGACGTGCTCGACAGGGCCACGGGCGAAAAATACCACGTGGCCTGCAGTATCGTGATTAACGCGGCCGGTTCCTGGAGCGGCCAGGTGGCCCGCCTCGTCGGACTGGATATACCCGTCACACCCGACAAGGGCTCGCTCATCATTTTCAACCAGCGTTTCGCGGGCCGGGTCATCAACCGCCTGCACAAGAGTTCGGACGGCGATATCTTCGTGCCTCACGGCTCCATCACCATCCTGGGTACCACGTCCACAAGCGTGAAGGATCCGGCTGAAAGCAAGCCTACCACGGCCGAAATCCTGCATCTGCTTGACTGCGGACGCCCGCTTATCGCCAATCTGGACTCGTTCCGCATCCTTCGCGCCTTTGCCGGCACGCGTCCCCTTTATACCCCGGGAGGCGCCCAGGGCCGCGCCGCCAGCCGCGGATTCCACATCAGTGATCACGCAGAGGAAGGCGTTGACGGGATGGTGACCATTTTCGGCGGCAAGTTCACGACGTTCCGGCTCATGGCCGAAAAAGTCTGTGACCTTGTGTGCAGGAAGCTTGGCGTCACGGCCGCCTGCCGTACCGCGGACGAGCCCATTGTCATGCCTCCGTCTCCCGAGACCAGGGCCAGGGCCCGCAAGTGCTTCATGCCCCAGACCGTGGGGCTTGTGGCCGACCGCCTTGGCGACGACTTCGCCGACCTCGTGGAAAAGGCCAGCGGCTCAACCAGGCCGAATCCCCTGCTCTGCGAATGCGAGATGGTCTCCTTCAAGGAAATCGCGTACCAGGCCGCCAAGCCCTCCACGCATTCTCTCAATGATATCCGCCTCGCCACGCGTATGGGCATGGGGACGTGCCAGGGTACCTTCTGCGCCCTGCGCGCTGCCGGGTGCCTGTGCGAGAACGGCCTCTCCACGTCCCTGAGCGGCGGCCCGCTGGGTGATATCGCTGCTTTTGTGCAGGAGCGCTGGAAGGGCGTGCGCCCCGTTTACTGGGGGCAGCTCGCGCGCGAAATGGAAATGACGCGCATGGTGCACTGCGCCAACCTGGCCCTCGATTCCTCTCTCGATGACGCTGCCAGGAACGAAGTGGAAGGCAGCTTCTCGCCTGATTTCAGGCTTCCTGAAGCAGTCATGCCGGAAGCTTCGTCCTTCGCAAGACGCGGGAACGCCCGGTCCACCCAGAAGGCCGATACGATCGTTGTGGGCGGAGGTCTGGCCGGCCTCACGGCCGCTCTTGTGGCTGCCCGTCAGGGCCAGAAAGTCACGCTCATCTCCCGCGGCGCCGGCGCGCTCTCCATCAGCACGTCCGCCATTGACGTGCTTGGGCGTACCACGAAAGGCCTCGTGTCCGGGAGCACGCTGTCGCATATCGATGAACTTCCTGATGGACATCCCTACCGTCTGCTCGGCACAGACCGGCTCCTCGAGGCTTTTGGCTTCCTGTCCCGCCTGGCTGCCGCTGACGGCTGGAAGTACAGGGATTTCGGCCTGAATTCGGACAATACCTTTGTGCCGAGCTTCATCGGAACGCTGAAGGCCACGGGGTTTGTCCCGCGGAGCATGGACGCAGCCTCTGCCGGGAAGGCGAAGCGCATCCTGGTCTGCGGCGTGGACGGCGTGCGCGACTGCATGCCATCCCTGCCCGCAGAGGTTTTCGCCACGAGACCCCAGTTCGAAGGCGTGGAATTTTCTTCCGCCATCCTGGACAGCCCGGTGCATTCCGGCTACCGCGCGCTGACTGCCCTGGACGTGGCCCGCGCCTGCGATGGAAGCGGCTTTGAAGTTCTGCTCGCCGATCTGGCGCGCAAGGCCCGCGGTTATGACGCTGTGTTCCTGCCTCCCGTGCTGGGCACGCTGCCCGGCGATGAAAAATGGGTCCGCGCCTGTGACGCCGCAGGCTGCCCCGTAGTCGAAAT
>ONPA01000236.1 GCA_900319575.1 uncultured Desulfovibrio sp. | reverse complement strand
GCTTGACGGCGTGCGCAGCGCCGACGTGAAGCCCGACGACATTCTGGGCCTTCTGAAGCTCGCCAGAGAGGAAAAGGTCGACCTGGTTGTCCCCGGTCCCGAACTTCCCCTCGTGCTCGGCATCACCGATGCCATGAACGTGGCCGGCATCCCCTGCTTCGGTCCGGACCGCTACTGCGCCCAGCTCGAAGGCAGCAAATATTTCGCCAAGGATCTCATGAAGAAGGCCGGCGTGCCCACTGCCGAATGCGCCGTGTTCAACGACGCCGAGTCGGCTCATGCCTTCGTCGCCCACCGCGGCGCTCCCCTGGTCATCAAGGCTGACGGCCTCGCCGCCGGCAAGGGCGTCGTCGTGGCCCGTACCACGGAAGAGGCCCTGCAGGCCGTGGACGCCATCATGAAGGATCACGTCTTCGGCGACGCCGGACGCCAGGTCGTCATCGAGGAATGCCTTGAAGGCGAGGAAGTTTCCCTCCTCTGCCTCTGCGACGGCCTCTCCGCCGTGCCCCTGCCTTCAGCCCAGGACCACAAAGCCGCCTATGACGGCGACAAAGGTCCCAATACCGGCGGCATGGGCGCCTACAGCCCGGCCCCCATCCTGCCCGACAGCGAACTCGAGAAGATGACCGATCTCGTCATCCGCCCCGTCATCAAACACCTCGCCGGCGAAAATCATCCCTTCGTGGGCGTGCTCTACGCCGGCCTTATGATGACAAAGGACGGCCCGAAAGTCCTCGAGTACAACGTCCGTTTCGGCGATCCCGAATGCCAGCCCCTGCTCATGCGGCTCGACGGCGACCTCGTCAAAATTATGCTGTCCTGCACCCGCGGCAACCTGGATCCCTCTCTCGTGACCTTCTCGCCGAAATCCGCCCTGGGCGTGGTCGTGGCGGCCGAAGGCTATCCCGAAAGCTACGACAGGGGCATGCCCATCACCGGCCTTAAGGAGGCCGAGTCCGAGGACGGCGTCAAGGTCTTCCACAGCGGCACGAAGTTCAGCGGCGGCCAGGTGCTCTCGAACGGCGGCCGCGTGCTCTGCGTTACCGCCCTCGGCGACGGCCTTAAGGACGCGCAGGACAGGGCCTACAGGGCCGTGAACCGCATCTCCATGCCGAAGAGTTTCCACCGCACGGATATCGGCATGAAGGGTATCCGCCATCTTGAAGGCAAATAGGAGGTATCCATGGCTTCCGTCTGCATTATTATGGGGTCGAAATCCGATGAGGAAAAAGTCGCCCCCTGCGCCGAGGTTCTGAAAAAACTCGGCATCAGTTTCTTCATGACAGTCTCTTCCGCCCACCGCACTCCGGAAAGGACCGAAAAGATCGTCCGCGAGCAGGAGGCCTCCGGCTGCAGGGTCTTCATCTGCGCGGCCGGCATGGCCGCCCACCTCGCCGGCGCCGTCGCCGCCCGCACCACTGTCCCGGTCATCGGTATCCCGATCTCCGGCACCGCCTTCGGCGGCATGGACAGCCTGCTCTCCACAGTCCAGATGCCTCCGGGATTCCCGGTGGCCACCGTGGCCTGCGACAAGGCCGGCGCGCGCAACGCGGCCTGGCTCGCTGCCCAGATCCTCGCCCTCGGCGACAGCGCCCTGCGGGACCGCATCGGGGCCGAACGCGCTAAAATGCGCGGGGGTGTCGAAGACGCGGCTGCCGCCATCCAGGAAAAATACAACGCCTAAAACGAAAAAAGCCCCGGTTTTCCGGGGCTTTTTTTCGTCACTCCCTTCCGGAGAGATACGCAAAAAGAAAAGGCCCGCATCTTTCGATGCAGGCCTCTTTTCGTCTGGTGGAGCTGGACAGAATTGAACTGACGACCTCTTGAATGCCATTCAAGCGCTCTCCCAACTGAGCTACAACCCCATGGGTGAGGTGAACAATACCCTTTCTCCGGATTTTGTCAAACTTTTTCTTCAAAAACCTTCGCTCCGCGGGAAAAGGCAGGGCCGCCATCCCGGCAGGCAGCTGAACCGGAGAAAAAACCATTTTCTGCGGATAACACAAAAGGCCCGCATCTTCCGATGCAGGCCTCTTCTTAATCTGGTGGAGCTGGACAGAATTGAACTGACGACCTCTTGAATGCCATTCAAGCGCTCTCCCAACTGAGCTACAACCCCGTTGATGTGCGTGGTCTACGCCATCTCCGAAGAGATGTC
>ONPA01000015.1 GCA_900319575.1 uncultured Desulfovibrio sp. | reverse complement strand
TCTGTTCTGCGGCAGTATATCGAAGCTCAACGAACGCCCAATTAAAGGCAAAAATTCCAGTTATGGTGCGCCTTATATCCCCGCCCTGAAGGGTGAGGCTTTACGGCGCGCTGGGTAAATGGAAGGGGCAGAATAGACACTGCCGGCGTATGCGAACGCCAGCCCCAGAGCGGCAGACGCCGCCAGAACCGCACTTTTGTGCATGAAAACACCATCCTTGTTGCAAATTATCCACTGCACCCAAAAAATGTCCGGGCGCCAGAAACAACGGGAGAAACCTCAGAAAAAATTTCAGTCTTTCTCACGCTAACCGCGGCTTTTGACAGAACGGAGTCTGTTCTGTGTCAACACTGACAAAACGGCTTGCTCCGCCGGCTCCTGCGGGATAGAAATCCCCCTGCTCCGATACTCTTTCAGACGAGGCCCCATGCTCTATCTTACCAATGATTCACTGGATCCGGCCTGGAACCAGGCCTTTGAGGAATACGTTTTTGACCATGTCACAGAAGATGACGTTCTCCTCATCTGGCGCAACGCGCCCGCCGTGGTCTGTGGACGCTTTCAGAACGTCTTCGCCGAGGTATCCGTACCCGAAGCCGGACACCGCGGCATCCCCGTCATACGGCGCCCCTCCGGCGGCGGCACCGTCTATCACGACCTGGGAAACGTGAACTACACCATTATCCGGAACGGTTCGCCCTATGATCGCGACTACGCCTCCTTCATAGCGCCTGTAACCGAAACGCTCCGCTCTCTCGGCATTCCCGCAGATCTGAGCGGCGAAAGTGACATCGCCGTGGACGGATTGAAGGTTTCAGGAAGCGCCCAGCGCGCCGCGCACGGCCGCGTCATGCACCATGCCACGCTGCTTTACTCAAGCGACCTTGACGCTCTGCGCACCCTCACCCGTGGACGCAGGGCCTGGTTCACCACCAAGGGAACAGCCTCAAAGCCCGCTCCGGTCACCAATATGCGCGATCACATGGCCTCGCCCTTCGCTTCCGCAGATGATTTTCTCCACGCGTTCACCGATGCCCTGACGCAGCGGCTCGGCGCCCATCACGGAGCTCTTCCCGGGGAGGCTGGCGGAGATATCGCACGCCTGGCCCGGGAAAAATACGCATCCTGGGACTGGACCTACGGCAAGAGCCCTGCCTTCACCTACAGCCGCAGCGCAGAATGGGGAAAAAACTGGCCGGGCCAGAGGACGGTGCCCGTTGTGCGCGTCGCGTACGGGGCAAAAAACGGCGTCATTCTGGACGCGTCCTTCTCCCCCGGGTGTCCGGTTCTTACGGAACAGCTCATCGGGCAGAAACTTGATCTGGACACGATTGCCCGTGTGCTGTCAGAATGCGGCATAGACAGCACTTTTCTTCCATTCCTCTTTTAACCCCAAGTAAGGATATTGTTTCATGTCTGAGACTCTCACTATGCCCAGCCTTCGTCCTGAAATGAAGTCCGGCGTTCTCGCTGCCTGGCTCAAAGAACCCGGCGAGGCCTTCAGAAAGGGCGAACCCATTTTTGAAATCGAGACGGACAAAGTTGTCAGCCAGATCGAGGCCGTCAGGGACGGCGTCATGGGGCGCCACCTCGTGGACGAGGGGGACGAGGTCACCTGCGGATCGGCCATCGCTGAAATCGAGTAGCGGCCATGCTCAGAAAACCCGACTGGCTCAGAGTCCGCTTCAACAGCAGCGACGTGGCCCGCGTGGCGGATATCCTTAAAAACCAGCATCTCAACACGGTCTGCCATGCCGCAAACTGTCCCAACATGGGCGAATGCTTTCACAGGCGCACGGCCACCTTTCTTGCCCTGGGCAGCCGCTGCACCCGCAACTGCCGCTTCTGCAATATCGACTGCGGCAGACCTGCAGCTCCTGATCCGGCTGAGCCGGAACACATCGCCGAAGCCGCAAAGGCGCTGAACCTCAGGCACGTGGTCATCACCCAGGTCACGCGCGATGATCTGCCCGACGGCGGCGCTGCGCATATGGCCGCCATCGTGCGCACTGTCCGGAAGGCTCTGCCCGAGGCCACCATCGAGACCCTCATCTCGGACTTCGGCGGCAGTGAGGACGCGCTTTCACTTGTGCTCGACTCGGGCCCTGCCGTCCTCAACCACAATATGGAAATGGTCCGCAGCCTCTTCCCCAAAGTGCGGCCCCAGGGTGATTACGACAGATCCCTGGGAGTTCTGCGCGCCGCACGCTGCCTCAGCCCGAAAACACTTATCAAAACGGGCTTCATGCTCGGTCTTGGCGAGACGGACGAAGAGGTCAGAACTCTCATGCGCGATGCTCTCGCCGCGGGCTGCGACATCCTCACCATCAGCCAGTACCTGCAGCCCAGCCCGAAGCACTGGCCGCTTGCGCGCTACGCGGAACCCGCCGAATTCGAAAGACTGAAGCAGGAAGGCCTCTCCATGGGCTATGCCGTTGTGGAGAGTTCCCCGCTTGTACGCTCTTCCTATATGGCCGCGGAAGCGCTCGACGAAGTACGCAGGAAACGCTCATGCTGATGCCCGAACGCGAACCCGAAGACTGCTTCAGCGCCTTCGGGCTGGAATACTACCTGGCCACTGAACACCTGCAGAAAGAGCCCGTCTTCCTCTTCTGGAACACCCCGCCCACGCTCATGGTGGGCAAATACCAGAACACGCTCGAGGAAATCGACAGGGACTTCGCGGACGCGCACGGCATCACCATCGTGCGGCGTATGAGCGGCGGCGGAACCATCTACACGGATCGCGGATCCTGGCAGTACACGTTCATCGTGCCAGGCAGCGGCTCGATCCATTTTTCCGAGTTCCTCAAGCCCATCCTCCGGAGCCTGAAGGCCCTGGGTGTCCCCGCAGAGCTCAGCGGACGTAACGATATTCTCGCAGGAGGCCGCAAGTTCTCGGGCACGGCCCAGTATATGACCAAAGCCGCTACCGTTCATCACGGCTCCCTTCTCTTCGAGACAGACATAGACCAGATGGTACGCGCTACCACGGTCAAAGACTGGAAAATGAAGTCGAAGGGCATCAAATCCATCCATGACCGCGTGGTGAACCTGAGTACCTTCCTGCCCGGTATGAGCGGCGAAGAATTCAGAAGACGTATGATTGAGGAAGTCTGCGGCGGGGATATCTCTGTTCTCAGACTCACTGACAGCGATCTGGCGCGTATAAAAGAACTCGGAAACACGCATTTCTATTCCTGGGAAGCCAGATTCGGCAGAAATCCTGCCTGCAGCATGATCCGCAGCGGGCATTTTGCCGGAGGCACTCTGGAAATGCATCTCGAGACGCGGCACGGACTCATCAGCGAAGTGCACATCACGGGCGATTTCTTCGCCAGCGTTGACGCCGAAACCATCGAACGTGTTCTTACCGGACTCAGACTTGATGAGGGCGTTATCGCTGCGGCTCTCCGGAAAGCGGGCCTGCAGGACGCCGTACGGGACATCAGCCCGGAGGACATAGCCAGAACGGCGGCGGGAACGCCCCCGGAAAACTGATGCACGGGCTGCTTCTGCGGCTCTCCGTTCCACCCGTACTCCTCTGTCTGCCCTGACAGTCAGCAGGCCACTCCGGAAACCACGCTGACCGGCAGCCGGGCAGTGTCTGTCAGCTGAAACGCCCTGCCCATGAAGCGCAGAGAGCCACGCAAAGCAGTCCCCCGGATTCCTGATCCAGACTATGCTCTGACCGGCATGGAAGGAAAATGCCGCCGTTTTCCCTCTATGCCGGTTGTCGTTCTGAAAAGCCGCACCACAGGAACCCGGCTGTCTCATGACCGTGTACGGCAGAACAGTCACGCCTGCTCTCTCCGGATTAGGCGATACGAACAATATAAAAAATTACCGACGATTTGATAGAAGATAATATCCGCCTTTTCCTCCAGCTTTCCATAAACGGCAGAGCTTCCGGATGTATTCTTTCAGGCAGGACTCCTCTCCCCTGCACCGTACGGAACAGCCCCCACAGCCCGCAAAGCCTCATGCCGCGGATGACAGCGCTGAAGGAAGAGGCAGAGAGGCACGCCTCCGGCAGTCATACCGTAACGAGCGTGTTCACTGCCGAGATGAGGTTCTGCGGATAGACGGCTTCCCCGAAGGCCTCCCGGAAAAATCCGCCCAGCTGGTCAAAGGAGTCCTGATCAACCAGTCCGTCCAGTTTATCCATGTACGAACACAGATGTTTCCAGGCCTGCTTGCAGCGCGCGTAGGGATAGCGGAAGCGCATGTGCAGATCCAGATATTCCACATGCTTTCCAAGCATGGTAATTTTCAGGGGCAGCGGCTCGTAAAGACGTTCGGCCACGGCGCCCCAGAACGCCAGCATATCATCGGAAATGGGCTGCAGGGAAAACAGGTTCCGTTCCTTTTTCTCAGCCAGGGCGTTGATATGTTTCCGGCAGAGATAAATGTACGAAAGACTTTCCGTTGACAGATCTTCACGCAGCACGATGCTGTTCTCGTAGGCGCTTTCAAGGCTCTGGCGCAGGGAACCGGCAAGTTCCGGATCGTACAGAAAACGCAGTATGGCCTGTTCTTCAGTACAGCCGTATTCCAGGGGACAGCCAAGTCTGGCGAAGCAGCACGCCACGGCGCCCCTGTTCCCGTCAGTCTCCCCGTCGCGGGAGGAGCGCAGAAGTGCAAGGGTCGTGTAAACGCGTTCCGCATAACGCCCGAGCCAGAAGAGGTGATTGGCTTTGGCCGGCGAAGTGGCATAGGACATGGGGAAAGCTCTCCTCACATATGTAAATAAAAAAATACAAATGTAAATAATTCCTGCGGCATTACGAATTCAGAACCCACGTGTCCTTGAAGCCCCCGCCCTGGGCGGAACTGACCATGAAGGAATTCTCCTTTCCGGAAAAACGGGTGAGCCCGCTCTTCCAGACCACGGTGTCCCTGCCGGAGAGCACGAAAGCCCTGAGAGCGGCCTTTCTCATAACCGTTGCCTGTCCCCCGAGGCATTCGAGTTCCCGGAAATTAATAACTTCCTGGGCTATCCAGCGCCGCGGATCCTGCCTGATGAGGCGCTTCAGTTCACCCAGTTTCCCAACTGTGAAATCACGTCCAAACATCGTACCGTATCCGCCTGCTCCCCTCACGTCCCTGATAACCAGCTTCTGCAGATTTTTGAGAATATAGTCCCTGTCCTTTGCGTAATACGGCAGGTAAGTGGGGGCGTTCTGGAGGATGGGCTCCTCTCCGAGATAGTAGCGGATCATTTTTGGTACAAAATAGTAAACACCTTTATCATCGGCCACGCCGTTGCCCGGAGCGTTGATGATGGCGGTGTTGCCCGCCGCATAGACATGCATGATACCGGGCACGCCGAGGAGGGAATCCGGCTGGAAGATGAGCGGATCCAGATCTTCATCGGGAATGCGGCGGTATACAGCGCCCACGCGCAGCCACTTCTTGAAGAGCCCACGATAGTAGAGCTCATTGCCATCCACCATGAGATCCCCGGGAAAAGCCAGCGTGGCTCCCATGCGCTCTGCCAGATAGGAATGTTCGAAGAAGGAGGAATTGTACCTTCCCGGCGTCAGAATGACGTTAAGCCCCCTTCCTCCGTTCATTAAATCCATGATGGATTTCAGCATCTGGGGATAGTCACTATTGTCGGCCACATCATTAACCGAGAATGTTTCCGGATTCACGCGCTTCGTGATGGTGCGGGCTATCATGGGATAGGAAGCCCCTGACGGGAGGCGCAGGTTATCTTTCAGCACAAACCAGCTGCCATCCTCAGCCTGCACGAGATCAATGCCGGCTATGTGCGCGGCCACCCCGAAAGGAGGCGTGATCCCTCTGCACTGTGGCAGATACCCCCTGGAAGAGAAGACGAAATCCCCGGGAACGATGCCGTTTTTCAGAATGTGACAGGGGCCGTAAATGTCAGCCAGAAAAAGGTTGAGGGCCTCTACGCGCTGCTTCAGCCCCTTCTCGAGCCTCAGCCAGTCCTTTGCGGAGATGACGCGGGGAATGGCGTCAAAGGGAAAAAGCTGTTCCCTGAACGTCCCATTCTTATAAATGCCAAACCTGACGCCGTAGCGTTCCATCCACGTATTGACCACGTCCCTGTCTTCAACAAGCGAATACATACCTTCCCCCGTCAGCGTTTTTCCTGATACGGGAAGTACTTGCAAAAATTATGCTGACAGGGAATCCCCGCTGAAAGGCCATCCGGTGCCCTTCAGCCGCTAGTGTGAGGCGTCATTCTGGTACAAAAAAGGAAGAGTCTCTCCTCTTCCAGGATAAAATTATCCCACAGCTGACACAGGCAGACAAACCTGCAAGCGTGGGATTTGGTTATCTAAAATACACTGCTCTTAACGGGTATACTATTCCCCGCTTATTTCAGTGGCGTCTTCTCCGCCAATGCCGTACTTCCTGATGCGCGCCCGGACGTCCGGCTTTCGCGCATAGGCGGAGCATATTTTTTCAGAATAGCTCTATTGGCATCCACGCAGCCACTGCAG
>ONPA01000060.1 GCA_900319575.1 uncultured Desulfovibrio sp. | reverse complement strand
GAGCCTCGCGGCGCTGGCCTTGAGGGCGCGCATGAGGCCCTCCCAGGCAGCCGGGTGCTGCATGAGATCGTCCATGTGCAGGACGAGAAATCCGCCGTTGGCGCGATGGATGCTGCCGGACTTGATGAGGGTGAAGTCCGTGACCAGGGTGCCGAGCTCGCTTTCGCGCTCGATGCAGCCCAGGAGATTGGCCGTAGTGGGGTGATCCTCTATGACGATGGGCGCGCCCTTCGTTTCGGCGTTGTCCACGAAGACGTTGACCCTGTAGCGGGAGCGCACCGTGTCCCTCGCGGGCTGGGGCTGCCCGGGATCCTGGCGTCCGTCCGTCTGGGGCTGGGGATCGGCCTGCCTGCCGATGAAGGAATCCGTATTTTTGAGGATGTCCTCCCTGAGATCCTGGAAGAAGCGGGAGAGCGCGGCGCTGTCCGTGATCTTCTCCATGCGCTTGCGCAAAGGCTCGAGCACGGCGTCGAGCACGGCGCTCATGGCCGCTTTCTCGAGGACCTTCTCCTGGTTCACGTATCCCTCTTCCATCTTTGTGAGGGCGTGCACGAGGCCGGACATATGCTGCGCCACAGCCTCTCCCCTGTGCTTCAGGGCGATGCGGATCCCCGCGTCGAGACTCTCGAAGTCGTCCTGGGACACGCGGCGCCCCTTCACGAGCGGATAGAGCGTCATGTTTCCGGACTCGTCGATGTCGAGGCTGAAGCCCTTGTGCTCGGCCACGTTGTTCATGCGGTGGATGAGCTGGGTGCGCTCGACCTGGTAGTCGGTCAGAAGCTTCTCACGCTGTTTCGAGAAGCGCTGGCCCGCGAGGCGGCGGTCCATGTCCCGGTCAATGTCCCTGACGCACTCCTCCATGGCCTGGCGGAAGCGGCGTCCCTGTCCCGCGGGAAGCGAGATGAGCGCCGGGCTGTCCGGGGTCTGGAAGTTGTAGACGTAGACGAGATCCGGCGGCGTGGCGGCTTTCCTGGCCACGGGCCTCAGGTACTGGGTGAGCATGTACTGGCGCCCGAGATAGGAGTCGCCCGCGAGGTAGACGTTGAAGCCGCAGCTTCTGATGTTCAGGGCCACGTCGAGGGCCTTCATGGCCCTGTCCTGGATGGGCGTGCGCCCCTCCATGGGAGCCGGACGTATTCCGGTGCTGTCGTCTGCGGGAATGAGGGCGGGATCGTAGGTGGCGTGAAGCTTGGAAGAAGGGAGAGGATCTATAGTTGCCATGGCATCCGTGCGCTGATTGCTGTTCCTGGTGAAAAAAAGGCGGGCTGCCCCGCCTGTCGTTTTTATTTTCCGGGCGCTGCCGCTCCCGAGCCGTAGAGGCGCTCGAGGATTTTCCCCGCGCCCGCCTTTTTGAGGGTGTCAGCGAGGGTGAGGCCCACTTCCCGGGCCCTGTCCGCGGGGCCGGAGAGCTGGTCGCGGAAGATCCGGCTGCCATCAACCTCGGCCACGAGGCCGTCAAGGCTCACCGTGTCCCCGTCAAGCCTGGCGTGGGCGCCGATGGGCACCTGGCAGCCGCCGTCGAGACCGGTGAGAAAGCCGCGCTCGGCCTCCACGCAGACGCGCGTCTCGTAGTCCTCGAGCCTTTTGACGAGCCCGAGCACGCGTTCGTCATCCCTGCGGCACTCGATGCCGAGAGCACCCTGGCCGACAGCCGGGACAAACTTCTCCGGATCGAGGGGCGTCATGTGCGTGGCAGAGAGGCCGAGACGCACGAGGCCGGCGGAAGCCAGCAGAATGGCGTCGAACCTGCCTTCCCTGAGCCTTTTAAGGCGCGTGTCCACGTTGCCCCTGAGGCTGATAATCTCAAGGTCGGGGCGCATGGCCAGAAGCTGGGACTGGCGGCGAAGGCTGCTTGTGCCCACGCGGGCTCCCTTCGGGAGCTCGTCAGGAGAGGCATATTTCTCGGAGCACAGGCAGTCCGTGAAAACCTCGCGCTTCGGGACGCACCCTAAAACGAGGCTGTCCGGCAGCACCATGGGGACGTCCTTGATGCTGTGCACGGCGAGGTCGGCGCTTCTGTCGAGGAGGGCTTCCTCGATTTCCTTGACGAAGAGACCCTTGCCCCCGACCTGGGCCAGGGGCACGTCAAGAATCTTGTCGCCGCGGGTTTTGATGATGCTGAGCTCTATTTCAAGGCCCGGTTCCAGGGCCATAAGGCAGTCACGGACATGCCTGGCCTGCCAGAGGGCAAGCTGGCTTCCGCGGGTGGCGATGACGAGTTTGGACATGCCGTCAGACCGCCTAGTGAGCGCAGCCGCCGCAGGAGGCGCAGCTGCCGCCGGAGCATCCGGAGCATCCGCTGCTGCCGTTGGCGCTCGTGACGGAGGTGGTGGAGACGGCTCCGCCCTTCGTGTGCGAGGCGCAGGCGCTCAGAAGCTTTTCCGTCTCCGTGCTGCCGCACTTGGGGCAGGGGACCTTCTCGTCGTCGCTCGACACCAGTTCTTCAAAGATTTCGCCGCATTTGTTGCAGCGGTATTCGTACATGGGCATGACTATTCTCCTGCGTTTTCGTCCTGCGGTCCGGATACTCCCCTGTCGAGTATCTCCTTCAGGATCTCGGGTTTTGTATATAAATAGTAGTCAGTGACTTCGCTGAGGAGGCAGGCGATGGCTGTCTGCATCTCGAGGACGAGGCTTTCCTCAATGCTCGGGACTCTCAGTTCGATGTCCAGAAGGTCGCCGTCGGCGAGCCGGCCTCCGTCGCCCCCGCTCACGCCGAGCGTGAACATGCCCTGTTCCCTCGCCGTGCGCGCGGCCTCCACGAGGGAGGAGCCGTTGCCGTCGGGCGTGAAGAGAACGAGCACGTCGCCGTCGCCGCCGAAGGCTTCGATCTGGCGCGCGAAAATGCGGGTTCCGCCGGCTTCGGCCAGAGGATCGGGATTCCCCATGGGCCGGGCCGAGAGCAGGGCCGCGGGCAGGGGGCCGCGCGCGGCCTGCGGCGGGTTGATGAAGCGTCCCTGCAGAAGGGCCGCCACCGCGTAGCACGATCCCGTGCCGCACAGAAAGACGCGCCGCTCCCCGGCAAAGGCCAGGGCCAGTACCTTCGAGGCTTCCTTCAGGTCTTCGGAATAGAGATCGAAAAAGCTTTCACGTACTTCCGTACCCATCCTCGCGCGATCGGCTATGATGTCGGGACTGTCGTCCTTATACTGCAGCTGGAAAGCCATTTCCGGTCCTCCGGTTCAAAAAGAACGTATGGTTGAGGTTTTATTTCAAAGTGAAAAGATAAAGCAAAGAGAAGCGCTTTTCAAGAAATGCGCCTCATGCTAACGATAAGGCAGGAGTGCCGTGCGTCAACCGCCGCGCAGGCGGAAGATACTTCCGTTCTTTCCGCTTGCCCGCGCACGCCGGGCGGTATAGGGAGGGAGACATGAGCGAAAAACCGGTCAGAAATATCCTTGTTGTCGTCAAGGCCCGCGTGGCCGCAGCCGCGGCTCTCGGGAAAACCATCTGCGAGTGGCTCAGGAAAAGGGGCTCCCATGTGCAGATGCTTTTCGCGGGGCTCGAGCTCGCTCCGTATCTCACCCCGCCGGTGGATCTCATTGTCGTGCTCGGCGGCGACGGTACCATACTCGGCGTCGCGAGAAAGGTTGTGGGCCTGGAGATCCCGCTCGTGTGCATCAATTTCGGCCGCGTTGGCTTTCTCTCCGACATCGAGCCCGAGGACTGGGAAAAAGGCCTTGAGGAAGTGCTCGACACGGACTACTGCCGCCGCACCACGGCCCTCGCCTGGCAGCTTACGCGCTACGGCCACGTGGTGGGGAAAGGCTTCGCCGTCAATGACGTCGTGCTCTCCCGCGCGGCCATGGCGAGGCTTGTCTGCGCCGATATTTTCGTCAATAACGAACTCATGGGCTCGGTCCGCGCCGACGGTTTCCTTCTGAGCACCCCCATCGGCAGCTCCGGCTATTCCGTCGGCGCAGGCGGTCCGCTCCTTTCCCCCGAGATCAGGGGCGTGGCCTTCGTGCCCATCTGCCCCTTCCTCAACACCATCCCCCCCATGGTTTTTCCCTGCGCCACCATCTTCCGCTTTGAGCTCAAGCCCGGCACCACGGAGAGCTACCTCACCGTGGACGGCCAGGAAGGCCAGCTCATGCAGACCCATGACATCCTCGAGGTGCAGAGCATAGCCGATGCCGTCCTCTTCAAGGGCAGGGGCATCTCCTTCCTCGAGCGCCTGAGGACCCGCAGCTTCATTCTGGCTGATCCCGTCCGCCACAGGGAAAATACCCAGTCATAGCTTTTTCCCCTGACACTCCACGACAGATAAAGGATTCCCGCATTTATGAACGTATCCGTGACGCGCCTCAGAGACCTGCGCACCCGCAGCAGCGACGCCGGTTTTGACGCCTGGCTCTTCAACTGCCTGCTCGACAACAATCTCCTCCATTCCATGAACCCGCAAATCACGGCGAGCCGCGAGCAGCTCCGCTTCATGGTGCATCTCGAGCACGATCAGCCCTTCCTTCCCTGCCGCGACACCACTTTCTTCGACCTCTGCCAGGATACGCTCTCCGACAATCTGAAGCACCAGTACGAGCGCGCCTGGCGCATGGTCATGTCCATCCTGGATACGATGCCGTACCCCGAGTCCGAGCGGGAGCGCATACGCGGCTTCTGCCGCTACCGCTTCGACCGTTACGTGAGCTCGCACAATGTCATTCCCTCCCGCGTGGTAAAGCGCCTTGTCGCGTACGTCACCGCCCTGAACGGCCCCTTTGATCCCTGGGTGGAGCGCAGGGCTGAGGCCATCGCGAGGCATAAGCGCACGCTTTCCTCCGACACGGTGACGCGCGAGCTCCAGTATCTTCCGGCCGAGTGCTTCCCCGGTATGAAGACCATCCGGGATATGAACAGGCATCTCCATCTGCTCGTCCTCGCGAGATACGCGAGCCTCATGGCCAACGTGCGCGCCTGGTCCGAAAACTTTCCCTCAGGGGAGGAACTGCGCCGGCACTTCGCGGAAGCGGAGAACAAAATGGAAGCTCTCGGCTCCGCGCTCGATGTGCTCGGCAGGCCCGGATCCACCATACTTCTCCTCTCCGACGCGGACGGCGGCACGCTCTACGATCTCAGCCTCGCCCATTTCTTCACAGCGCACGGCCTGAAGGTTATTTACGCCGTGAAGGAGGGCTTTTACTTCCATTCGCCAACCATGCAGGACGTCCAGGAAAACGACGACCTGCGCGAGGCCCTCCGGGGCGCCCACGTGATCACGAATCCCTCCATCTCCAAGAACGACCTCCTGAAGGCCCTGCGCGAGTGGCGCCTCGTGGTCATCAGTGACGGCACCCGCGAGCGCCTCAATCTGGCCCGCGTCAGCGTGACCTTCTCGAGAGCCTGGAAGGAGTCTGATCTCGTTATCGCCCACGGCTGGCGCAAGCGCTTCCGCCTTATTGATACCAGCGTGTCCTTCACCCGCGACATTCTCTGCTTCTGGGAAGACAGGGACGGCTTTGATGTCCGCTTCCGCCCCCACGATCCCGCGGAGCGCAAGTTCTCCGAGGCCGAAATCAACGCGCTTTCCGACGCTATCATCGAGGAGATGCGCGAGGCCCGCGCGAAGAACCGCCCCGTTGTCTTTTACAGCTGCGTCATCGGCTCCATTCCCGGCGAGACGAAGACGGCCACGAGTCTCGTCAACGCCTTTGTCGGCGATCTCAGAAAACGCATGCCCGAGGCCTACATCATCAACCCGGCCGAACATTTCGTGGAAGGCATGGACGGCGACGACCTCATGTTCATGTGGGAGCGCGTCCAGAGAAGCGGCTACATCACAGTCTGGCGCTTCCAGACAGCCGAGGACATCGAGAAAGGCTTCGCGCTGCTCGGCCGTGACGTGCCCCAGAAATGGATTGGCAAGGATTCCACCTTCTCGACCGGCTGCACCCAGGAGATGCATATCGCCCAGGACGTGCTCAGAAAGAATCCCGAGATGCAGATTGTCGGCCCCGCGCCCGAGCGTTTCTTCAGGCGCCGCAGCTACGGCGTTGGCAAATACTTTGACGCCCAGCTCGCGAGCCGTTAATATAACCGCCGGAATTTTTCGCACGCGTTTCAGGCCGGGGCCGCTTCCGCGGTTCCCGGCGCGTTCACTTTCACCGTGCGGCTTACAAAGCCGCCCCCCAGGAGTTTTGGATCATGCCTGATTATGAAGCCGTCATCGGCCTCGAGGTGCATGTTCAGCTTTCGACCAAGTCCAAGCTGTTCTGCTCCTGTCCGAATACTTTCGGCCAAGCGCCGAACACCAATACCTGCGAGGTCTGTGCCGGCATGCCCGGGGCCCTGCCCAGGGTCAATGCCCAGGCCGTGCATTACGCCACCCTGGTGGGTCTGGCCACGCACTGCCACATCAACCAGAGCTCCGTTTTCGCCCGCAAGAACTACTTTTATCCGGATCTCCCGTCCGGTTACCAGATTTCCCAGTTCGACCTGCCCATCTGCGAGCACGGCTGGCTGGAAATCGAAACCCAGAACGGTCCGAAGAAGATCGGCATCACCCGTATCCATATGGAGAATGACGCCGG